>DATLUC010000030.1:0-39028 GCA_035533335.1 Candidatus Baltobacterales bacterium
GTGCCCGGGGCCAGGAACGTTCCAGATGTAGACTCCGGTCGCGCTAAGAGTCACCGCCGCCGCCTCCCAGGAGTCGCCCTTCGCCCCGGCTCGGTGAAGCAGGCCAGGTCCGAGGCCGGCCTCAGCCTTGCCCAGGTGGGCAAGGGCCACGTCACGGCGCCCGCGATCTACCTGATCGAGACGGGCCGCACCCGACCGTCGCTGCCCACGCTCGAGCACATCGCCCAGCGCACGGGCAAGCCGGTCGAGTTCTTTCTGGCGGATCCCGCGGGGGGGACCGACGAGACCCAGGCCCGGCTGGCCGAGCTGGAGGCGATGGTCGCCGAGGGCCGCTACCCCGAGGCCGTCGAGCTGGGGGCATCGCTGTTGGAGCTCGGGACGTCCGCCTACAGGTTGGGGAGGATCCGCTACTTCCTGGCCATGGCCCATCTGCAGCTCGGCCAGCCTGAGCGCGGGATCGCACTGCTCGCCGACGCACGGGCCCACTTCGAAGCCATCAACGACGGTGTGATGCTGGCCGAGTGCCTGGGTGCGCAAGCGACCCTCGCCTACATGACCCAGCGTGACGACGCCCTTCAGCTCGCGGAGAGGGCGCTGGAGGTATGCAGGTCGCTGAACCCGGTCCCGCTGCCGACCGAAGCGAGGCTCCTGGCGATTGTCGCAACCGCCTACGTGGCGAACAAGAACTGGGACAAGGCGATCGAGATGTACGAGGCCGCCATCGATGCCTCGGGGTCCCTGTTCGACCTCAAGCGACTGGCGGCGATTTACAGCGGGCTGGGTGGCGCGTACCACGCCCTGGGGCAGGTCGACACCGCCGCCCGGTACGCGATGCGCTCGGTGGCCCTCCTCGAGATCCTGCGAGACCGCGTGTCGCTGGCCCGCGCGGAAAACGCGCTCGGCCTGATCTTGAAGGCGCGCGGCGATGACGCAGACTCCCGCCGGCATCTCGATCGCTCGAACGAGCTGTCACCCGAATCCGAGCTCGGGGTAGGGCGCAGCCTCGTGCTCCTCAGCCTGTGCGAGCTCTGCCTCGACCACGGTGACGTCGACCAGGCCGGCGCCTACGCCCAGGAAGCCCTCAAGCTCGCGATGAGCCTGAACGAAGGTTCCAACGTGGCCGAGGCCCACGTTTCGCTGGGCCGCATAGCAGACCGCCTGGGCGACGCGAAGACCACCGACCGAGAGTTCGAGCTCGCCATCCACGGCTTCGGGGAGCTTGGCGCCCAGGAGAGGCTGTTCCAGTGCCACGGGATCTACGCCGAGATTCTCGAGAAACGCGGGGAGGTGGCCGCAGCCTACGCGCAGATGAAGCTGGCGCTTCAGGCCAGCCGTGCCGGCGGCATCCGCGAGGGCGCCGCGGAGACGTTCATGCGCCATGCCGGGAACGCTGGCTAGCACCTGATCGGCGGAGCGGACCCCCGCCGAAGCGGAATTCCGCGCGGTGCGTGATAACGTAGGTTTGCCGTTCCGGCGGCGACTCCAAAGGCGTAGGGGAGGTTTTCCGACCTGGCGAAAGCGCTCCGCAACACCAAGTTCTCCCTGACTGCGGAATCGATAACCGCCGACTATCGGCTGGCGTACAGCAGTCGCCGCGCCAGCATCATCGGGCGTGCTGAGGTGCTCCGCGGCAATGCTACGTTCGGCATCTTCGGCGACGGCAAAGAGGTCGCCCAGATCGCCATGGCCAAGACCTTCCGCCCGGGCGACTGGCGCGCCGGCTACTACCGCGACCAGACGTTCATGTGGGCGACGCGAATGTCCAACGTGCGCGACTTCTTCGCCCAGCTCTACGGCAACGCAAGCCTTGACGCGGACCCGGCCTCGGGCGGCCGGCAGATGGGCAACCATTTCGCCACGCGCTTCCTGGACGACGGCGGTGCTTTCACGAGATCCGTCGACATGCCGAACTCGAGCGCCGACGTCTCCAACATCGCAGGGTGGATGCCTCGACTGATCGGGCTGGCCTACGCCTCCAAGCTCTATCGCGAGAACCCGCAGCTCAAGTCGGCGCAAGACGGCTTCTCCGTAGATGGCAACGAGGTCGCTTTCGGCACGATCGGGGATGCCGCCACCAGCGAGGGCCTGTTCTGGGAGTCGATCAACGCGGCGGGCGTGCTGCAGGTTCCGATGGCGATGTCGGTGTGGGACGACGGCTACGGGATCAGCGTCCCGATCACGGCCGAGACCACCAAGGCGTCGATCTCGGATGTGCTCCGCGGCTTCAATCCCGACGACCGGCCCGGGATCGACATCCACGTCGTGCGTGGCTGGGACTACCAGGCGCTGGTCGAGACCTACGCATCCGGGATCGAAAAGGTCCGGCGCGAGCAAAAGCCCGCGCTCTTCCACGTCACCGAGATGACCCAGCCCCAAGGACATTCGACCAGCGGCAGCCACGAGCGCTACAAGACAAAGGAGCGCTTGCGCTTCGAGAACGAGTACGACTGCTTGGCCCGGATGCGGGACTGGATCATCGAGTCCGGCATCGCCAGCGAGTCCCAGCTCGAAGGTTGGGAGGCCGCCGACAAAGAGGCGGTCGAGGCCGCGCGCGACCTTGCATGGGAAGCGTTTCAGAACCCGATCCGCGCCGAGCGCGATCGCGCCGTCGCGATGCTCAAGAGCGTCGAAATGCCGGAGTTGGCCGGCCTCACGAGCGACCTCGAGGGCGCCGGCAAGGTGACCCGCTCGCTCGTCATGTCCACGACCGCCCGTGCGCTGCACCAGTTGCGCGGAATCGAGTCGCCGGCTCGGACCGAGCTCGCGCGGTTCGTGGAGGACTACCGGCGGCAGAACGAAGAGCGCTACAACTCGCACCTCTACAGCCGCTCAGATGAGTCACCGCTCAAGGTGCCGGTGGTGGGGGCCGTATACACGGACAAGTCGCCGCTGGTCGACGGCCGCCAGGTCCTCCTGCGCAATTTCGACGCCAACTTCGCCCGCGACCCACGGATCTTCGTGATCGGCGAGGACGTCGGCCGCCTGGGTGACGTGAACCTGGTCTTCGAGGGACTGCAGGCGAGGTACGGCGACCTTCGCCTGACCGACACCGGCATACGCGAGGCGACGATCCTCGGACAGGCGATCGGTGCCGCGATGCGCGGGCTGCGCCCCATCTGCGACATCCAGTACCTCGACTACTTCCTGTATGCGCTCCAGACTGCGTCCGACGACCTCGCGACACTTCACTGGCGCTCGGTCGGCGGGCAGAAGGCGCCCGTCGTGATCAGGACCAAGGGCCACCGCCTGGTGGGCATCTGGCACTCGGGTTCTCCGATGTCGGTGCTGCTTAACGCCCTGCAGGGCATCTACATCGCGGTGCCGCGCAACATGACCCAGGCCGCCGGGTTCTACAACACCCTGTTCCGTGGCGACAACCCGGGGGTCGTGATCGAGGTGCTCAACGGCTACCGGCTCAAGGAGCGTGTGCCGGACAACATCGGCGTGTTCACCGTACCGCTCGGCGTCCCGGAGGTCCTTCGCGAGGGGACGGACGCGACGGTTGTTACGTACGGCGCCTGCTGCGCCATCGCGCTCGACGCGGCCAAGGCGCTCGAGAGCCTCGGCGTTTCATGCGAGGTCATCGACGTGCAGACGTTGAACCCGTTCGACGTGAACCATTCGATCGTGCGATCGGTCGAGAAGACGCACGCGCTCGTGTGCCTCGACGAAGACGTACCCGGTGGAGCGTCGGCCTTCATGCTGCAGCAGATCCTCGAGACGCAGAAGGGGTGGTGGCACCTCGACGCCTCCCCGCGCACGCTCCCGGCCTCGCCCAACCGCCCGGCGTACGGCCCGGATGGCGACTATTTCACCAAGCCCAACCGGGAGAGCGTGGTGGAGGCCGTTTACCAGATCGTGCGCGAACGCCAGCCCTGGAGGTTCCCGGCCCTCGACTCTTGAACCGGGATGCTCACTGCAGGTCCGTCGGCAGGAATTCCATCACCGCGAGCGCCGGGGCCCGGCTGAGCAGGGAGAGACCTTCCAGGGCGTAGCCCAACCATCCGCCCCCCGCGGCGGCAGCCAGGGGAGGGATGGCCCGCCTGGGAGCGCGGGCCTCGCGTAGGGGGACAGAGTCGGAAAGCCCTGCGAGCGTGCGCGCCTTGCGCACGCCGGCGTCAAGGCCGCCCATCTCGTCGACCAGCTTGCGCTCGAGGGCTTGCCTTCCAGTCCAGACCCGGCCTGCCGCGATCGGCTGCACCTCATCGGCGGTCAGCTTCCGAGCCCTTGACACCACGTCAACGAAAAGGCCGTAGATGCGCTCGACCTCGCGCCTGACCATCGCCCGCTGGTCGTCGGTATACGGTCGTTCGTCGGTCTCGAGCGTGACGTTGTCGCCGAACGCGACCGTCTCCCGCCCGAGCAGCAGCTTGGCCCACATCGCACCGGTCACCAGCTTGCCGGTCAGCACTCCGATCGACCCGGTCAGCGTGCCAGGCCGCGAAACGATCCACGAGCCGGGCATCGCGACCCAGTAGCCGCCTGAGCCGGCTATGGGTCCCATGACCACCACGAGTGGCTTGCGCACGGCCACCTGGGCGAGCGCCTGGCGCATTGCCTCGGACGCCGTGGCCGAGCCTCCGCGCGAGTTCACGTAGAGCACCGCCGCGGCCGCACGCCTGTCCGCAGCCACCTGGCGCGCCACCTGGACCACGGTTAGATCGCCGGCGCGCTCGTCGCCCAGCAAAGGCAGCTCCACGGGCGGCTGGATGGGCATTCGGCTCGAGCGTCCGTCGACGATCGTGCCTTCGATGCGGATCAAGGCCACGTATTTGCCCCGGCCCATTGTCGGCGCCGGTGCGCGCATCGCGCGGCGGGCTTTCTCCCAGATTGCCATGGTCACCGGTTTGCCGCCGCCCCGGCCGAGATGGGCGGGCAGGTCCTCCTCGGGGACGATGCCGTCGACGACATGCTGTGCTGCGGCCGCCTCATCGCCGTAAGGGGACCCATCGATGATCGCCTTGGCAGCGCTCTGGTCGACATGCCGGCTCTCGGCGATCGCCGCTACCAGCTCGCCGTACTGGGAATCGAGTAGCCAGGTCACCTGGTCGCGGTACGCCTCCGACATGGTCGAGCGGGTCAGCGTGTCGGCCGCCGTCTTATATGGGGAGATCGCCACGAAGTCCGCCTTGACGCCGAGCCGTGCCAGCCCATCGGCGAGGAACATCCCGGTGGTGGCGATGCCGAGCGGCTGGATGGCGCCGACCGGCATGAGCAGGATCTCGTCGCATGCGCATGCGAGGTAGTAGGTGCCGGTCGTGTAGTAAGGCGCCCAGGCGAGCACACGCTTGCCCGACTTGCGCAGGCTGGCCACCAGCTCTCTCAGGTCTTGCAGCGACGCCATCGGCATCCCGACGGGGCGAAGGTGCAGGACGACGCCCTTGATGCGGGAGTCGCGCCCGATCGCCTCGAACCGCTCGCCGAGTTCTCTGATGCTCAGGCGTGAACGCGAGGTGAATCGCTGCCACCACGGGCGCGGGGGATCGGGCAGGGCGGGGAGGCCATCCTCGATCAGGAACTCGACGAAGTCGGGCGGCGCGGCCAGCGAGCGCCTGACGCTCGTAAGCAGCCACCACGCGTAGCGGAACGGAAAAAGGAGCACTGAAACCCCGCCTCTCGTCGACAGAGTCTACCGAGAGGACGAGCTCAGACCACCTTCGAGATCTCGAGCTCCTGTCCCAGCTCCTCGCTCAGCCGCGACGCGCCGTACTCGTGGCCGACATGCTGGTGGTACGGCACGCCCGTGAACAGGTGGTGAGAGCGGGTCGGGATGTCTGCCCCGGGCGCCCACTCTTGGCGCTGCAGGGCCATGTAGCCCTCTTCCTTGTTTTTCTTCAGTCCGTCGAGGAGCATCGACATGCCGTGGCCGGCGGCGTGCTGCAGCGCCAGCGTGATGAAGATGAAGCCGACGCCCTGCTGGCCCAGCTCAGCCCAGGTGATCGGTTCCTTTTCGTTGAACCATTTGAAAGACGACGAGTAGTTGAATGCAAATCGCGCTTTCGGATACCGCTTGCGAATCTCGGTGAAGAAATTCTCCGACGGCCCGCGTTCGGCGGTGGGGAACTCGCACCAGAGCAGGTCGGGCACGCCGCTGTCCAGGTAGCGCAGCCCGCGGTCGATGGCGAGCTCGATCCCGCGCTTGGACTCGGGCGCCTCGGTGGCGGACACGCCGTCCGTGCGCGCGATGATGACGAAGTCCTTGTGCCCCAGGTCGTCCGCGGCGTTGCGCATCATCTTCAACTTTCCGACGAACTCGTCGGCCGAGATGAGCGCCTTGCCCGCTATGTGACCGCAGCGCTTGGGCATGACCTGATCCTCAAGGTGTGCTGCGGCGACTCCGGCGCGAACGTAGAGATCCATGGTCCGCTGGACGTTGAAAAGGTTGCCGTATCCGGCGTCCATGTCGACGACCACCGGCGGAATCTCGAGGTGGACAGGTGGAGCGCCCTTCTCGGGGTCTCCCATCGCCATCGTGAGCTGGAACTTGCGCAGCGCGCTCACGGTGCGGCGAGCGCCGTCCGCGATCTCGACGGACGAGTAGAGGTCCATGTCGGTGGTACCGAGGTGACCCACCGCGAAGGAGTAGCCACTGAAGTAAACGGCATCGAAGCCGTGGTACATGACCAGCTCGGCCCCCATGGGGTCGTACACGCCGGGGCCGAAGACATACGGCTTGGTAGCGAGCAGCCGCCGCAGTCGCTTGCTCGGTTCCTCGTTGCGCGACGCCGGGACTTTGAACCCCTCCGGGAGAAGGGGCGTCGAGACAAGGTCCATTCCGGGCCTCCTTGGGTCAGGTGGTTGATCGGGCAACGCGCCCGAGGTGAGTGACTACTCGTTCTCGTGGTCGCAGTTGCACGGTTCCGGGCACTCGCACTCGTACGTCGAGGGCTCGGTCTCCAGCTCTTGCGATCGGTCGTGGCCATCCATGGGCCCAAGCTATCAAGAGTTGGGCTATAAATCCAATTAATTGATTTGATACGACCCATCGGAAAAGCCAATGACAATCCGAGTCCTGCGGCGCGTTCTATTCTGGCCGGTCGCGCGATTCGAGAAGGGTGAGAAAGGCGGCGACGATCCCTTCAGGCTTGCCGGCGTCACGCCGGCGATACGCGACGATCGTGTTGTGCATCGGCGGCGCGTCCCTCATGTCGACGACGCATAACGTGCCGCCCGCGACCTCGCGGGCCACCGCGCTTCCGGGCAGCAGCGCCACGCCGAGGCCGCGCTCCACCATCTTCTTGGCCGCCTCGATCGAGTCGAGCTCCATGAGTCCCCGCGGTTTCACGCCCGCCGAGAGAAACGCTCCCTGCGTGATCTCGTAATAGCTCGACGTCCGGTCGAACATGATCAGCTTTTGCGCGGCCACGTCGGACATTGGAACGTCTTGCCGTTTCGTGAACGGGTGATCCGGGGCGCAGACCAGCACGAGCTCCTCTGTGTGGAACGGCCGCAGCTCGATGTCGGGATGCCGGATGGCGCGTCCCAGGCCGATCTGGACCTCGTCGCGCAGGACCAGGTCGACCACGTCCTCGGAATGCCCTGTTCGGACCGAGACCTCGACCCTCGGATGCTCTGCCACGAAGCGCTCGAGAAGCTCGGGAAGAACGTAGGTGCTCACCGCCGGCGCGGCGGCGATCATGAGGTGACCGGCCGAAGCTGACATGACCTGCTCCAGCGCGTCGCGGCCCTCGATCAGGGCGCGGAGGGCGCGCTCGGCAAACGGAACCCAGGCGCGCCCGGCGTCGGTCAGGCGCATGCCGTGCGATGTGCGCAAGAACAGGGCCGCCCCAAGCTCCCGCTCCAGCCCATGGAGCCGGGCGGTCAGGGTGGGCTGGGTGATGAACAGGGCCTCGGCGGCCCGGCTGACGCTGCCGCGCCTGGCCACCTCCAGGAACCCCTCGACCTGAACGAGCTGGATCCCGCTCGCCTTGCCGTTACGTGATTCGTCTATGGCCACGGCCGGATCGACAAATTCTATCTATACCGCTCCCCGGGGATGAGGCCTACCGCAGGGGCGTGATGGGGATCCCAGGCTCGCAAGCGCCTATGAGGGCCTGCGCAGCAGAACTCGTGAGGCGGCTATCGCCACCGCCCAGAGGGGGGCCATCGTGATCACGAACGGCCGGATGGTGTCGCTGGCCGAGTTGGAGTTGCGGTCGAACGCCTCAAAGACGAGCGCGGTCCCGAAGAGCAGGACGGCGAACGCGCAGGCCAGCCAGGCCAGCGTGCTCCATCTCATGTCGAGGCCAACGATAGGCGGCGCGAGCCGGTTACGGAATTTCCGGCGGGCGTCGAGGTGTTGTTTTCGCTATGGCTGCATTTTTCGGATACCACATGCCCAACTTCACCTTTCCCGGCGTTCCCGACGATCGTCTGTTCCAGCGCGTCGCTGAAAACGCAAGGGCCGCCGAGGCGGCGGGCTTCGACCTCGTCACGGTGATGGACCACTTCTATCAGATCCGAGGCGTGGGCCCGGAGACCGACCCGATGCTCGAGGCGTACCCGACCCTCGCCGCCCTGGCGACGCAGACGAGCCGCGTCAAGCTCGGCACCCTCGTAACGGGCGTGGTCTACCGCAACCCGGCGGTGCTGGCCAAGGCGGTCACCACGCTGGACGTCATCTCCGGCGGCCGCGCGGTGATGGGCATCGGTGCGGCGTGGAACGACTCGGAGGCTGCCGGCTACGGCATCGAGTTTCCGCCCATCGGAGAGCGGATGGATCGCCTTGACGAGGCCCTGACCATCATCAAGCTCATGTTCACCGAGGACCGCCCGTCGTTCGAGGGCAAGCACTACCGCATCGACCGAGCGCTGAACGTGCCGAGGCCGATCCAGCCTGGCGGCCCCAAAATCCTGGTCGGTGGGGGTGGCGAGAAGCGCACGCTGCGACTGCTCGCACGCCACGGTGACATCGGCCACTGGTTCGGTGGCCCGCTCGAAGAACTGGAGCGAAAGAAAGGCATCTTCGAGAAGCACTGCGAGGCGGAGGGACGTGACCCGTCGACGGTGATGCTGACCATCGGCATGAACATCGTCCTGGTCGCACACGAGAAGGATTCGGCGGCGGCGGTTGAGCGTGTCCCGGAACAGCGCCGCTCGATGGTTTCAGTCGCGACTCCGGGCAAGGCTGCCGAGATCCTGAGGCCGTACCTGGACGCGGGCTTCGGCGGATTCACCTTGAGCAACATGACGCAGCCAAACGCGGAATCGATCGCCCTCGCCGGCGAGCTGATCAAGCTCGTCCGGGGAAGCCAGGCCACCGCCTAGGAAACGCCGTCCTTGTAGACCATCTCCCCGGCCCGCACGGGGGTCTCCAGGTGGTTCTCGAGCGGAGCCAGGGGGCAGGCCCAGCGCGGGCTGTAAGCGCAGGACGCGTTGTAGGCGTAGTTGAAGTCGATCGTCAGCTCGAGTGATCCCGGCATGATCTCGAGCACCAGGCCGTCCGTGTCCTTGGCCGTGTCGAACAGGTAACGGCCGCCGCCGTAGGTCTCGCGCCCCGAGGTGGCGTCGCGAAACGGTACGAAGAGGCCGCCGGCGTATTGGACCAGGCTGAGGACGGTGAGCCGGCACGCCTGAGCGCCAAGGCGAAACTTGAGCAGGCCCGCGCGACGGTAGCGCACCGACCCGTCGTCGCCCCCCGTCTCGATCACGAGCTCGCTCCCGTCGCCGGGCTCGAGATGGGCGACGACACGGAAGGCCGGATCGTGAGCAAAGTAATGCAAGCCCCCGAACGTAGCGCGCTCGTCGGGCTCGATCGGCGACTGAGGGTGATTCCGGAACAGCTCATCGCGCGACTGTCGGAACCGACCCAGCGCATCCGGGCCGCTGATGCGGTACAGGTCGCCCACCCGGCGCCGCCAGTCGACAAGATCGAGGAAAGCCTGCGGGTCAGCCTGCGGCAACGGGCGGCTCGTTCGGCGTCAGCTGGTAGCTCGCCTGCGGTGGCAGCGCGGCCAGGGCCTGGTGGACGTCGTCCTCCGTGGCGTCCGACACGACAAGCGTGTAATGGCGGGAATGCCGAACCCCGGTTGCGATAGGGCCCGCCACAAGGGCCGGGCCGGCCTCGGGCGTCCGAAGAGGAGGGGGCGCCTCGGGCCCGCGAGCGATGGCCGGCCTGGGCGGGCGGGCGGCGGCGTCCGCCCTCAGGACGCGCCAGTGGTAGACCGCGACGCCGGCCGCCACCACGATGACCGCGAGATAGTGGCCGAAGTCGAGGTTGGCCGAGTCCTTGAGCGTGGGATGAGCGCTGAACAGCTGCTGGAGCAGCGAGTTGAGCATGCCCACCCCGCCGCCGAGCACCGCGAGGACGCTGGCCAGCAGGGCCGCCCAGACGTACAGGCGCCGGCTGAGCGACTGGCGGTCGGCTGCCCACGGGGCCTGGCGCCAGTGGGCAGTCCAGACGCCTGCGCCGACCAGCAGCAGCGTGCCCCACAGGCTGGCCGGGTCCTTCCAGCCCGCCGCACCCACCCCGATGATCGGCGCCTCGATCTGCTCGGCCACCACCCACAGCAGGCCGGCCGCGCCGACGGACCACGCGCCCAGCGAGACCAGGGCCGCAAGGTTGGTGTAAAGCCGGCGGATGCCGGCCTGGCGGTCCGCCTCCTGAGTACCCGCGTCGCGCGCCAAGCGACGACGCACCAGGAACCACGCGACGCCGTACACGAGCAGCGCCGACGCGGGCGCCGCCAGGGCCCCGAGGATGTCGTTGGCGTTGACGCCGCCGGGGTTGCTGACGCCGAGCAGCCGCGCCAGCGCGTAGTAAAGGATCTGGCTTGCGCCGAACAATGCGACAGCGATGGAAATGGCGACCGCGATGAAGCCCTGCAGCGCTCGAAGCGTGGAGTGGCGGTCGTCGGCGACGTGATTTCGCGCGATGGTGCGCGCGTGGAAGCTCCACAGCAGCAGGCCGCCGAGGGTCTGGCCGATGGAGTCTCCGACGTACCTGAAATTTCCAAGCGGGCTCTGCACGATCTTGAGCCAGCCCACCTCCATCGTTTGCGCAAGGCCGCTCAACATGATCAGGAGTCCGGCCAGCAGCGCCGGGTACATGTACCAGCGTCGCAGGGTGGCGGAAGCACCCGTCTCGCCGACCGCCGCGCGGTCGCGGGCTGCGGTCCAGAAATGAAATGCCCAAACGCCCATCAGGACCAGGCCAACCCAACCGGCCTGGGCCGCGACCAGCCAGTTCGGATCCGCGGCGCAGTAGCCGTTGCTCATGTTCGTCGCGTCGAGGCCGTACAGACGGCACGTGTCGATGACCGGCCTGAGGAGGTCCGCCGCCATCACGGCGATGGCGACAGCTGCGCCGATCGATCCACCAAGGCAGGCCCAGTACACGTAGAGTCGGCGGATGGCGGAGGCCCGGTCGTAGGGATCGCGCATGGCGAAGCGGCGCGCGAACCAGAAATGAACCCCCCACACCGGCCCCGCGACCAGCACCATGGCGCTGAAGCCGGCCAGCGATGTACGGCTGCTCTGCGCCGAGGGATCGTTGAAGAGGAAGAGCAGGGCGGTGTTCCCGAGAAGCGCCAGCCCGAACGCGAACAGGCCCAGCGCCGCGGCGCTGACCAGATACAGGTACAGCCGCCTCAGAATCACTGGCGAAACCGTACTACCATGCGCGGGTGATCTCCCAAGAACTGCTTGAAATCCTCGCCTGCCCCAAATGCCACACCAAAGTGGAGCTCAAAGAGCCCGATCAGCTGCGCTGTACGCAGTGCAAGGTGCTCTATCCGATCGTGGACGGCATCCCCGTGATGCTGATCGAAGAAGCCAAACCGGAGAAGGACTGAGCTAGCCGAAACATCCGGCGCAGCTGGCGCGACGGACTCCTAAGCAGCACAGGCGTACTGGCTGGTGTCCTTCGGAGAGGTGTTCGTCTGAGCGTCGCGGATGTCGGTGGCGATCTCGTCGTCCGTCAGCGCGTAGGCCTGGTTCAGGTCAGCTGCGGACGTCGCGAATACGATCCCGAGCACCCGTCCCTGCAGGTCGACCAGCGGGCCGCCCGAGTTGCCCGGGTGCACGCCCGCCTGTATGACGTAGATCTGACGCGTCACCAGGTTTTCGTTGTAGATGTCGCGACCTTCCGCGTCCACGGTGCCGTCGACGACAGCAGGCACCACCTTCTCGGGGCCACCCCCTGGATAGCCGATGACGGCGGCGTTGGTGCCGCGCTGGGCCGGACCGAAGGTGAGGCCCGGACCCGTGAACTCCGGCGCGTACAGGACGGCCACGTCCTTCTCGGGGTCGAAGTAGACCACTGCAGCCTTCATCTCGCGGCCTCCGGGCATGATGATCACGTGGTTGCTCGTCCCTGAGACCACGTGGGCGTTGGTGACGAAGTAGCCGACGCCGACAGGGAATCCGCTGCCGGTGACCAGTCCGCCACATCCGAAGCTGGACACCTTGACCACGGATTCAGCCACCCGGTTGACCCCGGCCGTGTCGACGGAGGTCGGGACGGGAAGCGGGGCAGGGAGCGCCGGCTCGAGGCCCGCGAAGGCGGACGGGAAGGAGACCCCGGCCAGGATCCCTTCGACGCTGGCGAGGAACACGGGCGGCTTCATTCCCATCGAATCGATGGTGCGGAGAAGGACCGACCTCTGGATCTGCTGCGCGATCTCCTGGCTCGGCCCCCTCGAGAAGCTCAAGCCGAGGAACCAGCACATCGCCATAACCGCCACCGCCGACAGCGCGGCGCCGCCGATGGAATCGGTCGAGGTGTGGATGCCCTGGCGCAGGATGCCGCGACGAACCGGTTCGCCAGCGGCAAAGCCGATGCTGGAACCGAGACTGCCGCCGATCACGAGCACCAGCACGGCGCCCAGCGGCCTCGCGGTCGGGTTGTTGATCTGGAGGTAGTCGAGCACCGGCTTCGCGGCGAGAGCACCGAGCACGACGCCTATGGTCAGCCCGACGTACTGGGCCAGCGACAGCCAGAAGCCGCGCCTGTACCCGTTGGCCAGGCCGATCACGACGGCGGCTGCGATCACGAGGTCGATGAGGTTGACCATTTACGTCCTGTATTCCTACTAACACCCTAGCGGCCGGTTCTGCCTGAAGGTTGTGCGTAGGGGATAATTGAAACGTGATCTATCTCGCCGGGGAGTGGGTACCAGCGTGGCTCGCGATGAGCATCACGTTCCTGGTCGCCAGCCTGGGTGTGGTCGGTCTTGGATGGTGGGTGTTGCGGGGCGATGCGCTCAACCGGGCCGCCGAGGAAGCCGCTGACGCAGCGACCTCGGCCGACCACCAACAGGCTCACCACTAGTCCCTTTCTTCGAGGCGCCTGTCCACGGCGGCCTGAGGCTGTATGGGCTCCATCCGCCGATGTGCCCGAGCCCGGCCGCCGCCGCCCATTACGACCACTCCCGGACGAAGGCGCCGGAGCGGTTTAGGCTCGGGCAGGCTCCGGTCTGCTGTCGACCACCTCGCCAGACTCCCGCAGGTCGCGCAGGGGCATGAAGCTCCGTACCGGCGGCACGCGCTCGAAGTTGTAGGGCGGCGGGGGAGAGCTGGTCGCCCATTCGAGCGTGTTGGCCTGCCACGGGTCGTCGCCGGCGATCTCGCCGTGGCGCCAGCTGCGGATCACGTTGATCAGGAAGAGCAGGACGGAGAATGCGATCAGGAAAGACGAGATGGTGATAATCAGGTTGGTCGTCGCCCACTCGGTGTTGGTGTAGGTGGCGATGCGGCGCGGCATGCCCTCGAGCCCGAGGGTGTGCATGATCAAAAAGGTGCCGTTGAACCCTATGAACAGGGTCCAGAAGTTCCATTCGCCGAGCTTGCGGTTGAGCATGCGCCCCGTGATCTTCGGGAACCAGTAGTAGATGCCGGCGAAGATCGTGAACACGCTGCCGCCGAACAGCACGTAGTGCAGGTGGGCCACGACGTAGTAGGACTGGTGGAGCTGGGTGTCGACGGGGACTGAGGCAAGGTAGACCCCGGTGATCCCGCCGATGAGGAACGTCGCCAGGAAGCCGAACGCGAACTTCATCGGGATCGTGAACTCGATCGATCCCCACCACGCTGTTGCGATCCAGTTGAAGAACTTGATGCCGGTCGGGACGGCGATCAGCATCGTCATCAGCATGAAGAAGCCTTCGACGTAGGTGTTCATGCCGACCGTGAACATGTGGTGAGCCCACACGGTCATCGACAGGAAGACGATGCCGAAGAGCGCGGCCACCATCGACATGTAACCGAAGATCGGTTTGCGGGCGAAGACGGGGATGATCTCGGAGATCATCCCGAACCCGGGCAGAATCATGATGTAGACCTCGGGGTGCCCGAAGAACCAGAAAAGGTGCTGGTAGAGCACAGGCCGGCCCTGCGTGGTGAAGAACTGGGTCCCGAGCTGGCGGTCGAACTCGATCAGGATCATCGCCGCGGCCAGCGGCGCGCCGACCACGAGCAGAAGGATCGAGGTCGAGATCTGCGCCCACACGAACAGTGGAAGCCGGGTCAGCTTCATGCCCGGGGCGCGCAGCGCGATGATCGTGGTCAGGAAGTTGGTCGATGCCATGATGCCGCTGATCGCCCAGACGATGATGCTCAGCGCCCAGAAGTCGACCCCGAGGCTGTGCGACTGGTATGCCTTCTCGGTCAGCGGCGCGTACCCCGTCCAGCCTGCGTCGAGCGCGCCGCCGGTGAAGAAGCCGCTGTAGTACAGGATGATCGAGACAGGCACCAGCCAGAAGCCCAGCAGGTTCACGCGGGGGAAGGCCATGTCCCTTGCACCGATCATGATCGGGACCATGTAGTTGGCGATCCCGGTCAGGAAGATCGTGACGAAGAAGAAGATCATCGTCACCCCGTGCGCGGAGATGAGCTGGTTGTAGGTCTCCGCGTTGACCACTGACAGATTCGGCTGAGCGAGCTGCAGGCGGATGATCAGCGCGAAAATTCCGCCGACCACGAAGCTCAGGATGCCCGTGACCATGTACATGATCCCGATCAGCTTGTGATCGGTGGTCGTCAGCCACAGGCTGATCGGCTTGAAGAAGGTGTCGTCGTAAGCCTTGGGACGAGGCAGGACGGTGGTGGCTGCCATCTGGTTCCTATGCTAACTCGGCGATGCCGACGGGCTGGCCGAGGGCTGCTGCGCCGCGGCCTGCTGCTGGACCCACTGGTTGAAATCGCTCTGGCTCATGGCCTGGACGATGATCTGCATCGTGCTGTGCCCGACTCCGCACAGCTCGGCGCACTCCCCGCGCCACTTGCCCGGCTGGTCGATCTTCATCCACGAGAAGTTGTCGTAGCCGGGAACCGCGTCGGTCTTTCCGGTGATCGCGGGCACCCACCACGAGTGAATGACGTCCGTGCTGTCGAACTGCAGCTTGATGAGCGTGTTGGTCGGCACCACGAACGGCGTGACGTCGCCGGCGAGCGTCCCCTCCTGGTGCACGACGATGCCGTTCATC
This sequence comes from Candidatus Baltobacterales bacterium, assembly GCA_035533335.1. Classification (GTDB taxonomy): domain Bacteria; phylum Chloroflexota; class Dormibacteria; order Dormibacterales; family Dormibacteraceae; genus DATKSS01. Next base: position 15,423 of record DATLUC010000030.1, read on the forward strand.
GGATACCTGTACTCCCAGCCGAACTGGTGGGCCGAGACGACGATCGTCATGTCCGGATTCGCGACGGGCTGGAAGTCCCGCTGGAGCTCCGCGAAGCTGAACGCCACGATCACCAAGACGATGACGAGCGGCGCCACGGTCCATGCGATCTCCAACCCGTTGTGACCGTGGATCTGCGGGGGCACGTAACCAATCGGTTGCCGGGAACGCCGGTATTTCAGCACGACCCACAGGATCGACGCCTCGACTCCGACGAAGACGATGATCGCGACGACCGAGATCCCGATATAGAGGTTGTAGATGTCCTGCCCATTGGGTGAGACGGGGGTGGGGAAGATGGGGGAGAGGCCGCCCGTCGCACATGAGCTCAGCAGGATCGTGGCGAGCGCCAGGCCCGCGAAGGTGAGAGGCGCGCGAAGGCGTGCGGTCACGGCGGTGAAGTATATCGGTGGCGGGACGGGCACCTGGCGTGGCGCCTCGGCGACCGGATAGAATCCAAAACCGAACGTGGCGGTAGCCAGCAAGCCTCGATACGTCGACGTGGCCAACCCAGACCTTGCTGTCGATTGCCCGCGTTGCGGGTTGAGGACGGCGAGGTTCATCGACATGTGCCGCAACTGCGGATACAAGCTGTGGCCCTCGAGCACGATGGCCTCGGCGGCATTCAAAGCCTGGCGAGGCGCCGATCCCGCGCGGGCGGCGGCGTCACGGTTCGACATGGAGCTGCCGATCTTCGTCGACGACACCGTGGACTTCGCCGCCCGGGCTCACGAGCTTGGCATCCATCTCTTCCCGAGCAGCAACTGGCCGTTCGTCATCTGCTTCGGCCTGCTCTTCCTCGCCCTTGGCGCGATTCCATTCCCGTCGGTCGCCCGCATCGTCCTGGCCGTGATCGGCGCCGTGATATTCCTAGCTGGCGTGGTGGGTTGGGTCCTGGTCGAGGACGTGCAGATGTTTCCGAGTGACGGCCCTCAGACCCCTGGCGAGGCGCATCACTGATGGCCGTAGCCAGCATCCGCCCGGAGCAGACGCCGCAGTATCCCGCGATCAAGCCGGGGATGACCGGGATGTACATCTTTCTCGCGTCCGAGGTCATGTTCTTCGGCAGCCTGTTCGCTGTCTACTTCTACATGTACGGCTCGCACATCGTGTGGCCGCCGCCGCCCCCGACGACGAACGAGTTCTACGTCAACTGGTATCCGATCCCCGTCGTCAACACGATCTTGCTGTTCTCCAGCGCTTTCACGTGCCACTTCGGGGCCGACGCGCTGGCGCGCGACAACCGGCGCCGTTTCTTCCTCCTGTGGACCGCGACCATCCTCCTGGGCCTCGCCTTCGAGTTCGGTCAGCTCTACGAGTTCATCTCGGCCTTCGGGCGTGGTATGAGCCTCACCGCCAACAGCTTCGCCAGCTCGTTCTTCATCATGACGGGCTTTCACGGCGCCCACGTGCTCGGGGGCCTCGTGCTGCTGTCGCTCATCCTGTACCGCGCCGCGAAGGGACAGTTCTCGTCCCGGCATCACGTCGGCGTGGCGGCCGTCACGTTGTACTGGCACTTCGTAGACGTGGTCTGGTTCTTCCTGTTCACCATCCTCTACGTCGGTGTGGCGCTGTTCCGATGAAAGCGCTGGCCGCCGCCGTCGCCGCGGCCGCGGTGCTGACGGCGTGTGGCAGCGCGGGTGGCGGCGCGGCCTCGGGCCAGCCGGCCGGCTCGATCAAGGTGACCCTGACCGAGTACAGCTTCAACCCTTCGAACATCAGCGCTCCGAGCGGCAAGGTGGTGTTCTACTTGGTCAACGCCGGATCGGCCTCCCACGACATGATCATCACTGACAGCTCCAAGAACCGGGTGGCCGGCAGCGATCTGATCTCCTCGGGGGATGCCTTCGTCTTCACCGTCGACAGCATCGCCGCCGGGACTTACACCTTCTACTGCGATCAGACCGGGCACGAAGCCGCGGGCATGAAGGGAACGCTGACGGTGACCTAGCGGAGGCGCCCGCCGTTAGGTCGGGGTCGGAGACGGGCTCGGCGATGGCGACGGCGACGGAACGGGCGAGGGGCTCGGTCCCGGCGCGACGCCGATCAACTCGACGTCGAAGACCAGGGTGGCGTTGCCGGGGATGATCACCGCGCCCGTGTTGGGGTCGGTCTGGCCCTGCGTGCCGTAACCGAGCGCCGGCGGGATGATGAGCTTGCGCTTGCCCCCGACCTTCATCCCCGGGATGCCCTCGTCCCAGCCCGGGATCACCTGTCCCACGCCGAGCTGGACGGTGAAAGCGGTGCGGCCGGGCTGCCGGCTCGTGTCGAAAGGCGTGCCGCCGGTGGAGAGCCACCCGGTGTACTGCACGGTCACGTTCTCGAGCGTCTTGGCAACGTCCCCCGTGCCGACCGTGAGGTCGATGAACTTGAGGCCGTCCGGGAGCGTGATCACCGGAAGGCCTGCGCCGGCGTTGAAGTCGTCAGCCCCGGGGGACACGACCGGCGGTGCAGACGGCCCCGGGCTCTCGTTGGCCACCGGCCCGGTGCTCGCATATGGATCCGAATAACCGCACGCTGTGGCGGCGAAGGCGGCTACGGTGAGGACGGTGAGGAGCGATCTCCTCACGAGGCCGCGATGTCGATCGAGCTCATGGTGTCGCCCACCTGGATCTTGTCGACGACCTCCATCCCAGAGGTGACCTGGCCGAAGTGGTTGTAGACGCCGTTGCTGGCAAGGAATGGCGCGTCTCCCAGCGTGATGAAGAACTGCGAGCCGCTGACCCCCGCTGCGCTGGACGCCATGCCGACGGTACCGCGCGGCCACTGCGACGGGTTGGACTCGTCCGGCAATTTGTAGGCGGGTCCGCCGGTGCCGTTGCCCAGCGGGTCGCCGCCCTGCACGACGAAACCGGGTACGACGCGATGGAAGGTCAGGCCGTCGTAGAAGTGGTTCTGCGACAGGTAGACGAAGTTGTTGACCGTCTGGGGCGCGACCTTGGGGTCGACGAACGTGATCACGAAGTCGCCTCGCGTGGTGTGCACGGTCGCGGCGTACTTCTTGGCCTGGTCGATGACGCTGGGTGGCGGCGTGGTTCTCTGTTCCATGCAGGTAACGATCTCATTGTCGCAGCCCGGGGCGAAGGAGGTCGCCGCGCCGCCGGTTTGATCGGAGCCGCAGGCCGCCAGCGAAACGACCGCCGCGGCGATCGCGAGAATCCGCTTCACGGCCGGCAGCTCAGGTGATCGGTAGGAGGGATGCGCGGTGGACACGAGGCTGGATATCCTGACGGGTATGAGCGGCGCCTCGCAACTGGCCGACGAGTACGACGGCATGATGGCCCAGGTCATCGAGGTCGCCGAATCGTGCTCAGACGAGGACTGGAAGGTGCCCTGCCCTAACGAAGAGCGCACCGTGGGGGTGGTCTTCGACCACATCGCACAGGGCAATCCCCAGGTCGTTGTCTGGGTCAATGAGTTCCTGGCCGGTCATCCGGTCCCCCTGACGGCCGAGGAGCTGAACGCCCGCAACGCCGACCATGCCCATCGAGCGGCGAACCGGGCGCGTGCCGAGACGGTCCACGACTTGAAGGAAGGGTCGAAAAGGACCTCGAACGCCATCCGTTCCCTGACCGAACCGCAGCTTCACCAGACGCAAGAGTTCGCCTGGGCTGGCAGGCAGGATGTGGCGTGGGTCGCGAGCGCGGCGCTGAGGCATCCTCGCGGCCATCTCAAGAGCATCCAGGAAGCGCTGGGCCGCTAAGCCCGGCGCGTCAGCGGGTCGGCTCCCGCGCTCCCGTGTACAGCAGCACGGCAAGAACCAGCGCCAGCACGGCGATGACGATCAGCGCCAGCGGCACGTTGGAAGCTGCGGCCACCGAGCCGCCGATCAGCGGCCCGAGGAAGAAGCCGAACGCGACCGAGCTCGCGTTGATCCCGAATATGGTGCTCTGGGCTTCGTGAGGCGTTTCGAGGCCGATCATGCTCGCGGTCGCGGGAATCAGCACTCCGCTGAAAAGACCGTTGAGACCGATCGCGATGACCACTAGCGTGATCCATGGTGAGACGCCGATGAGCGTGACGGCCACCGCCACCAGCACTGCGGCCAGCGCGGTCGTCTTCACGTACCCGATCCGTCTCGTCACCGTCGTGTAGAAGACCGCTGCGCCGCTGCTCGCAACACCGGCGAGGCCGAACCCGATCCCGGTGATCGTGGTCACGCCGCTGCTCGTCATCGTGAGAAGCCTCAGCACCACCAGCTGCTGGGTCGCGGAGTTGGCGACGCTGATCAGGCCCTGCGCGCCCACCAGCACGCGGAGGGCTTTCTTCAAGTCGGGGACCTGGCCGATCAAGGTGAGCGTGCCGAGCTGCGGTCCGCTACGGCGGACCAATGGGCTTTCCCTCACGATCGCGATCACCGGGATCAGGGAAAGCATCAGCAGGACGCCGCCGCCCAGGAAGACGAGGCGTAGCCCGAACACCGACGCGGCCAGGCCGCCGACCACGGGTCCGATCGCTCCGCCCATGGCGACGGCTGACGTGACGACTCCCAGCGCCCAGCCAACGCGATTGCGCGGTGTCTCAGCGGCCACCAGGGCTGTGGCGGCGGCCACCGTGCCGCTGGTCGCGCCCTGCAGGAAACGCAGTACCAGGAGCTCGGTGGGGGTGCGGGCGAAGTAGATCAACCCGACGGTGAGGGCGCCCCCGATCATCGAGCGCAGGAGCATCGGCTTGCGCCCATACCGGTCGCCCATCACGCCCCAGATCGGGCTGGCGATCCCCATCGACAGGCCCGACGCGCTGGCCGCCGCCGCCGTCCAGAGATAGAGGTCGCGGTTGGAGTGCACGCCCAGGTCCTGGGAGATGAAGATCGAGAGAAACGGGAACGCGAAGCTGAAGCCGAAGATGGCCGTGAACTCCGCGAACCACAGCGCCGCCAGGTTGCGGCGCCAGTCGATCCCTCCCGAGTTGACCGGGGGCGTGGTCGCGTTGGGGTCAGTCGACAGGGTCAGGATCTCAGCAGGTCGACGATTCGGTCGGAGGTGATCGGGATGCTGTCGACGACAGCGTCCGGCTTGCGCCGGCGCAGCGCGTCCTCGACCGCGCTCGAGATGGCGGCCGGGACCGGGATCGTCCCGCTCTCGCCCGCGCCTTTGAAGCCTTCGGGGTTGGCGTCAGTGGGGGTGTCGATGTGCACCAGCTCCGGGATGGCGGTGACCTCTCCTGTCGTCACGATGCTGTAGTCGAGGAAGCTGGCCGTGCGGTATCCGCCGTCCGCGTCATAGATTGCCGCCTCGTACAGCGCGTATCCCAGCCCGTGCGCGAAGCCGCCGTGCATCTGCCCTTCGACCAGCATGGGGTTGATGGCCTTGCCGACGTCGTGCGCGATCACGTAGCGCAGCACCTCCACCTGCCCGGTCTCCGGGTCGACGGCGACGACTGCCGCGTGGCACCCGCTCGAGAAGGCGATGGGGCGCGCCGGGTCGAAGCTCTCCATCACCTCCAGTCCTTCTTCGGGCAGGACGTCGGTCGCCGGCACGCTCTTCGACGGGGCGCCGCGAACGCCGATGACCCCATCCTCCAGGACAAGGTCCTGCACGTCGGCCTCGAGCACCTCGCCCGCGCGCTCGAAGACCACTTTGCGCATGGCGGTCCCCGCTCTCGCTGCGGCGTTGCCCACCATCACCGCGCTCCGGCTGCCGGCCGTGAGCAGGGCGAACGGGACCTGCTTTGTGTCGCCGGCCGTCACCTTGATCTTGTCGACCGGCCAGCCGAGGCGGTCCGCGGCCACCTGCGCGGCCATCGTCTCGTGACCCTGCCCCTGCGGCGTCGAACCGACGTAAAGGTGCGCCGTGCCGTCCTTCTCGAGCCGCAGCCGGGCCGGCTCTCCCCGCCCGAAGCCCGTCGATTCGACGCAGCACGCGATCCCGACCCCCACGAGCCTGCCGTCCTCCCTGTCCGCGCGGTCGACGTCGCCGAGCTGCTTCAGCGCCATCGCCAGGAGGCGGGGGTAGTCGCCGCTGTCGTACACCATGCCGCTGCGGCCGGCCGGGAAGCCTGTCGTGTAGGGGATCTGCTCCGGCTGGATGAGGTTGCGCCGCCTCAGCTCGGCCGGGTCGATGCCGAGCTTGCGCGCCAGCTGGTCCATGACCCGCTCCATCCCGTAGTTGCCGAGCGGGCGCCCGCCTCCGCGGATGAAGCCGCCCGGCACCGCATTGGTGTAGATGAGCTGCGCCTCCACGTCCATGGCCGGCAGCACGTATGCCGAGACCATGTGGGAGATGATGATCCCGGGCTGGCCGGTGGCCGATCCCGCGTAGGCGCCGACGTCGTGGAAGAGGCGTCCCCGCAGCCCGCGCAGCTTGCCGTCACGGTCGGACGCCAGCTCGAGCTCGATGACCGCCCCATGCCCTTGTGCCGTGGTGGCCCCGTCCTCGCTGCGCGTAGCGACCCAGCGCACCGGCCGCTTGAGCCGCCACGCCGCCAGCGCCGTCATCACCTCTTCGGGGAACGGGCTGCCCTTGGCGCCGAACCCGCCGCCCACGTCCTCGGCCAGCACACGGACCTTGTCGTCTTCGAGCCCGAGCGCCGATGCGACGGCGGCCCTGACGCCGAACACGTTCTGGGTGGAGGTCCACAGCTTGAGGCCGCCCGTGTCGGAATCGGGCGACGCCGTAACCGTGCGCGGCTCCATCGCGGCGCCCGCGACCCGCGCGGTCGTAAGCCTGATCTTCGCCGTCACGCTGTCCGCTGCGAACGCCGCCTTGATGTCGCCGTACGTCGTCGAATACGTCTGAGCAACGTTGCTTTTCATGTCTGCGTGCACGGTGGCCGCGCCCGGGGCGGTCGCCGCTGCCACATCCCCGACGCCGATCAGCGGGTCCAGCTCGGCGTTCACCTGCTCGGCGGCGTCCAGGGCCTGGTAGGCGGATTCGGCGATCACGAGCGCGAATGCCTCGCCGACGTAGTTCACCTCGTCACGGTTGAGGACGGGCCGGCCGCGCTGCTGGATACCCGGCGGACCGAAATCGCTCAGCCCCGCCGCGACCTCCGGCAGATCGTCAGCGGTCCAGATCGCGACCACACCTGGCATGGCTGCAGCGACGCTTCGATCGACGGCCCTGATTCGCGCATGTGGCAGCGTCGAGCGGCAGAAGGCCACGTGGGCCAGCCCATCGAGCTTGATGTCACCGGCGTAGCGGCCCCGCCCGGTGATGAGACGCTCGTCCTCGACTCGGCGCATGGGCCGGCCGATGTCAGGAGGCACGGGAACTACAATAAGTCGTTCATTCGGGCCCATTGCGCGACCCCCAAAAAAGAGGCGGGCGGCTAGCTCAGTTGGGAGAGCGCCAGCTTGACATGCTGGAGGTCGGGGGTTCGAAACCCTCGCCGCCCACCAATCCGTCTCCGCATGTCGGACGCCTCGGCCCGTTCCGCAGGTGGCCTCTCCGCGCAGGGGCGGAGCACGACGTTGGTAGCCCGGGCGGGATTCGAACCCGCGATATCAGCCTTGAAAGGGCTGCGTCCTAGTCCACTAGACGACCGGGCCGGCCAGGAACTCTAGGTACTCTAGTTGCTGGCCTGTTCGAAGCCCCTAAGGGCCGCCAGGCGAGGCCACAAGCGGGCGTAGCACAATGGTAGTGCGGCAGCCTTCCAAGCTGTTTACGTGGGTTCGATTCCCATCGCCCGCTCCACTTCGACCCCTGGGCTCTTGTCTCAGGTCGTGGACAGGAAGACGTTCTTGAGCTCGGTGTAATGGTCGAGCGCAAAGGGCCCGAGCTCGCGGCCGATGCCCGATTGCTTGAACCCGCCGAAGGGTGTCGTCACGCGCACCGAGTTGTTGGAGTTGATCGATATCGTCCCGGTCTCCAGCGCTCGGGCGACGCGCATCGCACGGCCGGCGTTGGAGGTCCAGATAGAGCCAGACAGCCCGTACACGGTGTCGTTGGCGATGCGGATCGCGTCTTCCTCGTCTCGGAACGGGATGATGGCGACGATCGGTCCGAAGATCTCCTCTCGCGCGGCGCGGTCAGACGGAGCGACCGGAGAGAGCACGGTCGGGGCAAACCAGTAACCCGCTCCGGTGGGCGCGCTGCCGCGAAATGCGACGATCGCGCCGTCGTCGAGGTACGAAGCGACCTTGGCGCGGTGGCCGGCGGAGATCAGGGGGCCCATCTCGGTGCTGTCGTCGAGCGGGTCGCCCACCCTCACGGCCTTGACCGCAGTCTCGAGCGCATGCATGAAACGCTCGACCGCCGACTGCTCGACGAGGATGCGGGAGCGTGCGCAGCAGTCCTGCCCCGCGTTGCCGAACACCGCCATGGGCGCTGAAGCCGCGGCCTTCTCCAGGTCGGCGTCGGCGAACACGATGTTGGCGGACTTGCCGCCGAGCTCGAGCGTCACCCGTTTGATGCCTGCTGCCGCCAGGGCGCCGATGCGCTGGCCGACCTCGGTCGATCCTGTGAACGCGATCTTGGCGACGTCGGGGTGCTGCACCAATCGCTCACCGACCGTGCGGCCGGCTCCGACCACGACGTTGAGCACGCCCTCGGGCAGGCCCGCCTCGAGGGCGATGCGGCCGAGCTCGACGGCTGTCATGGGGGTGAGCGCGGCCGGCTTGAGCACGATGGTGTTGCCTGCTGCCAGGGCTGGCCCGACCTTCCAAGACGTGATCGCGATGGGGAAGTTCCAGGGCACGATCAGCCCGACCACGCCGAGCGGCTCGCGGAAGGTCATGTCGACCCCTCCAGCCACCGGGATGGTGCTGCCGAGAAGCCGCTCGGGCGCGCCGGCGTAGTAGTTGAAGACGTCGACCACCATGCCGACCTCCCCGCGGGCGTCGCTGATCGGCTTGCCTGCGTTGCGGGCTTCCAGCTGCGCCAGCTTCTCGTGGTTCGCCTCGACGGCGGCCGCCAGGCGGCGCAGCAGGTTGGCCCGGTCTTTCGGCGTCACAGCCTTCCAGGCCGGGTAGGCGGCCCTGGCCCGCGCGACGGCGCGGTCGGCGTCCTCCACGCTCGCTTCCTCGAGCTCGGCGAGGACCTTCTCGGTGGCCGGTTCGATGACCTTCAATCTGAGGGTAACAATAGCCTCGGCCCACGACTCACACCGGATTCCAAGCCCGTTTTGAGGTTGGGCGGGAACCATCCCTCGCATGATCACCATACGTACCCTCGTTCTTGCGTCCGTCGTAGCCGCGGCCATGGTCTTTGGCGGGGTGCTCGGCGCCACCGCCATGTCGAGATCAACGCTCACGGCAGCCAACGCGGCCTTCACCGCCACGTCGCCTTCGCCCGGGTTCAAGTCAAATGAAGACCCGACCCACGAAAAGGGTGAGTCGGCAGCCAAGGAAGCTGCCGAGAACAACGGCACGTTCCACCCGGCAGGCACCGGCGGCTCGTTCAGCGGTCACTCCAACGAGACCGCCAGCCACGAGGCCGGCGAAAGCGTCGCTCGAGAGGCCCAAGAGAACGCGGCGCCGACCTCGCCGTCGCCGACGAAGTAGCCACGATCCGGGTCCTCCAGGTACGGGCGCCGTCTGGGCGCTCGTACCCCGACCCGATTTACTCCGAGGGGCCTGCCTGCCCTCGCCGGGTCGTTTTCGGGCAAGACACCGCATGCCCAATCCGAGCGCTTCCAGTCCGGGACCGGCGGTCGTCCCGTCTTCTTGGGACGAACCTCGATCGTTCGACCAGCTGGTAGCGGTGGATGTAGCGAGGACAGTTCGGGAACACCTCTTGCACCATGACGCGCACGATGAACTGCGCCAGGGGGTAGTCCGCCATCAGTGGATCGGCCTGGTCGACGGCGGCTGAGCCGTTGACCCGCATTCGGTTGCGCCGCTCGAAATCGATGAAGAGCATCCCGACCTCTTTGGTGGCCACAGCATTTCCCATCGAGAGGTACAGGCCGTTTCCGTCGTAGTTCGGAAAGGCCAAGGTGTGCTCGTCGAGGACGCGTACGAAGCCCGGGTCGCCCCCCTTGTACGAGCAGTTAGGCCTGCCTTCAGGGTCGACCGTCGCGAGAAAGAACATGGTGGACCTGGCGCTCCTCGATGTGGTCGGTGAGGCGCCGTGTGTCAAAGAGGTCCTGAAGCTCTCTCTGCGCGTGGTGAAACATCGTGGTCATGCCGGAAGTGCAGGAGGCCCGGACGAGGCCGGGAACAGGGGTTAACCTGAGGTTCTGAGTACCAAGACGAAGGTCTATATCGAACAGGGGGCCAAGCGCGCTTTCGCCAGCGCGGCCGCCTGGCCCGGCTGGTGCCGCGGGGCGAAAAGCGATGTGGCCGCGCTCGAAGCGCTCGCCGCGTATGGGCCGCGCTACGCGCGCGTCGCCACGCTCGCCGACATCGCTTTTCCGGCGTCCCTGACCGGGTTCGAGGTGGTCGAGCGCATGCGTGGAAACGCGACTACCGATTTCGGCGCGCCTGGGATTCCCGCGCAGGACGAGGCGCGAAAGCCGACCCCGGCCGAGGCCCGACGGATCAGCGATCTCCTGGAGGCCTGCTGGAAATATCTCGACCGGGTGGTGGCGAAGGCGCCCGCCTCGCTCCGCAAGGGCCCGCGTGGAGGCGGCAGGGACCGCGACGCGATGTTCGACCACGTCCTCGGGGCCGAGGCGATGTACGCAAGGGCGCTAGGAGTGCGGCTCGAGCAGCCGGACGGCAGGGATGAACCGGCCGTGCGCGCTTTCCGCAAGGCGATCCTCGACGGGCTGGCGCACCCAGATCGGGCGGCGAAGTGGCCGCCGGCCTACGCCGTCAGACGCACCGCATGGCACGCACTCGATCACGCCTGGGAGATCGAAGACCGCATACCCTGACCTCCTGAATGGAGAACTCTTCGGGTGGCCTGCTCGTCGTGATGGCTCACCCCGACGATGAGTCGATGGGGTGCGGGGGCCTGATCCTCCGCCACACGCGGGCTGGAATTCCCGTTCATCTCATCTGCGCGACTTACGGTGAGGCGGGCTGGACCGGCAAGCCGATCGGCGCCCGGCGAGGGGACCTTGCTGAGATCCGCGCGGCCGAGCTCGAGGACGCGGCCGGCGCGCTGGGCCTGGGCGGTGTGGAGTTGTGGGATTACCCTGACGGCGGAGTGGCGGCGTCGAACCAGCAGGAGATCACTCACCGGATCTGGGAGGAGATCACCAGGCGGCGTCCCCGGGCCGTGGCAGGCTGGGGACCGGACGGCATTTACGGGCATCCCGACCATGTCGCGATGGGAGCCTGCACCGACGCGTCCGTGGCGGCGATGACCGAGGGCGAGCGCCCAGCGCTGTACCACCTGGCGGTCGACGTGCCCCTCAAGGAGTTCTACGACGCGGCGGTGCGTCTCGGCGGCGGGGACCATTCGCCGCCACTGGTCGTCCAGGACCATGTCGACGTCGTGATCAACCTCAGCGCCGACGAGGTGATGATGAAGCTGCGTGCGATCGACTGCCACAAGAGCCAGCTGGAGGATTGGCGGATCGCCATCCGCGAGCATCCGCACCTCATGGAGAAGGGCTTGGGCCACGAGCCATATGTCACCGTATCGTCGCGCACATCTGGTCTCGCGGCCGCGGGCTTGCTGGGCGAGTTCACGTGAGAGGCGGGCCATCAAGGGGTAACCACCGCGTGATGACCACCGATTTGACGAGCAGGCAACCATCGATTGCCTGCCGAGGACTGAACCTTCCTGTCCTTGAATCGCAGCCGATCTGTTCTAACCTTTAGCCCCTGAATCGCGTGGTGCCGGGGCACCCATCAAAGTCGGGGGTGATTGAGTTCATGGACGTTCAGGAAGCGGTGGCGGAGAACTCCGCTGTGCCTTCGGCCGAAGAGAACGGCGAGGCACGGCGAGAAGGACAGCGCAAGTTCACGATGGGCCCGAACGACAGCCTGGAAGGCAAGCTGACCTATGACGGTTCGGTCCACGTCGACGGCCGGGCAGAGGGTGAGCTTCGTGTGACGGGCAACATCGACGTCGCCGCGGGCGCCGCGGTCAAGGCCGTGCTCGAAGGCGCGAACGTGACTCTCAAGGGACATGTCGAGGGCGCGGTGACCGCGCGCGACAAGCTGACCCTGGGCAAGAACGCCAAGCTCAGCGGCGACATCGTCGTGCGAAGGCTGCAGATCGAAGACGGCGCCACGCTCAACGGCCATGTCCGAATGGGAGACGGTGAGCAGCAGGCGTCCCAGTAGGACTCCGGCCGAGCTCCCGACGGAGGGCGGCTCCGCCGGGTTGCGCAACTCCGTCGTCCTGGGCCCCAGGGACCGCCTGATCGGCCGCCTTTACGTCGAAGGCGACCTGCGCGTGGTCGGAACCGTCGACGGTGCCCTCGAAGCGACCGGGGACGTGGAGATCGACGATGGCGGCCAGGTGAAGGGCCCGGTCACGGCTCGCCAAAAGCTCGTGGTCGGCAGCGCAGGCTCTTTGATCGGCGACGTGCGCGTCACGCGCCTCGAGGTGCGTGACGGCGCGACTTTCAGCGGCAATGTGTCGATGGGCAAGCATGCCGTTGAGGAACCCGTGGCACAGGGGGCAAAGGACGAAGCGCCCGCGGCGGCGGAGCCGGGAGCCCAGCCCGCCCCGGCACAGCCGAAGGGAAAGCGCCGCTAGACGCCCGCTCCGGCCACCCAGTCGAGCACGCTCGACAGGAAGGCCGGTCGGTCGTCGATGTGCACATGGTGTCCCGTGCCGGGCATCGTCTCCACTGCCCAACCCATCGCACGAAGTCGATCGGCCGCAGGCTCAGACACGTAGGGGCTGCCTGCGGCCAGGACGACGAGTGAAGGACCGAGCGGAGGGCCGGTCGGTGTGAGATCGCCCCTGCGTCCGATGAACGCGCGGGCCGTCTTTTCATCCCACAGCGCCAGGCCCGCGTGTCGCGATGCCAGCACCTGGGCCGGCCAGCGAGGGTTGGCCCTTGCGATGTCCTCGACGCTCAGGAGCTTGCGCGCCTCGAACTCGGCGATGCTCTTCTCGGCGTCCGCGGGTAGTCCCCAGGCCGGGTCTTCGTAGACGGCGCGCGCAGGCTGGAGGCTCGCGGCCGCGGCCACCAGCAGAGCACCGCCCATCGAGTGGCCGACCGCCAGCTCGGGCGCGCTCGGGAGGCTGTCGAGCAGGTCGGCCGTCCATTCGTCGATCGAATACGTGCCCCGTGGGCTCTCCCCATGCCCGCGCAGGTCGGGGGCCAGCACGTGGTAACCCCGCGCAGCGAGGTCCGGCGCCAACCACGTCCAGGTTGCCGAATATCCGCTCAGGCCGTGGATGAGTACGGCGTGGCGGTCGCCCGATCCCCATTCCCGAACGTGGAGGCGCACAGACTCAGCGCTCGGAGGGCTTCTTAGGAGCGCGTTTCCTGGCGGATGCCTTCTTCGGGGTCTTGGCCGGCATCGCGCCGGCGACGGTGCGCGCGCGCTTGATCAGTGTCGAGGCGGAGGCAGGCTTGACCTGCCAGTCCCCGGGCACCACCACGTATCCCCCCATCTTGTGGCCGGCCATCGGCTCGAAGTCGCGGCCGCCCTGCTCCTTGACCTTCGCAATTTCGGGCTCGGGCAGGCGCACCACGAGGTCGTCGCCGAAGAGCCCGCAGAACATGTTGCCGTTGACGAATGCTGACAGCTGGCCGAACATCGGCTTCAAGGAGACTCCCGGCCCATCGGGCACCAGTTTCGTGAACGCGATTTTCGCGTCCTCGCTGGGCCTTGGCAGCTTCATCGGCCCTCTTGCCATCGGGCTCATCATTCCACCTCCAGGGCAATCCTGAGGCCGATCTTCGGGGATTGACGACCCATCTCTAATGCGGATACTGTCGTGCGAGACTGCGGCAGCCGTCACGAGAGGAGTAGGCACATGAGCTGGAAGATCGAGGGGACCTATTTCGAGAACTGCAACTGCGACTGGGTCTGCCCCTGCACGGTGACCAGCTTCGCGTCACCCGCGACGCAGGACAGGTGTCACGTCATTCTCAACTACCACGTGCAGCGTGGCGAGATCGACGGGGTGGACGTGAGCGGCCACAGCGTGTCGATCATCGCCGACGCGCCGGCGATGATGCTCGACGGCAACTGGAACGTGGGACTGATCATCGATGACAAGGCTTCCAAGGAGCAGGCTGACAAGCTGGCAGGAGTCTTCTCGGGCCAGATGGGCGGGCCCATGGCGAACATTGCGCCGCTGATCGGCAAGGTGCTCGGCATCGAGCGCATGCCGATCGACTACGGGGACGATGGCCACCGCCACCATGTGAAGATCGGAGGCGACATCGCGATCGAGGTCGAGGATTACGTGCCCCAGGGTTTTTCCGAGCCCACCCGTCTATCGGGCGTCTTCCACCCATCGAACACCACCGTCGCGATCGCGCGGCCGACCAGCTCCCGCATGAAGGCCTTCGGCATGGAATTCAAGAACGCGGGCAAGAGTGCTTTCTCGGCGCCTTACCAATGGTCGAGCTGACAGCTCGCTGATGCAGACGCAAACGCGGGTTTTCGCACTGCCGCGGCCGGTTGCCGCGACCATCGTCGCGGCGCTCCTGGCATGCGCTGCGGCCGCATGGCTGCTGACCATCAGGCAGGCGGCCTCGATGGGCATGGGCGGCGTGGCCATGATGGATGCCGGCCTGTTCCTCGTGACCTGGGTCGTGATGATGGTCGCGATGATGTTCCCCTCAGTCGTGCCGATCGTGCTGGCACACGCCTCCGTATCGCGTTCGCGTGGCGCAAGCAGCCTGCCCACCGCCGCTTTCGTGGCCGGATACCTGTTGGTTTGGACGGCCGCCGGGCTGGTGCCGCTGGCCGTCATCCAGGTTCTCTCGTCGTCACTCTCCGCGCCTATCGCGGGGTGGCTGCCGCGGCTGGCCGGCGTGGTCATCGTGCTCGCCGGCGTCTACCAGCTGACTCCGATCAAGAACTTCTGCCTCAAGGCGTGCCGCTCGCCTCTCGGTTTCGTCCTGACGCACGACTTCGGGGGCGGCGCCGCCGCTGCGGCGAGGGCGGGCATTGCGCATGGGCTGTATTGCCTGGGCTGCTGCTGGGCCTTGATGGCCGTGCTCGCGGTGCTCGGCTTGATGAACGTGGCGTGGATGGCCGCATTTGCCGTCGTCTTCTTCCTCGAGAAGAACTGGCGGTCTGGTGTTCAGCTATCCCAGGCGGTGGGGCTCGCCTGTGTGGTGGGTGGCTTATTCGTACTGATCGCGGCCTGAGCGCCGTTTCTCGCACCGACAGCTGAGGGACCTCGGTACCCTAGCCAGCGGGCATGCCCATCTCAACTGAAGAACGCCGGATCGTGACGGTGCTTTTTGCTGACATGGCGGGCTCTACCGCGCTCGGGGAGGACCTCGACCCGGAGGAGATGCGGCGCATCCTGGCCCGCTACTACGCGATCGCGCGCGATAGCGTTGCGCAGCACGGCGGGACGGTCGAGAAGTTCATCGGAGACGCCGTGATGGCGGTGTTCGGTCTGCCCACCGCACATGGAGACGATCCCGATCGGGCGGTGGCGGCCGCGATCGCGATGCGCGAGCACATCCGCGCGGACACGCTGCTCCAGGGCCGCATCGCCGTGCGCTTCGGCATCAGCACCGGTGAGGTGGTGGCGAGCCGCGACCAGTCGGCGGGCGACTTTCTCATCACGGGCGATGCGACCAACGTCGCGGCCCGGCTGCAGCAGGCGGCCGATACATGGGCGATCCTCGCGAGCGACCGCACAGTGCGCGCCGTCGTCAACTTCGAGTTCGGGGAGGAGCTGGCGATCACGGCGAAGGGAAAGTCGGCGCCGGTCGCGGCGCGACAGGTGCTCGGCCCTCGCAAGGCAAAGGCGCACCGCCCCACGCGGATGCCTCTGGTCGGCCGCGAGAACGACCTCGCACAGCTGCAGCTCGTGGCGCGCCGGGCGGTCAACGAGAAGCGGCCGTCGATGGTGAGCGTGATCGCTCCCGCAGGCACCGGCAAGACACGCCTGGTCGAGGAGTTCCTGGACTGGCTGCCGACCCTTGCGCCTAACGCCGTGGTCGCGACTGCGCAGTGCCTGCCTTACGGCCAGCAGCTCACTTACTGGCCGATGCGCCAGGTGCTGTTCAACCTCATGGGCCACCGCGAAGACGCGATGCCGGCCCACATGCGCGAAGACATCGCTGAGTGGCTGCGGGGCCTCGGAGTAGAAGATGCCGACCGCAACGCGAAGCTGCTGGCGGCCACCGTCGGCGAGATGGGCACCGAGGGGGTCGACAAGGACCAGCTATTCGTGGCATGGCGCTCAGCCCTTGAGGCTGTGTCAAGGCGCACGCCGCTCGTGATCGTGTTCGAAGACCTGCACTGGTCGAGCGACAGCCTGCTCGACCTCGCTGAGTTCGTGATGCAGCCGCGTGGCGAGGCGGCGGTGCTCATGATCGTGCTCGCCCGTCCCGAACTGCTCGACCGCCGCCCGAACTGGGGCGGCGGCCGCCTCAACCATCTCGCCATCGCGCTCGAGCCCCTGGGGGGTGCCGCCATCGCAAACCTGGTCACGCACCTGCTCGAGACCGACGCGCCGGACGTGATCAAGTTGGTCGCGGAGCGCTCGGAGGGCAATCCCTTCTACGCCGGCGAGCTCGTGCGCTCCTACCTCGAGCAGGGCTCCCTCGCCAGGCTGCCGGACACTGTGCAGGCGACGGTGCTCGCCAGGCTCGACCTTCTGCCGCCGATGGAGCGCCGCGTGCTGCAGCTCGGCAGCGTGTTCGGCCGCTCGTTTCGGGCGTCAGGGGTGCAGGCGCTGGAGCCGGGTCTTGCCGGCCACGCGCGGCAGCTGTGCGACGAGCTGGCCGACCGCGACCTCATCCGCACGATCGACGGCGACCGCTACAGCTTCCGCCACATCCTCATCCAAGAGGTCGCTTATGGCACGCTGCCCCGCTCGGAGCGGGCACGCCTTCATGCCGAGGCCGCGCGCTGGGTCGAGTCGATGAGTGAGGGCCGCGACATCGTGCTGGCCGAGATTCTGGCGTTCCACTACCAGGAGGCTGCGATCCTTCTGACTGCGCTGGACCCGGCCGCTGAAAGCACGACCCGCGCCCGCCACAAGGCCGCCCAGTGGCAGTTGACCGCAGCCGACGTGGCCGCCGCGGCGGGCGCCACGCCCGAGGCCGTACGTCACATCCGTTCATCATTCGACTTCGTGGAGGCCTCTCGGCTGCCGCGGCTCCACGAGCGCATCGGCGACCTGACTGCGGGGGACACCGGCCTGGACGAGTACGGGATGGCCCTGGAAGGGTACGAGCAGCAGGGCGCGCCAGTCGACGACCAGCTTCGAGCCCTGGCCGGCATGCTCATGGTGGCGACCCGATGGCAGGGCTCGGTCGGCGATCGGCCGTCAGGGGAGTCGATGGATGCGCTGCGCGCCAAGGGGCGAGCGCTGCTCGAGCGCGCAGACGATCCACGTTCGATCGGGCGCTTTCTCTCCGCGGACGCCTTCTTCCCGTTCTGGGTCCAGGCCGACCGCATCCCGGACGAAGGCGAGCTGGCGGAGGCGCAGGCCAGCGCGGAACGGGCGATCGCGATCGCGACCGAGCTGGACGATCCCGAGCTCGCCAGCGCAGGCCTCGACGCTTTGAGCGGTGTCGCCACCTCCAAGAACGACTGGACATGGGCCATTGAATCAGCCAGGCGGCGTCTCAAGTTCGAGGAGAGGCTGGGCCTTTACGAGAGGCTCGACGCTCATTCGATGGTGGCCTGGATGTCCTACTTGATGGGGGACCTCGCCACCGCCGAGCGCGACTCGGGCGAGATGGTGGGCCGATTGCTGCCGGGCCAGGCGCCATATCCCGCGCTGCACCTGTTCGCCTGGCGGACGCTGACCTTGATGATGCTCGGCCGCTGGGATGAGGCGACCGCCACGTTCTACCGCGCGCTGGAGGCCTGGCGCGATGCGGGCAGCCTCGCAGCCGGCTATGCCCTGCGAGGCTTCATGGCGGGCTTGAGCATCGGGGTCGGCCGGGGCGACGGGCGCCTTGTCGCCGCCGCCTCGGATGCGATCGACTCGATCCTGGCCCGATTTCCTTCAGGCCACCTGAACCAGGTCCTGCGGTCCTACGTCAAGGGACAGGCCGGCTTCCCCGAGGAGGACCCCGCCGTCACCAAAAGGCAACCGGCCGAGATGATCGAGCGGCGTCTGTCCCTTGCTAGCGACAACCACCAGCCGGTGCCGGACGTGGTCCATGACGTCATCCTCAAACGCGCGATCGGAGACCGATTGCCCATGCTGGAAGGTGAGGTCAGGCGCTCGATCGGCCTGGCACGCCGCGATGCCGGCGAGCTCGACAGGGCGGCGGTGATCTGGGAGCGGATCGGGGCCTTGCCCAACCTCGGACGCGTGCGGGCGGAGCGTGGGGCGCTGAAGGGTGATGCGACCGAAAGCGAGGCGGGCCTGGCGATCCTGAAGAAGGTCGGCGACGTCAATTACGTCGACAGGTTCTCGGCGCGGGCCTGAACCCGCGCCGAGCCATAGGTCAGATCAGGGGTACGAGAGGACGCAGCCGCCGGCGCCGCTGTTGAAAGCGTTGCTCCACAGGGACTGCACCGCGTAGCTGGCGCCTCCGAGGGAGATGTCCGCCGCCGCGCCCTGACCGGAGCTGATCCAGGCGCACTTGTCGCCGTTCTCGGCGCCGCTGCCGTCAAGCCATCCCGTGCTGGGGAATGGGTCCGTGATCGTCTCCCCATATTCGTGGCCGCCGACGATCGAGAAACCGTCAAAGTAGCCGGCGCTGCCTGCGTTCACGAAGTTCATTCCGCACGAGGTTCCAGCGTCGGGCTGGTACGGCATGTACGCGAACGAAAGGGTCCCATTGGTGGAGCCGGTCGAGCTGTGGTACGCGCACCACTGAGTGCCGAACCCGCTCTCGGAGTGGCCGCTCGGCGTGAACACCAGGTAATCGGCGGTGGCGCTGTAGCCGAAGTGAGCGGCTGCCGCCACGGCCTCAGCTGCCACAGCGCTCTGGCTGATGCTGCTGGGCAGAGCGCTGGTGTCGTTCCAGATGCCGGCCAGCTGGCCGGTCGGGTTGGTGACGTAGGTGGCACCGCTCACGGTGGCGCAGTTGGTGGTCCCGGAGGGAACGCTCTGGCAGTACTGAGTCGTGGAGTTGGACCAAGAGCTGCCCCCTACGTTGCCGAAGAATCCCTGCACGTAGCTCTGCGCCTGGGTGCTGCTGAAGCCGCCGGTGGAGAATCCGGTGGACCACTGCGGGCCCCAGTAGTCGATGAACACCCTGGGCGACTGCTCGATCGCCCCGCCGTGCGATGAGAGCAGCGAGCTGCCGCTGTGGTGGCGGGCGTTGTGGGCGCCCTTGACCTTCAGATAGACCACGCCTCCGGCGTGGGCTGACGAACTGGCCGCCGTGGCGGTCAGGAGGGCCGAAACGGCAAGCATGGACAGGCCGAGTTTGAGCGTGCGCCGCATCGAAATATTCTTCCTCCCGGTCGCTGATCGGACGGCAACGGCGCCCGGCGCCGGCGTATTTATATCCGCGGGCTGTTAAGCCGTCAATGATCTAAAGCGACTGATCCCAGCCGGGGCTGCGTTGGAGAGGCGTGACATGGTGAGAAACGTGTCCGGCCGTCCGGGCGCCGACGATCTCAGAGGGGTCGCCGGCGCCTTGGTTTATGGGGCTGCCGGTTGAAGGCGCCGGTTTACGATGGCCGGGCCATGACTCAACAAGACCCCTCGGCTCCCGGCCCGGAAGCCCCGGTCGAGCCGGCCTTTACCCACCCGGCTTCGCCTTTCATCCGCACCGAGGCGCCCATGCCGGCCAAGTTCCCGGTGCCCCCGCTGAGCGCGCCGGTCGCTTCGACCTGGGTGGTTTACCGCGCGCAGATCGAGTTCGGCCTGGTCGTGCTCGCTTTCCTGATGGTCATGGTCGGGTGCGTGACGGTGGTGCAGGCCAACCCGACGGCAGCCTGGCGTTACTACGTGGCGGCGCTGCCGCTGGTGCCGGGGGCGTTCCTCGCCTGGCTCTTCGTACGTGCCGTGGGTCGCCTGAGCGAGCTGCAGAAGTGGATCCAGATCCAGGCCTTCGGCTTTGCCCTGGCCATGACGGCGCTGGTGACCTTCGCTTATGGGTTTCTCGAAGGCACCGGGATGCCGTACCTGAACTCGGTTTTCGTGCTGCCTCTCATGGCGATCCTTTGGGGGCTAGCCGCCGCCACGCTGGCCCTGAGGTATCACTACCGCCGGTAGACGTCACCGGCCGTAGACTGAGGCCCGGTGTCAAGGGGGCGGCGCCTCGCGCAACTCGGTCTGGTCGTCCTGGTCGCCGTGCTCGCCGGCACGATCCTGATCGGCAGGCCCGTACCACCCCTGCTCGCGGCGGCGACGGGCAGCCCATCACCGACGGCGCGACCTTTCCCCACGCAGGCTCCTGCGGCTGACCTCGGCAACCTTGACGACGACATCGGTTCGATCATGGTCGTCTCGACTCGTGGGACCGACATCTCGCCGGCGCTCCGTGCGCTTTTGACCGAGGGGAAGGTGGGCGGCGTGCTCCTTTTCGGTTCGAACTTTGGAAGCAGCCCTGCCGGCCTACGGGCCTGGAGTGATCGGCTGCAGGCCATCGCCTCGAGCGCATGCCTGGACCATCCGATCCTCCTGATGACCGACGAAGAAGGAGGGCAGGTGGCCCAGGTGCGGGCCAGTTTCGCGCCACCATCGGAGCTCGTCGCGGGCGCCGGCGGTGCGGATCACGTGCGCGCGCTGGAGCGTGCATCGGCCATTGGGCTTCGCTCGGCCGGACTGGGACTGGACCTGGCGCCGGTCGCCGACGTGCGGACCAACTCCCTGGACAACGTGATCGGCGACAGGTCCTTCGGCTCGAACCCGGCCCACGTTGCGCCGATGGTCGCCGCGGCGGTACAAGGCCTGCATGACGGCGGGGTGGGCGCGACGCTGAAGCATTTCCCCGGCCTGGGAGGGGCGGCGGGCGACCCGCACGTGGCGATCCCGACGGACCCCGAGACGGAGGCGCAGTGGGAGCGGGTCCAGATGCCGACGTTCCAAGCAGGCATCGCTGCGGGCGCTGACGCCGTGATGACCACGGCGGTCTACGTGCCCGGCCTCGGAGGCGGCAGGATGCCGGCCATGTTCTCGGCTCCAGTGGTGTCGAAGCTGCGGACCCAGCTCGGATTCGGCGGCGTGATCGTGACCGACTCGTTGAGCATGGGTGGGATCGGGGCGCGGTGGTCTCTACCCGACGCCGCCGTCCTCGCGGTGGGCGCGGGCAACGACCTGGTGCTGCTCAGCAACGGGGATCCCGGCTACGAGGCGGAGGCGATGGCCGCGGTCCGTGCGGCCGTGCTGTCGGGACGGCTCGACCGAGCCGCCGTCCACGCATCAGCCCTGCGGGTCAACGCCCTTCGCGACAGGTTCGGGCGCCGATTCACTCCGTGCCGGACTCCGATCTCGGCCTGATGGCCGCTCTGACGGGCCAAGGTAGAATCATCTCTCTGTCCGAGCGGGAGTAGCTCACTTGGTAGAGCGCGACCTTGCCAAGGTCGAGGTAGCGGGTTCGAAGCCCGTCTCCCGCTCCAGTACCAAACCCGCGAAAAAAGGCCTCCACGCCTCACGCGGAACGGCCACGACGCGGATGGTGCTGTCCGGCAAGGCCTCTGCCTCGAGCTGCTCGAAGATGCCGGAGACGAGACGCGACCGTTGGCCGCCATCAGCGGCCTCCCAAGCGCTCACCAGGTCCATCAGCTGTGCTTCGCACCACTCCACGTCTACGGCTTCAGGCTTCGCCGCGGCATCGGCCAGCTGGCTCAGCTGCTGTTGGATTTCGTCGCGTCGGGCGCAGAACGTATCCCAGTCGTACTCGCCGTACTCGAACAGTCGCTTGGCCCGCTCTAGCTGCTCATCGAGGCGCCTGGTTGCAGTCGCCGGGTTCTTGCGAGGAGCTGACGCCCGGCCGGCGTTTCGCAGGCGATTCCGGAGAGCCGAGTGCATCGCGTCAGTCGGCGCCAAGCGCGATAGCTCATGGTGGATCGCCTCCTCAAGGATCTCGCTCTTGAACATCCGGGCATCGCACGTGGGACCGGACGGACGCACTGCGGAACGATTCCGGCGTGCGGCGTGACACCCGTAGTAGCGATGAATTCGTCCCCTACGCGAGGTGGCTTCTCCGTGCATCGGCCCGCCGCACCGAGCGCAAAGAAGGATTGGGGTGAGCGGATAGGTGTGCTTGGTCCACGCTTTGCTGGTTCGCCGGACATTGCCTCTCCTGACTTCTTCGCAGGTACGCCAGGTGAGTTCGTCAACCAGAGCGGGGTGGAGGCCTTCGAGGAGCTCGCCCTCGACGATGACCTTGCCCATGTAAGAGGGGTTGCCGACCACGTCTTTGAGGACATCGCCCGTGAAGATGATCGCCTTCGGTCGGTTGTGGTTCGCCTTGTCGTCGCCGCGGAAGGGCCTAATGCCGTTCCGGTTCAGGTGCTCAGCCAGGCTGCGGAAGCTAAATCGGCCAGTGGCGTAGAGGCCAAAGATCTCCTTGATTGCAGGGGCCGCAGCCGGGTCTTCAACGATTTGGCCGTCGACGCGCCGATAGCCCTGCGGGATGGTGCCCAGCAATTTGCCGTTGCGACGCAGGTAGCGGAGATTGTCGCGGACGCGCCTAGCGACCTTCTCTCGTTCCTCCTGCGCGACGATCGCCTTGATCTTCCACGACAGCCGGTCGACGTTACTGATCAGGCCGTTCCCGTCGAACACAAGGATTTGGCGCTCGGTCATCTCGGCCATGAAGCGAAAGAACTCGAGGTCGTTGCGATGGAGGCGATCGGCGTCATAGAAGGCAACCGCACCGACCTGGGCCGCCGGCGCTGTCCGGACGCGCTCCATGAGGGCGAGGTAGCCAGGCCGCTTGGACGTCTCCTTGCCCGATCGGTCAGCGTCCTCGAAGTGCTCGAAGGCGAGACCCTGCAACTCCGGTCGGCGGGTCACTGCGTCGAGCTGCTGGTTCAATGAGGGACCGCGGGGTCGTCCATCGGCATCGAAGTCGCTCACCGAT
The DNA here is from genome assembly GCA_035533335.1 of Candidatus Baltobacterales bacterium. Classification (GTDB taxonomy): domain Bacteria; phylum Chloroflexota; class Dormibacteria; order Dormibacterales; family Dormibacteraceae; genus DATKSS01. The sequence goes on from DATLUC010000030.1 coordinate 38,403, forward strand.
TGCCGCGTATAGACGAGCACGATCGGACTCTGCGGGCCTGCGCCAGCTGCCACCGTTAACCGCTCTAATGACTCAGCCTCGCTGTCGCGCGTCCACTCGTCCTGCCGGCTCACGTTCCGTCGACTCACGTTCTCACCTTCATACCCGGGTCACGGTCATCCGATGGGCAAGTTTCACGGCGCCGAAGTGGCGCATGTCTGCCGTTATGAGCTCTTCGATCCGATGTCGCTCGGCGATTGTTAGCAGCAAGGCATCGACGTACGAGAGGCGCAGCTGGCTGTAGCGCTCCAGGATTGCCGCGGCCCGCTGATGATCGCTCTCGTCCGACTGAAACAACTCGATTCCACTCTCGCGCGCCCAGCGCAGAACAACCAGTGCCGCGTCCGCCGAGCGAGTAGGAGCGATGCGCATGCGAAATAGCGTGTAGGCTTCGCCGACCACTTCCCAGATGGTGAAGAGTTTTCTCCCCTTGCGCCCACTCGCCGCGATCGCCGCCACCGACGCGGCGTGGTGCTCGTCGACATCCGAGAGCAGTCCAACGATCGGTCCGGTATCGAGGATGGCTGCCTGCACGCGTCAGCGGTAGACCACCTCGTCGACTTCCTCCGACAGCTTTCGAGGCGCCC
>DATLUC010000031.1:0-119502 GCA_035533335.1 Candidatus Baltobacterales bacterium
TCCAGCCGGGCCCAGCTTCACGATCGGGACCTGGGCGAGGTGCCCCAGCGGAACGCCGAGCGTCTCCGATTCCGCCTGCGTGGCAAACAGCACCTCGGGCTTGAGCCGGGCCAGCACGTACGCCATTCGCGAAGGCCCGAACTCACGCAGTCCAGCGGCCGACGACAGGTCGATCGCCAGCATCCCGCCGGCATCGCGAACGCGCTCGATCGCGACTCGGGTGGCCGAGGCCAGCGGCTCGACAAACAGTGAGTACGCGGGGACGTGGATCAGCTTGACATCATCCAGCCAGGCCCCGGCCAGGTCGTCCGCCGTCAGCCCCACGCTCGCTCCGCGCTGCGTCGCCATGGTCCGCCTGCCGCCAGGTTCCACGAGCACTGCGATCGCGCCCGTCGGTTCCGGCGCCCAGACCGCGCAGACTTCGACGCCCCTGGATTCGAGATCGGCCACGAGCCGGCGCCCGCGCTCGTCATCGCCGACGCGCGTGATCAGGCGGGTGGGCTCCGAGAGGGCCGCCGTCCAGGCGCAGAAGTTGGAGGCCTGCCCGCCACCGCCGATGGTGATCACCGCCGGCGAATCGTCGTCCGGGCGCAGCTCGCCGTCGGGGACGATGGAGATGTCGAGCAAGAGGTCGCCGATCGATGCGATCACGTCCGTCGAGGATAACGGTGACCCTGACCCGGGCGTTGTTTCGCCGGCCGGTGCGGTGCTTTAAGAACGCACGGAGTCGGGCGCAGCCGCTTCGAGCAGGTTCCAACCAGCGAGCTGCTCCCGCAGGCGTGCCTTCAATACCTCATCCAGCTCCCGGACGGGCGGCGCCAACCACGGCTCGCAGATGCCCTGGAGCTCCAATGCGGCCTTGATGGCGCCGGGGAAAACGCCGGCCCGGACCGCCACGACGAGCTGGTAGAGCGCGTCCTGGCTCTTGCGCGCAGCTGCCAGGTCGCCCCGCCGGTACTCGTCGTAGATGCGAACCACCCAGTGGGGCGCCACGTTGGCCGCGCCGCAGATCGTCCCGGCCCCGCCCATCGCCAGCGAAGGCAGCAACATCGTGTCGCTGCCGGTGAAGATGCGAAAACCTGGTAGGTCGCGTGTCGCGATGCACACGCCCTCGAAATACTCGAAGTCGCGGCTCGAGTCCTTGATGCCCGCGATCGTCCCTTCGCGCGCGAGCGCAGCCACGCTGGCCGGCTCGGTCATGACTTTCGTGAACTGGGGGATGTGGTACAGGAGGATCGGCAGCGGGCTGTGCGCGGCCAGCTCTCGGAAGAACGCGAGCACGCCGGGCTGGTCCATCGGGTAGTAGAAAGGCGGGGCGACCAGCGCCGCGTCGGCGCCGAGATTTGCCGCGGCCGCCAGCTCGACGCGCGCGGCGGCGAGGTGGCTTTGCGCGACGCCGCACAAGACGGGCACGCGGCCGCCGGCCGCTCTGACCACAGCGTCAAGGACCTTGCGTCTGGACGTCTCGTCGAGGGATGCGGTCTCGCCGGTCGAGCCAAGTGCGAGCAGGCCGTGGACCCCGCCGTCAAGCATGTGCTGAACGAGGCGCGGTACCGCCGCTTCATCCACGCTGCCGTCCCTTCTCAACGGCGACACCAGCGCCGGTAGGACGCCGGTCAGCTCCTCGATCTTGAACACCGCATAAAGGCTACTCGCGTGCACCGAGCGACTAGGCTTGGCCCGACTTGCCCTCAACGCGATCGATCATCAGGTTGACGCCCTCGATCGAATGGCTGCTCGTTTTCGTCCCGGTTTCGATTGCGGCGGAAGTCCTGGGCTTGACAGTGGCCGTGTTCATCGGCTCGGCCCTGGCGATCATTCCGCTGGCCGGGCTGATCGGGCGCTCTACCGAACAGGTGGCGGTTCGCGTGGGTGCGCGCCTGGGTGGCCTGCTTAACGCCACGCTGGGCAACATCACCGAGCTGATCGTGTCCGTGTTTCTCATCAGCGCCGGCGACTTCGCGATCGTCAAAGCGTCGCTCGTCGGCTCGATCGTGGGCAATCTCTTGCTGGTCCTGGGCATCTCGCTGGCTGCTGGCGGCATCGGCCACAAGGAGCAGAGCTTCGATTCGCGCGCCGCCGGGGTGCATTCGGCTTCGCTCCTGCTGGCGGTCGCCGGCCTCGTGATGCCTGCGCTGTTGATCATCACAACGCCACAGTCGGGCTTTGTCGAGCGCGAGGTACTCAGCAGCGTGGTGGCGATCATCCTCATCGCCTTGTATTTCGCGGCGCTCGCCTTCACCCAGATAACCCATGCTCACCTGTTCCACGTCCCCGAGCGCGTGTCCGAGGCGACCTGGACAATGCGCCGGTCAGTCGCAACGCTTTCGCTTGCCGCGATCCTGGTCGCCGTCGAGTCCGAGCTCCTGGTTAGCTCGCTCAGGCCGGCGATACAGGTCCTTCAGCTCCCGGCGCTCTTCGTGGGCCTGATCGTGATCCCGATCATCGGCAACGCCGCGGAGCACGCCTCGGCAGTCTTCTTTGCGGTCAGGGACCGGGTCGACCTGACGCTCGAGATCGCCGTGGGGTCCTCCACCCAGATCGCCATGTTCGTCGCGCCGCTGCTCGTGTTCATCAGCCTGGTGATCGGGCACCCGATGGATTTCGTCTTCACCGCGTTCGAGATCGCGGTCGTCTCGCTCGCGACGCTCATAGTCGGCTTCATCTCGCTCGATGGGCGCAGCAACTGGCTGGCCGGCGTCCAGCTGGCGGGCGCCTATCTGGCGATCGCGGCCACCGCGTTCTTCGTCAAGTAGCCAGCGCCGTACGCTCCGCAATCCGGACCACGAGCTCGCGCTGGTCGCGGTCGAAGAAGGGCGGTGCTCCGCCGCGGGCGTTCTCGACCACGTGCTCCACGCGCTGGGTCGCCGTCAGCACCGTCGTCACGCGCCGGTCGCTGGCGATCCATTTCAAAACAGCCTGGGCCCAGGTCTCGACCCCAAGCTCCTTCATCTCACCGTCGGACGGGCGCCGCTCCAGGATGCCGTCCTGGAGCGGGCTCATGACCAGGACACCCAGTCCGAGCGACTCGGCCAGCGGCAGGAGCTTGCGTTCCGCAGCCCGGCGCAGCGGGTTGTACGGCACCTGGACCATGTCGATGCGGCCGCTCGACATGAGCGCCATGAGCTCGTCGAACGCTGCGTCCTGGTAATGGGTGGCGCCGACGGCTCTCACCGTGCCCTGCTCCTTCAAGCGTTCTAGAAGCGCCAGCTGGGCCGGCACGTTGACCAGGTTGTGGACCTGGTAGATGTCGACGTGACCGAACAGCCCGAGCGCGCGCTCGGCCTGCCGGCGGCCCTCCGTCTCATCCGCGGTCCAGACCTTGGTGGCGATCATCAACTTCTCCCGCCGGCCCTCGACTGCGCGGGCGAGAGTGTCCTCCGCCCGCCCGTACATCGGCGACGAGTCGAAAAGATCGATGCCGGCGTCCATCGCTGCTGTGACCAGCGCGCGGCGGTCGTCTGAGGTGTCAAAGGTTCGCCAGGTGCCCATCCCGATCGCGGGCACCTCGATGCCGGTGCGTCCCAGCTTCCGACGCTCCATCCGTCCGACCTTAGCCTGAATCCGCCGATCCCCGCGGGCATCTCTGCGCGGCCGGTGGATCCAAGCGTGGCGAGGGTGGCTATCCGTGGGCTGAGAGGCGCTCCTCCACGAGGGAGAGCTCGGTGCCGATGAGCTCGTCGATCCCCGGGATCACGGGAGTCTCGCGAAGGGCTTGGGCGATCTTGCAGAGGGTCGCGCTGCTGATCGACCGTCCCCGGCGCGCACCCGAAATCGTGGCGGCGCTGCACCCCGAGGCCCTCGCCAGGTCGCTTGCATTCCACCCGCGCCGCGCGAGCTCGCGGTCCAGCTGGTCGGCGTTCATTCGAACCGTCATGTACTTGGTACTGGTACCCGCCGTGGTTACTTATCGCTTGCTGGCGGTATCCTTCCGGCGGTATCACCATGGGTCGGCTCCACCTGACGCAACGCCAATGGAGGGTCTACCTGCTCGTATGGCTGGTGGCGCTCGCGGCGGTCACCGGGACGCTCGCGGGAATCCTGCTGCCTCGGCTGCTCGCCCCCGCCCCCAGTCCCGCCTTGGGCGGAGGCGTGGTGCTGGCTGCCCGCCAGGTCGCGGCCCCCGACTTCACGCTGCACGACCAGACGGGCGCGACGGTGTCGCTGCGGCAGCTGCACGGCACCGTGCTCGCGCTGACGTTCCTGGACACGCAGTGCCAGAACCTTTGCCCGCTGCAGGCGAGTTTTCTCGGCAGCGCGCAGTCCGCCCTGGCCCCCCGCACGCCGCTCGACGTCGTCATCGTCAGCGTGCGCCCCGACGCCGACACCCCTGCCAACATCGCCGCATTCGCCAGCGCACATGGGCTCGGACACCATTACCTGTGGCTGACCGGCACCCCTCAGGACCTCCAGGGTGTTTGGAACAGCTACGGCGTGGCGGTGCAAGTGGCCCAGGGCGACCTGGCGCACAGCTCGGTGATCTACCTGATCGATCGCAGCGGTTACGAGAGGGTCGGTTTCCAGGACGTCCCGGAGACCGCAGCCTTCGAAGCCGACGTCCAGATCCTCAACGCCAGCTGAAGGACGCGCCAAGGGCGTTCGCCTTTCTTCAGCCAAATTTGGGGATTTACAAAAATTATGCGGGCTGTTACTCTCCCACGGAACGTGAGCGATTCAAGCAGTCCGAAATATGGCAATCGAGCCGTAGTCCTGGTCCTAGTCGTCGCGACCCTCGTCGTTTTTCTGGCTGTTTTCTTCGCGCGCTTCGTCGAGACCTTCCCCTACACGCTTACGTCGGAAGTAGCCTCTCAGCCTAGGGTGGTCCTCGCGGGGACGGGCGGAACTGAGACGGTAATCCACCTCGAGACCGTGGGCTCCATATCGAGTGCGATCGATTTTCCGAAGCCGAACGATCCGAACCAGGACTGGGTGAGCTATCTCCCCACCACCACATTCAAGGTGCCGGCCAACTCGGTGGTCACAGTGGTGATCGACCAGGAGGACTCGGCTTCCGGTCTGCGCAACCCGTTCTGGTCCAAGGCGCAGGGCATCATCGGGCCCTTCCACATGAAGTACTTCGACCAGAACGGCAACCCGCAAGAGGGTGACTTTACGCAGCTCGACGACGCGTCGACGCCCGCGCACACGTTTGGCATCCCGGATCTGGGCGTGTTCGTGCCGCTGCTCGGCGTCTCTGATGCCGCCCCGGCCGGCAGCATCAACCAGATCACCTTCTCGTTCCGCGTCGGTAAGGCGGGCACCTACCACTGGCAGTGCTTCGTCCCCTGTGGGTCGGGCACCATCTACGGCAACGGCGGCCCCATGCAGACGCTCGGCTACATGGGCGGCTTCCTGGTAGTCCAGTAACGAATTGAACGCATCCGAGCGGACACACACACTGCGCCTCGCCATCGCCTGGGCGGTGCTGAGCGTGGTCGGTGTGGTGATCGCCATGCAGGTCAACATGCCGCCTGGAGATCAAACCCAGCAGGCATCGGACGAAAGCTCCCTGCTGCGCCTCATGCTGATCCTGGGCACGCCGGTCTTTGTCGGCGTGGTGCTCTTCGTCCTCTATTCGTCCTACGCATTCCGCCAGGCTCCGGGGAAGCTCGAGGACGGGCCGCCTCGGCGAGGCAACCTGAGGATGCAGTGGGCTTGGGTGATCGCCACCGCCGTGATCGTGTTCGCGCTCGCCGGCATCGGAATCAACGGCCTGGCGAACTCCTCGGCGGCGACGACCTTCGCCTCGTCGGGCGGTTCGCTCGGCTCTCAGACGGTCGGTACATCCTCGAGCGACCGTCTCCAGGTGCAGGTGATCGCCCAGCAGTGGTACTTCACCTATCGGTATCCCGGTTACGGTGGCGCCGAGTCGACCCATCTGGTGCTGCCGGTGAACGCCAACGTCGAGCTCCACGTGACGTCTACCGACGTCATCCACTCGTTCTGGGCGTATCAGCTCGGCGTGAAGGCCGACGCCAATCCCGGCGTCGACAACATCACCTACGTCACGACGAGCAAGACCGGTTCGTTCACGGTGCGGTGCGCAGAGCTGTGCGGAATCTGGCACGGGAACATGTTCGACACCCAGGGCCAGGTGGTGAGCCAGGGCGACTTCGCGACGTGGGTCGCAGCTCTCCAGTCGTCGCAGTCGGACATTACATTGCCGCCGTACGCGCCTGAATATTTCCCGAGCCCGCGAGTGAAGGGGAGCTAGATGAGTGAAATGACGAGCGGGGCGACGTTGCTCCAACCCAGCGAGCGCCGCATGGTTCTGCCGACCAACATCCTCACGGGAATCCTGCTTGGGGTCGTGGGCTACTGGGCAGGCGTCCAGATCGGCAATGGCTTCGGGTTCAACGACTCGGGGAACACGGGCGTCCTGGCAGGTTACGCACTGGGCTCGATCATGTTCCTGGTCGGGATCGGTTTTGCCACGTACCCGCTCGCCAGGCTGTTCGGGTGGGTCACGCCGTCCCAGCCGGCTTACGACGAGCACCAAGGGGTGTGGCGCTACCTGAACCTGAGCTACGACCACAAGGTGATCGGAATCCAGTACCTGATCGCCATGCTGATGGCGATGCTGTTCGGAGGCATCGGAGCAATGTTCGTGCGTACGAACCTGCTCTCGCCGGACACTCCCATCTTCCCACCCGACAAATACCTGACTTTGGTCAGCATGCACAGCGTGTTGATGGTCTTCGTCGCCAGCGCGGCCATCGTCGGCCCGTTCGGCAACTTCTTCGTCCCGCTGATGATCGGCACCAACCGCATGGCTTTCCCGCGGCTGGAAGCGCTTTCCCTCTGGCTGGTGCCCCCGGCGCTGGTGATCATGCTCCTCTCGCCGGTGTTCGGCGGATTTCAGACGGGCTGGACCGGCTACACGCCGCTGTCAGAGCAGGCCGGCCAGGGATTCGACAGCTACATCGTCGGATTCACCCTCATCGCGATCGCGCTGGTCGTCTCCGGAGTCAACATGCTGACGACGGTCATCAGCATGCGAGCGCCCGGCATGACTTGGACACGGCTCCCCATCTTTGTCTGGGGCGTCTTCTCTGCGTCCATCCTCGGTACGTTCGCCGCTCCGGTGCTGGCCGCGGCCCTGTCGATGCAGGCGCTCGACCGGACCATGAACACGACGTTCTTCGTGTCCTCAAACGGTGGTAGTCCGTACCTGTGGGAGAACCTTTTCTGGATCTTCGGCCACCCCGAGGTCTACATCTTCATCTTGCCAGCCTTCGGCATCGTGATGGAGCTGATCCCGCACTTTGCGCGCAAGCCGCTGTGGGGCTACCGGATCGCAGTCGTGGGCCTGCTTGGGGTCACGCTGCTGAGCTGGTTCGTCTGGCAGCACCACTTGTTCGTGAGCGGCATCGCGCCCGCGCTGCGGCCCTTCTACATGCTGTCGACCGAGATGATCTCGATCCCGACGGGCATCGTGTTCCTGGTCGCGTTCGGAACGCTGTGGCGCTCGCGGATCTCGATGACGGTGCCGATGCTGTTCTGCCTCGGCTTCCTCTACAACTTCCTGATCGGCGGAATCTCAGGCGTGTTCCTTTCCGACGTCCCGAGCGACATCACGCTGCACGGCAGCTACTTCTCCATGGCCCATTTCCACTTCACGATCGTCGGTGGCGAGATCTTTGCCATCGTGGCGGCCATCTACTACTGGTTCCCGAAGATGACCGGAAGGATGCTGAACGCAACGGCGGGCAAGATTCACTTCTGGTGGATGTTCATCAGCTTCAACCTTGCGTTCACGCCACTTTTCGCAGCCGGCATCCTGGACATGCCGCGGCGGGTATCGACGTACGCGCCCAGCCTGCAGGGACTCAATGACTGGGTCACGATCTGGGCCTATGTGCTCTTCTCTTCAATGTTGTTCTTCGCCGGGATCGTGATCTGGGGCTGGTTCTTCAACTCCAAGCTTGCGGTGGCCGACCCCTGGCACGCGCGCTCGATCGAGTGGCAGCTTCCGACGCCGCTCCCTCGCCGCAACTTCGCGCGCATTCCAACCTTCACCCGGCCGCCGTATGACTACGGGGAAGGTGTTCCACGGCCGTTGATCGAGCCGGGCGCCGAGTCGGCGCCGGCACTCGCATGAGCGAGCGGGTCGTGGCGGAGAAGCCGTTGGGAGTCGCAGAGTCGACCACCACGCCCGCCGAATGGGCGCCCGCCGTCGACGCGCGAGTCACGCGAACGGGCATGAGGATCTTCGTAGGCGCCGATGCCTTCTTCTTCTTCGCCTTCTTCTTCGCCTTCTTCTACCTGCGCTCGATGAACAACAACTACTCGTGGCTGCCCGCCGGCACCACTCATCCAACTCGCGGCATTGGCGCTTTGATCGAGGTGCTCGCGGTACTGATCGCGGTCTTCTTCATGGGCGCAATGCGCGGCGCCTCGGTGAGCCGCACGATGTTGTGGCTCGCGCTCGCCGCCGGTGTCCTGTTCCTGGTGGCCCAGGTCTACGAGTTTCAAAACCTCGGGTTCGACCCGCAGCAAGGCGGCGGCTATCCCAGCGTTTTCGTGGGCTTCAAAGGCATGATCATGGTCCAGACCGCAGGCGCGCTTCTGTGGCTGGGTACTCTCATCGCCCAGACGAGACCCGGCGGTGACATGGTGATCAGGCGAGCCACCGCGGCGAGCTTTTCGATGTTCCTGTGGTTCCTGGCCGGCGTCGGCCTCCTCGCGTACCTCGTCCTGTACTTCGTCTGAGGCCCTTCGTGCCTCTCATCTGGTCGTGGCCCTTCGAGCCCGTCGTCCTGATCGGCGTGGAGATCACCGCCGTCCTGTATGTCGTCGGGGGCGTCGGGCGGAGGACTGAGCCCTGGCGAGACGTCGCCTTCTGGGCGGCACTCGTCACGATCCTGGTCGCGCTCCAGAGCCCTCTCGAGATGCTCGCGCGCCAGCTCTTCTGGATCCACATGGTCCAGCACCTCCTGCTCATGGTCGTGGCAGCCCCGCTGCTCGCCCTGGCGTCGCCGTGGACGAGGCTGTGGCGCGCGCTACCCAGGCGGCTGAGACGCGGAATCGCGCGGCCACTTTTCAAGAATCCTTCTTTCGCCCCGCTCAGGTCGGCCTACAGGTGGCTGTCCCGCCCGACGATCATCTGGTTTCTCGCGGCCGGCAACCTGTGGCTCTGGCACATGCCCGCCTTGTACGACCTGACCCTGCGCAACCATCTCGTGCACCACCTGGAGCACACGCTTTTCCTCGGCCTGGGCATCGCGTTCTGGGCCCAGCTCATCGACCAGTACCCGTTTCACTCTCCGCTCACCTCTATGGGCCGCGCGGTCTATGTCTTCACGGCCATGATCCAGTCCTGGGGGCTGGCCGGCGTCCTGTCGTTCGCAGGGGCGCCGTTCTATGCATACGCGCTGCTGCCGAGCCGCCCGGGCGGTATCTCGGCCTTGACCGACCAGCAGCTTGGCGGCGGCATGATGTGGGTGCCGGGGGCGATCACGTACTCGCTCGCCTTCATCTGGCTCCTGTTCCGCTGGCTGGCGGAGGAGGACGCGAACACGCAGGTTGCCGCGCCGGCGGTCGAAAGGAGCCAGACCAGTGGCGGTTGAGTCAAGGGTCCAGTCTGCGCCGGACCTTTCGGGCCGTTTGCTCCGCGTCGCCGGCGATTACGCCGCGCTGCTGAAGCCCAAGATCATCCTTCTGCTCGTCGTCACCGAGCTTGGCGCAATGATCGCGGCCGCCCGTGGATGGCCTGCACCGGGACCGCTGCTCGGCGGGCTGGCCGGCGGTGCGATGGCCGCCGGGGGCGCCGGAGCCATCAACTGCTGGTTCGATCGTGACATCGACGCGGTCATGCCCCGGACGAGAAGGCGGCCGATCCCGGCGGGCAGGATCGCACCGGCGCACGGCCTGGGATTCGGCATTGCCGTCGCGATAGCAGGCGTCGCGCTGATCGCCGTTTCGAGCCACGTCCTCGCGGCCGCCCTCGCCGCCGCGGGTGGAGTGTTCTACGTGTTCGTGTACACGATTTGGCTCAAGCGCTCGACGACCCAGAACATCGTCATCGGCGGAGCGGCGGGCGCCTTCCCTCCGCTGGTCGGCTGGGCCGTCGTCACCGGGTCCCTTAGCCCGCTGGCCTGGGCGCTCTTCGCGATCATCTTCTTCTGGACCCCGCCGCATTTCTGGGCGCTCGCGCTGCTTCTGCGGCGCCAGTACTCCGCTGTCAACGTGCCGATGCTGCCGGTGGTGGCAGGATCGGCTCGAACGCGCCGCGCCATCCTCGCCTACACGGCGGTGATGGTGGTGGTCAGCATGGTCCCGGTGGTGTGGCTGGGCTTTGCATACGGTTCTGCGAGCCTGGTCCTCGGGAGCGCTTTCCTCTACCTGGCCTGGCGCGCCGTGCGCGCCGAAGACGGGCCGTCCGCGATGGCGCTGTTCCATTACTCGCTCGCGTACCTGGCCCTGATCTTTGTCGCGGTGGCGATCTCGGCGGTGGTGCCTGTTTGATTCGGTCCGGTTTGGGTCTTTCTCGATCCCGTGGCGCGAAATTTCACTCGGTCCCGATGTGGTCGCTCGCGCTGCCGATCCTGGTGGTCGTGCTGGCGGTGGCCGTCGCCTCCCTTATCGTCCTTTCGAACTCCGGGACGAAAACCGCTTCGGTCGATCCCGGCCTCGCCCAGGTCGGGAAGCAGGCGCCCGGCTTCACCTCGTGGGACCTGGGCGGGAGAAAAGTGAGCCTGGACGAGTTCAAGGGAAAGCCCGTACTCCTCACTTTCTGGGCCACGTGGTGCACGGCCTGCCAGGACGAGTTGCCCGCCCTCCAGCAGATCGACGAGCGTTACCGGTCCAGCGGGTTGACGGTCCTCGCGGTCGATTACCGCGAGACGGACACCGCGCGGATGAGCCAGTTCCTCGCCGGCCTCCACGTCAACATGGAATCGGTCGTCGATCCCCAGGGTGCGATTGCCAGCGCGTTCGGCGTGGACCTGGGCCTGCCCGTCAACGTGTGGCTCGACCGCAGCCACGTCGTCTCGCGCATCATGGTGGGCGCACAGCCGGCCAGCACGCTCGATGCGGCTGCGGCGCAGCTCGTCGGCACGACCTAGCGGGCGACCCGGTTCGCGGCCGCACATACCATTGCCCGAAGCGGGGGTGTCCTGGTTGGCGGCGCTGACGGCCGAGATGCTCTTCACGGCCGCGCTGGTGCTGGTGGTCCTGAACGTGGCGGCAAACCGGGCGACGGCGGGCAACTCCTTCTACGGCCTCGCGATCGGGCTCACCGTCGCGGTGGGCGCGTTCGCCGTAGGTCCGATCTCCGGGGCGGCCTTCAACCCAGCCGTCGGGCTCGGCGCCACCGCGGTCGCTGCCATCGCGGCCACGGCCCGTGGTCGCACCTCTGGCGATACATCGTCGGTCCACTGGCGGGCGCCGCGCTCGGCGCTGCCGTCCATGTGCTCCAGGGACCGGCCATTCCGGTGCCGCCTGAAGAAACCGAGCAAAGGCCGCAGCGCTGAACCAGAGGCTGCCGCCGGGCGCGGCAGCCTCTTCGATTTCTAGGTCAGTCGCGGGACGAGGTCACGAACTTGTTCCGCAGCACTCCGATCCCTTCGACCTCGGACTCCATCACGTCGCCCGGGCGCAGGTACTCGGGCGGGGTCCTGGCGAAGCCGACGCCGTCGGGCGTCCCGGTCGCGATCAGGGCCCCGGGGAGAAGGGTCATCCCCTTCGAAGCCCATTCGATGGTGGCGTCGACCGGATAGATCATGTCGCTGGTGTTGCCATCCTGCTTCACGGTCCCATTGACCTTGAGCGTGAGGCGAAGGGACTGCGGGTCCGTCAGCTCGTCGCTCGTGACGATCCACGGGCCGGTCGGGCACGAGCCGTCGAGGCTCTTGCCCTTGAAGAACTGGCCACCCCAGCCGCTCTGGATGTCGCGCATGGTGACGTCGTTGAGGACCGTGTAGCCGAAAACGTGGGAGAGCGCGTCGGCCGCCTTGATGTTGGCGCCTCGCTTGCCGATCACGACCGCCAGCTCGACCTCCCAGTCGATCTTGTCGCTGATGGTGGGGTCGATCTCAATGTCGGCGAATGGCTCGGTCAGCGACGTGATCGCCTTGGTGAAGATGGTGGGCGGGCTGGCCGCCTTGCCTTCCAACTTGGCGGTCTCCTCCGCGTGCTTCTGGTAGTTGCGTCCCATCGCGATCACGTTGCCGCGAGGGTTGTCGAGCGGCGCGAGCAGCTCCACGTCCGCCAGCCGGTGCGTCTTGCCCTTCCCGCGCGAGAGCTCAGCGCGAACTTTCGCGAGGCCGGCCTCCCCGGCGTCGATCAGGGCCAGCATGTCGGCGGCCGCCGAGAGCTCGATCACCTCGTCGTCATGGCCGGGCCGCAGCGCGCCCAGCTTCCGGCTCCCACCCGAACGGAACATCAACAACTTCATGAGTCCTCCTCGTTATCCTCTGGCACGGCCGTCGGGGCCGTCCCCGCACCCAAAAACAGCTCCTCAAAGTCCTGGCGCTTGAGGAGATCGCCCGGGCGACCTTCCAACCTCGTGGTGCCGGAGACCAGCACGCTGGTCCAATCGGCGATCTGCAGGGCTGCCCGCGCCCTCTGCTCCACCAGCAACACCGCTTTGCCGATCCCAGCCAGCCTCTTCACGTGCTCGCGGAGCAAGCTGTCGGCCAGCTTCGGCGACAGGTTCGCCGTCGGCTCGTCGAGGATGAGGACCCTGGGGTCCAACATCAGCACGCGGGCGATGGCGAGCATCTTGCGCTCGCCCCCGCTGAGCTTGTCCGCCCGGCGCTTGAGCATCGGTGGCAGAGCGGGGAAGACCAAGCCGACCTCGTCCACCCGCGCTCGCACCCGGTTCGACTTCAACAGGTAACCGCCCATCTCGAGGTTCTCGAGCACCGTGAGCGGCTCGAAGATGTCGTTCACCTGCGGCACGTAGCCGACGCCGCGGCGCGCGAGATCCTCTGGCGGGTGGTTGGTCACGTCGTCCGCCCCGAGCAGGATCCTTCCGCCTGTCACTCGCAGGATGCCGACCAGGCTCTTCAGCAGCGTGCTCTTGCCCGCGCCGTTGGGCCCGATGATGGCCACGATCTCGCCGGGCCCGACCGCGAGCGACACGTCGCGGATCACTGGCACGCCACCGTATCCGGCGGTGATCCCCTCTGCCCGAAGGCTGGGAGCCGGCCGACCGGTCGCCGGTTGTTCTTTATCCGACGAGGTAAGCGTCAACAATCTCCTGCTGTCGCCTGAGCGCCGCCATGGTCCCGCTGCCGATCACCTTGCCCTGGGCCATGACGACCACCGAGTCGCAGAGCTGCTCGACGAGGTGCAGCTCGTGCTCGACCATGAGGATGGTCAGGCCGTCCGCGCGCAGGGACTGGAGGTAGTACTTGATCTCGTCGACGATCCTCGGGTGCACTCCCGACATGGGTTCGTCGAGCAGGAGGCAGCGAGGGCGGAGCATGAGCGCGCGCATGATCTCGATCAGGCGCTTCTGCCCTCCGCTCATGGTGCCTGCGTAGTCCGATTCCTTGGCGGTCATCCCGAACCGCTTGAGGAGCGAGCGCGCCTGATCGACCAGCCTTAGCTCGTCGTCCCCCCAGTAACGCTTGCCCAGGAGCGCACCGAGGAGCGAGTCGCCGCGATTGTCGGGGGCGGCCACCAGGAGGTTCTCGAGCACGGTCAGCTGAGAGAACTCCGAAGGCAGCTGAAACGTCCGCACCAGGCCGCGCCGGGCCCGATGGTACGTGGGAAGCCGACTGATGTCCTGGCCTTCGAACGTGATGGTGCCGGCGCTCGCCGGCAGGGTGCCGGCAAGCACGGCCAGGAACGTCGACTTGCCCGCGCCGTTGGGTCCGATGAGCCCGGTGATCTTGCCCCTGGGAACGTCGATCGACACCCCGTCAACGGCGCGCATCCCCTCGAAGTGGCGGTGCACGTCACGGGCCACGAGCATCGGCTCGTCAGGCCGTGCGGACACGATCAACCTCCTCGGCGTCCGGGCTCCCCTCGAACACCCGCCGCGGCTCCGGGCGCACGCCCTGCGGCCGGAACCACAGGAAGCCGATGATCAAGAGCCCGATCGCGACCCACTGCATGGCTGGGATCAGGTTCGGCGGGGGCACCCAGCCGGCGATCGTCCCTGGGATCAGCCGCGTCACCTCTTCGAAACCCACAGGCACGAGCAGCGCCCCGAGGATCGCGCCGACGTTGTTGGCCCGCCCGCCGACGATGACCGCGGCGAAAAGGATGATCGTCTCGGGGTAAAGCCACTCCGAGGGCGCCCAGACTGCGATATAGCCCACCAGGATGGCCCCGGACAGCCCGCCGATGATCCCGCCGACAATGAATATCGTCATCTTCATCCGGACCGGGTTCTTGCCCAGCGCGCTGGCCGCGACCTCGTGGTCGCGCATCGCCCGCAGGCTGCGGCCGTAAGGCGAGTTGACGATCCTCGAAGCCACCAGCCAGACGAGCAGGACGCAAGGCAGGGTCAAGCCGACGTACAGGAGCTGGTAGCTCTGGGTGAGCGGGTCGATCTGGTCGGAAAACGGCCCGGGCACCTGCGCGATCCCGGCTGCGCCGTTCAAGAACGGTCGCGCATTGGTGATCACCGAGTTGGCGATCACCGACAGGACCAGGAGCGCGATCGCCTGGTAGTCGGTTCTCAGCTTGCGGAGCACGACCAGGCCGACCGGGATGGCCAGCAGCCCGCCGGCCAGGGCGCCCCCGATCCAGGGGAGGGGAAACGGGAGCTGAAACCCGCCGACATACACCTGGTATCCACCGTTTGCGGTGTCAGGCGGCATCGACAGCACGGCGGCCGCGTACGCGCCCACCGCCTGGAAGATGATGAAGCTGAAGTTGACGATTCCCGAGATCCCGAACTGAAGGTTCAGCGCGATGCAGGCGATGATGTCCACGCCTGCGTAGACCAGCAGCGTGGCCGCATAGTAGGAGTTCATCCGGCGGCCGCCATGGCGCCGCGCTTGGCGAGCAGGCCCTGCGGGCGGAGCACCATCACGAGGACGAGCATCCCGAAGGCCACCACCTCCTTGTATTCAGGGGCGATGGCCGCGGCGCTCAGCTCAGTGACGATGCCGATGATCAGGGCCCCGATCATCGCGCCGTAGGGCTGTCCCGCTCCGCCAAGGACGGCGGCGGCGATGATCGGGATGAGGTACGCGGCGCCGCTGCTGACGGAGAAGTTCTCCGAGTTCATCCCCGCCACGACACCCGCCACCCCGCAGAGCGCTCCCGTGATCAGCCACACGACGTCGATCACTCGCTGGGTCGGAATGCCGCAGTTGCGGGCGAGGGTGGGGTTGGCCGCCGTCGCGCGCATGGCCTTGCCCAGTCGCGTGTACCTGAGCAAGCCGTGGATCGCAAGCATCAGGATCACCGCGACCGCGATGATCGCGATCTGGGCGGTCGTCAGGACAAGCCCGTTCGCGCGCAGGAGGGGTCCCTGGTCCACCACGTACGAGGACGTGTAGTAGCCGACGATCGGCAGCATCAGGTTGGCGATCATCAGCGAGGCCGCCAGGGACACGATCACCATCCCGATGTGGTTCGTTCCCTTGCGCTGGAACGGCGCGTACAGGAATCGGTTAAGCAGGAATGAGAGCACCGCGCCGACCAGGGCGCCCGGGATCAGGGCGACCCAGATGTTGACGCCCGCCTGGTTCACATAGAAGGCCGCGTAGCCGCTGACCATCATGACCTCGCCGTAGGAGAGGTTGATCATGTTGGTGATTCCGAACTGCATAGTGAAGCCGACTGCGGCGATCGCTATCACGGAGACGCTGATCAGGCCGAAGCCAAGCGCCGCTACATAGAGGTCCACGGCGCTTGGCTCCTATTACTAATTCGGTTGATTCGGTTGACTACGCGTTCCCGCCCGCGTCGATGATCTGCTGGGTCTGGGCCTCGGTGAGCTGTCCGACGACCTGCTCGTTGCCGTCCTTGTCCATCGTGACGAGGTTGTAGCCCTGCTGTGAGTTGTTCCACTGGTTGAAGTTGTTCTCGCCTGCCGCGCCCACGTACCGGATCGACTTGCCGGCCTTGAGCGCCGCGACGCCGTCCTTGAAGGTGTTGACGACGGTGGCGCCGCTGACGCCGTTGGCGATGTCGAAGATCTTGGGGTTGTAGACCGTGGGATCGCTGCTGTTGGCCGCAACCATGGCCAGGGCCGTGAGGATGATTCCGTCGTACAGGTGGACGGTCGGGCTCTTGCCCTGGTAGGTGAGCGCGTTCGAGCCCGGGTACTTCGAGTCGGCGGCCGTCAGCTGTGACAGGAACTCGTCGTAGCCGGCCCCCTGGAGCGTGAGGCGGAGGTCCACCGCGGTGTAGTTGGCGAGGAAGTCCTGCAGCCCGATGGCATCGACCACCTGTTTGAACCAGACCGGGTCGATGGTGGCGCTGGTGCCGATGAACGGGATCACCTTGCCGTCGTTCTGCTGCTTGACCTCTTTCATGTAGGTGCCGGCGGAGCCGATGGTCTCAGTGAGGATGACGTCCGGGTGCGTCTGCAGCATGGCGGCGACCTCGGTCCGGTACGACGCCGCGCCGAGGTGGATCGCCTGGTTGATGGCGATCGTCACGCCCAGCTTGTTCAACGCGGCCACGGCAGGGCCGACGAAGTTCTGCGAGCCGATGTCGTCTCCGAACACCAGCGCGATCCTCTTGTAGGGGGCGTGGTTGGGCCCGAAGAGCGCGCTGCCGATCATCGCGTAAGCGTCGAAGGAGTCCGGCGGCACGAGCCGGTGGAAGTACTTGAAGCTCGTCTTGTTGAACTCGGACTGCCCCGTCATGCAAACCATGGGGATGTGGGAGCGGTCGAGGATCGGCACCACGGTGGACGCCTCGTCCGACGTGCAGCCGACCACCCCCATGAGGTTCGAGTTGCCGGAGATCATCGCGTTGGCCGCCGGCACAGCGTCGGCCGGCTCACCGCGGGTGTCGAACTGCTGACAGCTGACCTGGCGCCCGCCGATGCCGCCGGCGCCGTTGATGGACAGCGCGGCCGCGTAGCAGCCGGCCAGGTATCGAGGGCCGAAGCTGGCGTCGGCGCCGGAGAACGGCGCAAGGACGCCCTCGAGCAGGGGTCCCGAGCCCAGCCCGCCTCCGGTCGAAGTGCTGCCGCCACAGGCGACCAGCAGCAAGACGGCGAGCGTCGAAACGGCGAACGCAGGCACGCGCAAACTGGAACGGAAGGTGTTCACTGCTCCTCCCTTGAGCGAAAACAGACGGATTGTCGACATTATTGACGATAATGTGGGGGGACGCAAGATGAAGGTTCAGGCGCCCGGTCGGGACGCGTACCACCTGCTGCGCGACGCGATCGCGAGCGGCCAGTTCCATCCCAACGAGAGGCTCGTCGAGGCCGCGGTGGCGACAGGTCTCGGTGTGGGTAGGACCGCGGTGCGCGCAGCACTGGTCCGTCTCGACCAGGAGGGACTGGTGAGCCTCGAGCCCAATCGCGGAGCGCGCGTCCGCCTGATCTCGGACCGGGAAGCCCTGGAGATCGAAGAGGTGCGGGCGTCGCTGGAAGGTTTCCTCGCCCACCGGGCCGCGAGCCGCGTCACGGCGGAGGACCTGCGCGAGTTGCACGAAGTGATGCTGGAGATGCGCTCACGTGCCGAGGCCGGCGACTCGCTCGGCTATTCCGAGCTGAATGCGCGGTTCCACCAGCTCATCTGGGTCGCCGCCGACCATCCCACGGCCAGCCGCGTGGCGGGTGGCCTCAAGTCGCAGGCGATCCGCTTCCAGTACCGCACGATCCTGCGGCCCGGTCGCAGCGCGCAGTCGCTGCAGGAGCACGAGGCCATCTTCGCCGCTCTCAAGGCCCACGACGCCGCCGGGGCCGAGGCGGCGATGCGTGCGCACCTGGCCGAGGTCCTGGTCACGCTTCGCTGGGCGATCGAGGCGCAGCAGCGGGCGCCGAACTGGCTGCCGGGTTAGGGCTTGCGCCCAGCGCCCTGCCGGTCCCGGCGCGCTGAGGCGTCGAGAAGCTTGGTCATCCCGTAGACGGCCCGCAGCGAGGGCACGGCCACCCCTTTCTCATCGGCCAGCTCGACCACCGCGCCCAGGAGTGCGTCGATTTCCAGTGGCTTGCCCGCCTCGAGGTCCTGCAGCATCGAGGTCTTGTGCTCTCCCACGGCGGCCGCCCCCTCCATGCGCTTTTCGATACTGACCGGCAGCTCGACGTCCAGCGCGCGGGCGACCGAGGCGACCTCTTCCATGAGGGTGCGGATCACCTCACGCGCCAGCGGTGACGCGAACATCTGGGCCAGCGTCGCGCGGGTGAGAGCGCTCACCGGGTTGAGGGTCGCGTTGCCCAGCACCTTGAGCCAGATCTCGTTGCGCAATCGTGTCTGCACGGGCGCCTTGAAGCCGGCCGCCGCGAGCATGGAAGAGATCGCCTGCAGGCGCTCGCTCCTGGAGCCGTCGGGCTCGCCCAGAGAGAAGCGGTTGCCCTCCTCGTGCACGATTACGCCCGGCGCCACCAGCGTCGCGGCGGGGTAGACGACGCATCCGACGACCTTCTCGTAAGGAATGCTGCGAGCGATCACGCCGCCGGGGTCGACGGTCTCGAGGTGGCGGTCCCGGAAGTACCACCATGGGATTCCGTTCATGGCGCCGACGACGCAGGCATCTTTCGCGAGGGCCGCGCCTAGGGCGGGGGCCACGGCAGGGATGCTGTGCGCCTTGAGAGTGAGAAAGACGACCTGCGCTTCTGAGATCGCGGCCACTTCATCCGTGCAGCGCGGCCGGGCCGTGAACTCGCCGCCGGCATCACGAACGGTCAGGCCTCGCTCCTGCATGGCGGCCAGGTGCGGCCCGCGCGCGACCAGGATCACATCCTGCCCGCTGCGAGAAAGCTGCGCTCCCAGCAGGCCGCCGATCGCGCCGGCGCCGACGACGGCTACCGTCACTTCGCTGGATTCAGCGTGTCGGCGACCGACCGGCGCTGGATCTTGCCGGTCGCGGTGCGCGGAATCGCTTCGACGATGTACAGCTTCTTCGGCACCTTGTAATCGGCGAGCCGCTCCCGCGCGAACGCGATGAGCTCCTTCTCGCTGGCCTCTCCCTTCAACACCACCGCTGCGACGACCTCCTCGCCCCAGGTGGGGTGGGGCGACCCGAATGCGACCGCCTCTCCGACCGCCGGGTGCTGGAGCAGCACGTCGTCGATCTCCCTGGGCGCGATCTTCTCGCCACCCCGGTTGATCATCTCCTTGAGACGGCCGACCAGCGACAGGTAGCCGTCCGTGTCAAGGACTCCCTGGTCACCGGTCCGAAACCAACCGGCGGTGAACGATTTCGAGTTCGCCTCGGGGTTGTTGGCATAAGCGTCGATCACGCTGGGGCCCTGGATCACGACCTCGCCTTGCTCCTGCGCCGGCACCAGGTTGCCCGCCTCGTCCATCACGCCGATCTTGATCCCGGTGCCCACGCCGACCGTCCCGGGGCGGCGGTCGCCCGGGGGAAGCGGGTTGGAGGCCATCTGGTGGGAGGCTTCGGTCATGCCGTAAGCCTCGAGCACCGGCGCCCCGAACCGAGATTCCAGCTGGCGCATGGTCTCGGGGGAGAGCGCCGAGGAGCTGGACCTGATGAAGCGGAGCTTGCCTGCGCCGGCCGGGCGTTCGCCGCGGTTTCGCATCAGCAGCATCTGGTGGATGGTTGGGACCGCCGAGTACCAGGTGGCGCCCCGCTCCTCCGCGATCGCCCAGAAGGTCATCGCGTCGAACTTCGGCGGCACCACCACGGTGCCGCCCGAGCTGAAGGTCGCCATGGTGGACGCCATCAAGCCGTGGATGTGGAACAGGGGCATGACACATAGGGCCACGTCTTCTGTCGAGAGGCGGTACGTGCGGGCGATGTTCTCGGCCGAGAAGGCCAGGTTGCGCTGCCGCAGCGGCACGAGCTTGGGCCTGCTGGTCGTCCCGCTTGTGTGGAGGACCAGGGCGATGTCGTCGCCGGAGGGGCCAGCCGCCTCGCGGCCCGCCGATCGAGGCGCACCACTTTCGAGCACGAGCCGCCCTTCGCGATTGAACGAAGCTTCGACCAGGGTCGCATCCGCCGGCAGAGCCCGCCGGGCGGCCTCCCCCTGGCCCGGCGGAACGACCAGGGCGCGGGCGCCGATGTCCTCCATGTAGAAGCGGAACTCTTCCTCTTTGTATGCGGAGTTCAGGGGCGCCGCCGTGCCCACCGTGGCGGCGGCGAGGAAAAGCACGATCGACTCGGCGCTGTTGGGCAGCACCAGCGCGATCGGGTCGCCCCGGCCCAGCCCGAGCTGCGCCAGCTCGTCCGCAGCTCTGGCGACCTGCTCGCGCAGGTCGCGATAGGACAGCTCGACACCGCCGGGAACGACGATTGCAGGGTCGGCGTCGCGGCCGTCCTTCAAGACCTGGGCGAGCGTGGTCGCAGCCATCTCTGCTGCTAAAGCTACTTCAGCTGGAACTTCGCCACGGATCCGTTGAGCTCGACGATCCACACCTCGCCGCCTCCGGCGGCCACCGACTCCGACGGCCACCGACTCCGACGGCACCTTGATCGTCTGGCTGATCGTCCCCGTCGCCTGGTCGACCAGCGCCGTGGTGGGGCCGGCCATCCATACGCCGTCAGAGGTCGGGATGATCTGGTCGATGCCCTGCCGGCCGATGAAGCCGGGCCCTGGCTGCGTCCATTCGACCGCGCCGGTGACCGTGTCGTAGCGGGTGATGTCGCCGCCGAACGTACCGCGCACGTACAGCGCAGTCGGGTCCAGCGTCACCGCGGTGCTCCACCACTCCATCGGGAAACGCCCCGTGACCTGCCTGGTCGCCGGGTCGACATGGTCGAGATGCCCCGTGCCGGCCCGCGCGCAGGCGACCCAGACGCCGCTTGCGCCGGCTGCCAGCATCGCCGGTCCGATGTCGAGCCCGTCAATTGTCGTTACCGTGCGCGATCTCAGGTTGGCGATGTAGAGCGCCTGGCTGTCGGCGAAACCCGAGACATAAGCGACGCCGGACGCGATGGCGAGGCCCCAACCGGTCCCCGGCAACGGTATGTGGTCGCCGGCCGCGTGCTTGACCGGGTCGATCGGCACCAGCCAGTGGTTCCCGTTGTCCAGCGCCCACAGCGTCGTGCCATCCCACGCGATGGCGTTCAGCGTGTCGCAGTCGTGCCAGCCCCACGAGCCGGAGTAGTACGCAGGCACGCTGTCGGGCGCGCAGCCCTGTGCGCGCAGGATGGCGGGGTTGGCGACTTTGATCGTGGCCACCACCTTGCCGGTCGCCCGCGCGATCCGGGTCACCGTCCCTTCGCCCATGTTGGCGACGAAAGCCCACTGGCCGCCGAGTATCACAGGGCTCGGAGCCTGGCCGACCTTTGTCTCGGCCACCATCGTCCACACCGCCACCGCAGCCGGTCGGGCTCTCACGGTGGCCAGCATTGTAATAGGCAAACGGAGCTATGCCTATTACACTCGACGGCAGGTTGCCATCCCCGTTACCAAACCAATGGTCCACCGAGCCGTGTCTCGACCTGGTCAACACCCGCTGGAGCGACCACGTGGGATCCGGCGAGTTTCACGATCGCCTGCCCGAGCCGGTCTGGCGCCGCGCTTTCTTGGAGCACTGGGGCTACCGGGTCGACGATCCCGACGATGCAAAGGCGGGAACCCGCATGGCGCGGCTGCGCAAGCTCCTTCGCGCAGCGTTGGAGTCGTACATGTCGTCCGGGCGTCTTACCCCGGCCCTCCGGCGCGCGCTAGAGACCGAGATCAATCGCGCGCCCCTGGTCCTTCGCGTCGTCAGGCGCAATGGGGTGGAGGGGTTGACCCTGGACCGGGCAGGCGATGCGTGGGACGTGGCGCTAGCGGATGTCGCTACGTCCGCGGTCCGGCTGATGGGTGAGCGGCGCTTGGTCAAGGTGTGCGCGAACCCCGACTGCACGTGGGTGTTCGAGGACGAGAGCCGGTCGGGCTCGCGCAGGTGGTGCGACGTTTCCATCTGTGGCAGCTTGATCAACGTGCGTCGCCACCGCGCCGCCGGCTGAAGGTGGGGAGCTCGCCGCCCGCTCTCAGCCTGCGGTGAAGAGAAAGTCCATGAAGCTGCCGTCCTCCGCGATGTCGACGATCGCGCCCCGGAGAACGTCCGCCGAATAGTCGCTGCCAGGGTTGAGGCACATGGTCGCGCCGATTTTCTGCGCGCCCTTGGACTCGTGGATGTGGCCGTGCAGGCCGACCACCGGCTGGTAGCGCTTGATCGCCTCCCGGACGGCCTTGCTCCCGACCGGGATGATGCTCGGGCGGCCGCCACGCAGGACGGGGAGGAAGTTCTTGTCAAGCTCGGCGGCGAAGTCCAGCCCGGACGAATAGGGCGGGTTGTGGAAGTTCGCCACCACCTTGGCGCCCGCCGGTGCTGCGTCCAGCATCCTGGCCAGGCGGTCGAAAAGCTCCTCCTCGCTGTACTCGCGCTCGGTGTCCCAGGGGGTCGGGGTCACGTCGCCGCAGCTGGCCAGCAGCACTGGACCCAACTCGAACAGCTCGCCCTCGGGACTGTCGATCCTGGGCGCGGCTTTCAGCACCGCATCGATCTCGCGCGGGTCGTCATTGCCCGGCGTGATGACGCAGCGGACATGGTCTGGAAGGCGCGCCGCAGCCAGCTCGCACCATGCCTCGACCTGCTTTCTGATCTCCTGGTTGAACACCACTTCGCGGTGCTCGCGGTCGGTTTCGATCCGGCGCACCTCGTCGTCCCCCCCGATGACCGAGTAGAAGCCGAGCTGGTTGATCTCGGCGCGCAGGCGCTCGCCGTCGTCGCGAAGCACGGTCACCGCGTCGCCACGGACGGTGGCTGTGAGCGAGCCGTTGTGCTCCCGGATCGGGACCAGGCCCTTGCCCACGATGTCGCCGCCGAGGATCAGAGCGTCCGCCTCGTATGCCTTCGCGGCCGCGAGAAACTTTCGGAAGCAGCGCTCCGAGCCATGGATGTCGGTCGCGAAGAAGAGGCGGAGCGCCCGCTTCCCACTACTGGGCATGCCGCGTCAAGTTGTGCCTTATTCCGGCGGCAGCTCGCGCATCGCCAATCTCATGTCGATCGACGACGACGAAAGGCGCATCCGGCGTGCGATCACGTAGATGATCGGACCTGAGAAGAAGATCACGATCAAAGAGCCTACCGACGCGACGCTGAAAGCGCCGAAGACGTTTGGCTTCGCGATGATCACGCCCACCGTGAAGAGCGCCAGCACGGTCGAAATAGAGCCCCAGACGGTGGCCGTCGGGATGCCCGCGATCCGGTCGACGTCGGTGGTGCCCGGCTTGTAGATCAGCTCCGGCCTCCGGTACGGCAGCGCCGCCGCAGCGATCGAGCCTGCCAGGAGCACAAGCGCAAAGAACAAGGCAAGGTTGGCCGAGATGTTGGCGATGTTGAGCACCGAGCCGGCGATCGTGAAGGCGATGCCCAGGATCACGGCCAGGATGATGGCGTTGACCGGGGATGCGTTGCGCTCGCTGACCTTGGCCAGGCCGATGGGCAGCATGCGGTCGAACGCGAGGGCGAAGATGACGCGGGTCACGACCGCCACGAATGCGAGGTCGACGGCGATCTCGGCCGCCGGCACCGCGAGCCCGATCAGGATCTTGGTCACCGGGTCTCCGGAGAGGATGAGTCCGTAGCCCAGCCCGCCCGCGTTGGCCTGGAGTGACGTGATCTTCGCGTAGTCGGGCAGGCCGCCGACCTGGGCCTGCGCCTGCATGAAGTTCAGGCCGATCGTGTTCAGCATCAGGAGCCAAACGCCGACCCAGACCACGATCAAAAGCGCAAGGCTGATGGCCGACGCCCAAAGGTAGGTGCTGCCAGGCCGCTTGAGCTCGCCGCCGACGTAATAGGAGTACAGGACGCCGTTGTAGTTCAGCACCATGAACGGCACGACCAGCAGCGAGGCGCCGACATCCACCCCGAGCGGCACGCCGTTTCTCTGGGCCAGCGCGATCACGTCGTTGAAAGCGGTGGATTTGCCGCTGTATGAGCCCAGGGCGTTGACGAAGTCCTGGTGCGAGTGCGTGGCCAGAAGGAAGCCGAGGACCAGGAAAGCGACGACCTGGAAGACGACCAGGGCCAAGATGACCTGGGCGATCCGGCGAAGGCTGAAGACGGACGCCAGGCCCACGATCACGAGCATGCCCACCGCGCACAAGACCAGCCCAGGTGAGCAGGTGACCGTGACGCAGGTGGTGGTGTTGGCGATGTTCGTGGCCGCGCTGGTGAGCGCCGAGCTGTTGAAGGCCGCGCCGAGGCTGTTGAGTGCGAAGGGCACGTAAGCGGCCGCGAAGTTGGCGTTGGCAGACAGCGTGTAGGTGAAACCAACAGCCGTGGCGATGCCGATCATGGTCCCGACGGCCGGGGAGATGATGCGGGACATGTAGATGTACTCGCCGCCGGCGCGTGGGATCGCCCGCAGCAGGTAGCGGTAGGCGAACATGGCCACGAGCCAGATCCCGGCGCCGAGCAGCAGCGGCAGGATCATGTCGACCTTCGTGAAATTGAACAGTCCGGAGTAGAAGTTGATGAAGGTGTTGACCACTGCGACCGAAGCGAGGGCGATGCCGGTCGCGGCCGGGATGCCGAGCTCTCGAACCAGGCCTGACGACTGGCGGGTGAACAGGCTCTGGCCCGCTGCGGCCTTCCCACCCACGGACGTGCTTGTGGTCGACGCCATCTCGCTTCCCCTCCCCTAATCCGGCAATTCCGGTCCTCCAGCGAGCTTCCGCTGGAAGGTTCCAGAACCATATGCCAAGGTCCACGGGCCGTCAAGAAGGATTTCGCGAGGGTCGCTCAGCGCTGGCGTAAGACCTCGTCTACGCTCACCCAGCGGTGCTCTGCCGACGCCTTCTCGATGCCCTCGCAGACCGCCTGCACCACCGCCCCCTGCGCGAAGTCGGGGTCCCAAGGGCCGTCGGGCCAGCGCTCGATCAGGTCGCCGAGGTGGTTGACGAAGCTGGCCCCGTAGCCGACGCCCTGCCCGATGGGCCACCAATCGCGCGCGTACGGGTGGGACTCGTGCTCGGCGCGGATCCGGCGCATGCCGTAGAGCCCAGGCTCGTCACTAGCGGCTCCGTACATGAGCTCGTTCAGCCGCGCGTACTCGAAGACGAGGGTGCCACGGTCGCCGTTGAGCTCGATCGTGAAATCGCAGGGGCGCCGGACCGCGGTCCGGGCCATCTCGAACACGCCGCGCGCGCCGGAGTCGAAGCGCGCCAGGGCACTCGAGGCGTCGTCGACCGTAACGTGGCGCCCGGAGCGCTCGCGCACGAAGGTCTCGGACTGCGCGGAGACCTCGGCGATGCCGCCCGCCATCCAGGTCGCCATGTCGAGCAGGTGGCTGCCGAGGTCGGCGATCGTCGAACCTCCCATGGCACGGTCGAATCGCCAGTCAAACGGGATCGCGGGATCGACGAACTCGTCCGACAGCCAGGTGGCGCGGACCAGCCGCACGGCGCCGATGGCGCCCTCGTCCACCATGCGCTTCATGAGTGACACCGCGGGCAGTCGGCGGTAGTTGAAACCGACCGCCGACAGCACGCCAGCCTTTCTCACGGCCTCGAGGGCCCTGGCCGCCTCCTGGTAAGTGACCGCGAGCGGTTTTTCGCAGATCACGGCCTTGCCGGCGGAGGCCGCGGCGGCGGCGATCTCGGCGTGAGTGCCTGGGGGGGTGCAGATGTCGACGATGTCCACGTCGGGCCGGGCGATCATCTCGCGCCAGTCCTCGGTCCAGCTTTCGAATCCATATGCGGCGGCAGCCTGCGCCACCTTCTCTTTGTCCCGGCCGCTGATCACCCGCAGCTTCGGCCGGTGACCGAGACGTCGCATGACCGGAGCGACCGTGTAGGCGTACGAATGGGCCCTGCCCATCATTCCGTACCCCGCGATCCCGATCCCGACCTCGGGCTGAGGCACTACGCGCCGACCAGCTGAGAGGTCGCCCGCTCCGCGCCTTCAAGGGCGGCCGCGGCATCCAGACCGCCCGCGCCCTCCAGGCGCGCGCCGCGGGCGTGCCTGGCGAAGCTCTCCGCCTGGAGCCGCAGGGCGCCGAAGAAGGTTTCGTCCGCGGTGGGCGGCCACACGAAACGGCATTCCTCGGCATCAGTGGTGCCGAAGACCTCCACCTTGCACACGTCGCCGAGCGGGAAGCGCCGGCCCAGCGACACGACCGCGGTGGTGCCGCCCGAAAGCTCGGCGATCGCATGCGCGCTCTCCGGGTCGCCCGGCCAGGCTTCGGCGGCCACGCCGCAGGCGACCGAGGTGATGGCGCCGAACTCCTGGCCGGTGAGCCAGCGTGTTTGGTCGAACTCGTGCACGCCCATGTCGACGAAGATGCCTCCGCTGTGTCGGCGGAACTGCGCGCTCGGCGGCGCGCCGTCCCACTGGTAGCAGCCCACCATGTACAACCCGCCCAGCTCACCCGCGGCGATCCTTTCTCGCAGCTTGCGCAGGGCGGGCACGAACCGGCGCCAGAAGCCGACCTGGAACGGCAGCCCCGCTGCGGCCATGAGGTGCGCCGCCTCCCGCGCCTCCCGCGCCGTGACTCCCACCGGCTTCTCGCAGAGCACGGGCAGGCCTTCTGCGGCGATGCGCTCCACGGTCTCGAGGTGAAGGTCGCTCGGCACGCACACGAGCACGGCGTCGAAGCCCTGGGCGTCGAGCATGGTGTCGAGGTCCGGGTAGATCTTCGCGTCCGTCTGCGGCAGGGCCGCGCGCGCCGCCTCGCCCGGCTCCGCGATCGCGGTGACCCTGATCTGATCGGACCCGGCCAGGGCGCGCAGGTGGTTGCGGCCCATCCTGCCCGCGCCGGCCAGCGCCAGCTTGAAGATCGCCATGAGGTCAGACTCCCCGGGCGGCCAGGTACTCGCGATTGGCGCGCTGGTCGGCAGCCGACCTGCCGGCGCGGTCCGGCAGCACGTCCTGCTCAACGACCAGCCAACCGGAATAACGCGACCGGAGCTCGGCGAGCATGCCTTCGACGTCGAGGTCGCCTTCTCCGAGCCTGCAGAACGCCTTGCGGCGCCAGATCTCGTTCACGTGGGCCGACTCTCGCACGATCTGGTCGACGATGGAGCGGCGGGCGTCTTTGAAATGCACGTGGTTGATTCGCTCGCCCCAGTCCCGCATCGCCTTGACCGGGTCGCCGCCGCCGAGGAGCAGGTGGCCGGTGTCGAGGCAAAGCCCGATCGAGGTCAGCTCGAGGACCTTTTCGATTTCCCACGGGGCCTCGACGTGGGTCCCGGGCTCATGGTGGAAGGTAGCCTCGTAGCGTCGGTCGCGGCAGCACATGACCGCCATCTCAACGCCTTCGGCGAAATGCTTCCAGCCCTGGTCGTCGAAGCCGAGCTCGCGGTTGGTCGCAGCCTGCCCCGGGCGTGAGCGGCGCAGGTCCGAGCCGGCGTCCGCCAGCGTTGGCCGCGGCTGGAGACCGCCGGGGCCAGGCTTGACGGCGTCGAAGACGTCGAGCAGAACGCCCAGGTCCTTGAGGGCCGCGGGCATCTTGTCCAGATCGCTGAAGGGCAGCTCGAAGAAACCGCCGGCCAGTGCGAGCCCGCGCGAGGACAGGTTGTGAGAGAGCTCCTCTCCGTACCCGAGGTAGCCGAGCGGCCCGAGGTCGATGCCCGCGTACCCGGCGCCCGCCACCTCGTCGAGCACCGTGGCGGCGTCGGGCACGTCGGGCAGGATGCCGACCGTGAGCTCGAACGCGCCATAGCTGATGGGCGCGTTGGCGACGACGATGGCGCCGACCCTGGTCGAGTCCCTGCCAGCGGCGCCGACTCGCTGCTGGGTCACGAATTTTTCCCGCGCGCGGCCGGCATGCCCGGTTCGGACGGGTGGTCGCGGGGCGTCCGGCTGCGATGCACGGCGACGATCGCCTCGCACAGCGCGATGTCGTGAATCGTGTCGCGCCCCGAGGTGATGGGCTCGCGGCCCCTGGTGACGCAGTCGTGAAAGTGGATGAGCTCCTCCTTGAAGCTCTCGCGGTACGAGGTGATCTCCTCGGTCCGCGACGACCTCGACGATTTCGCGACGCCGTCTTCGGTCACGAGCAGTGTCGGCATGCTGCGCAGGAATGGTGACGGAAATGAAAGGGTCACCCTCCGTTCGGGGGAGAAGAACGCGAAGTCCATCGCATAGCGCGCGATGCCGGGAAGGTCCACCCACGCGAGGATGCACTGGGCCGCTCCGTACTTGAAGATCGCCGTGAGACCGTTCTCCCGGATGTCGGAGAACTCGAGCCGGTCGGGCTCGCCGAGGACGCCGCGCATCGCGTTGAGCTCGTGGACGAGGCTGTCCAGCAGCACGAGGTGATAGGCCCACCGTGACAGCGGGTCTGCATCGGGGATCGCCGCCGAGATCCTCGCCTGGTTGTCCGCGGTCAGCCCTTCCAACGTCTCCTTCGCCAGCGGAGCGCCCCGCCTGAGCTCGTAGTGCTGCACGTAAGGATCCAGCGGCGACTCGAGCGTGGTGATCTGCGCGAGGCGAAGGTCGCGCATCTTGCCCGTCTCCTCGACGGCTCGCAGGTAGGCCGGGTCGTAACGCTTGTTGTAGGCGACCATCAACGTCACCCCGGCGGCCTCGGTCGCGTCGACCATCGCCTGCCCTTCGGCCACGGAAAAGCACATCGGCTTCTCCACCAGCACGTGCATGCCGGCTTGGGCGGCGGCGATGGCGATTGGGGCGTGGCTGCCAGAGGTCAGCACCAGCACCGCGTCGAGGGGCTGGGCCACCAGCTCCTGCCAGGTCGCCAAACGAGCGTCGACGCCGTACTCGCGGCCGCACGCCTCCCGCACCTCTTCAGAGAGATCGCAGATCGCGGCGATCTCAAAGCGGTCGGACAGCTCGCGGAGGTAGTGCAGGTGCATGACCTGCGCGATCAACCCGCAGCCGACCACCCCGACTTTCAGTCGCGTCGCCATGCCCCCCCGGCTGAATCAAGCTGGAACGTTCCAGCGGAACTTATCCGAAAGCGCGGACGCTGTCAACACCGTTAGTCCGCGGAGCGCAGGACGGTGGCCGCCTCGCGGACACCGTCCTGGGAGGCTACGAACGGGTCCTCATGCTCGATCGCGATGGTGCGCACCCGGGTGGACGATCCGAGTGACGCGACGAACTCCCGCCACCAGGGCGCGTCCCTGCCGCGGCCGACCACGGCGAAGTTCCACGGCATCTGGTCGGGAGGCCTGGGCCAGCGATGGTCGAGCAGCCCGTTGACGGCCAGGTTGGACCCCGAGAAGACGACGTCCTTCCCGTGGCAGTGGCCTGCTCGCGTCCCGATCGCCTCGACCACCGCCAGCGGGTCCATGCCCATCCAGAAGAAATGGCTGGGGTCGATGTTGGCGGCGATCGCATCGCCGAGGGCGGCGATCCGGCCGAACGTCTCCACGTTGTAGACCACCGTGCCGGGATGGAGCTCTAAGCAGACCAGGAGGCCCGGCTGCTCGCGCTGCGCGAATGCGGCCACGCCGGACCAGTACGGCTCGACCCGCGCCTGCCACTGAGACTCGTAGACGTCCTCGAGATACGGAAGCCAGCCCCCGCCCGCGAAGTGAGGCGCGCGGTCGCCAGGCACGCCGGCAGGACAGCCAGCGAGCGCAACCACGCGGTCGATCCCCAGCAAGCCTGCGAGGCGGATCGCGTCGCGAAGGTCGGCGTCGTGCTGGCTCGCGACCGCGGCATTCGGATGCAGGGGGTTGCCCCAGACGTTCAACGCCGCCAGGCGCAGGCCGCGCGCGGTGATCTCGTCGAGCCACGCCTTGCGAGCGCCGGCGTCCTTGAGCAATCGCGGCATGTCGCAATGTCCGGTCGGGGCATAACCCCCCGCGCCGACCTCCAGGTCCGTGACCAACGGTGCCTCGTGGACGAGCCAGTCCATCACCTCGACGAGTGGGCGATCGGCGAATGCTTCCGTCACGACCCCGATGCGCAGCCCGCCCTCCGCCTCCATCACGTCGCGCCTATCGTATTGCGACCATCACCGAACCACTGATCCGCAGCCGCAGCGGCGGCATGATCGCCGCCCTCGCCTTCTCCACGCTGGCGACCGGCCTGGTGCAGATCAGCCTGCCGCTGGAGCTCCGAGTGTTGCGCGCGACGCCCGATCAGATCGGCATCACGCTTGCGATGTTCGGTTTCGGGATGCTCGCCTTCGAGTGGGTCTGGGGCATCGTCGCTGACCGCATCGGCTACGGCGTGCCGCTGATCGCGTCGCAGTTCCTGTACGCGGCCTGCATTGCGCTGCTCGCGCGGGCCGACTCGATCGTCTTCATCGGGGCGGCGTACTTTCTCGCCTCCGGGATGATGGTCGCGGTCGGCCCCATCGCGCGCTCCTACCTGGGCACCACGCTGCACTCCCATCTGCGTGCCACGGGACTGGCGCTCCTGACCGCACAGTGGGTCATCGCAGAGGCGCTTGGCGCCGGGGCGGGCGGACAGCTCATCGACCACTTCCCGATTCGGTCGGTCCTTCTGGCCACCGCCGTCCTGCCCGCGCTCTCGGCGCTGTTGCTCCTGCCGGTTTTCAGGGGCTATTCGCACTTCGAGCACCGCGGGCGATGGAGCGACGACGACCAGGCTCGCATGGAGGAATCCCGCGGAGGAAGGAGCCTGGTCCGCGTCCTGGTCGTGACAGCGTCGATGGTCCTGTTCTTCCAGGTCGGGCTGGGCGGCGAAGCGGCGCTGCTGCCGCTGCTGGTCACTGCCCACCTCGGATTGTCCGCGTCCAGCGCCGGGATCGCGCTGCTGGCGGTAGGCCTTCTCGGCGGGTTGTTCCTGGTGCCCGGAGGGAGCGCTGCGGACCGGTGGGGACGGCGACCCACCATGGTCGCCGGCGGGACCGTGACCGCGATCGGCTTCCTCATCTATGCGACAGCCGGCGGCTTGGCGCAGGTGCTCGTGGCGACGGCGGTCCGGGCGCTCGGTGCGTCGCTCATCTGGCCGGCGGCCATGGCATGGATGGCCGAGTCGATGCCGCGCCGGCGTCACGCGCTGTACATGGGTTTGTTCGGCGAGTTCGAAAACGTCGGCGTCACGATAGGTCCGATACTGGGAGGGCTCGCGTGGTCGATCGCGGGCATCCAGGCGGCCTTTTACACGTATGCCGTGGCGGCCCTGTTGGCGGCGCTCATAGCCGCCGTGATGGTCGAAGGTCGAAAGGACAGGACGGTGGATACCGTCGATTCTTCGCAGGAGGTGGCAGGGCATGATTCGTAACCTGATCGGATCCGAGTGGCGCGCCCCTGAAGGGGCGGCAACGCTGCCGGTCTACAACCCCGCGACCGGTGAGGTCATCGACCAGGTGCCGCTCTCCGGCGCGCGCGAGGTCGATGCGGCGGCGAAAGCCGCGGCCGCGGCGTACGCGGGCTGGTCGCGCACTGCGCTGATGGAGCGCGTGAGGTTGATGTTCCGCTACAAGGCCCTGCTCGAGGACCATTTCGACGAGCTGGCCGCGATCATCACGCGCCATCACGGCAAGACCCTCGAAGAATCGCGAGGCGAGGTGCGCCGGGGGATCGAGGTCGTCGACTTCGCGTGCGGCGCGCCCACCCTCCTGCAGGGCCGCACCCTTCGCGACGTGTCGGGTGGCGTGGACCAGGACCTGTACCGCTACCCGGTCGGTGTCTGCGCCGGAATCCCGCCTTTCAACTTCCCCGTGATGATCCCGTTGTGGATGTTCCCGCTCGCGGTCGTGGCCGGGAACACGTTCGTCTTGAAGCCGTCCGAGCGGACGCCGCTGGGCGCCACGCGGCTGGCCGAGATCTTCGTCGAGGCGGGCTTCCCCGAGGGCGTCCTGAACGTCGTGCACGGTGCGCGCGAGGCCGTCGACGCACTGTTGACCCACCCCGGCGTCAACGCCATCTCGTTCGTCGGCTCGGCCCCGGTCGCCCACCACGTCTACCAGACGGCGGCGGCGAGCGGGAAGAGGGTGCAGGCCCTGGGCGGCGCCAAGAACCACATCGTCGTGATGCCCGACGCCGACCCCGAGGTGACGGTGCCTGCGGTCCTCAACTCGGCTTTTGGCAATGCGGGCGAGCGGTGCCTCGCGGGTTCGGTGGCGGTGGCGGTGGGGAAGGCGGCCGACCAGCTCCTCGACCCGCTGCGCCTGGCGGCGATGAAGATGGTGGTCGGCCCCGGGGATCAGGCGGGCGTGCAGGTCGGACCCCTCATCCGCGCCGACCATCGCGACAAGGTGGCCGCCTACGTCGACCGGGGCGTCGCCGAAGGCGCCGAGCTGGTCGTCGACGGCCGTCGCGAGATGTCGCGGCCAGGCTTCTTTTTGGGCCCGACCATCCTCGACGGGGTGACCTCCGACATGACCGTCGGGCACGAGGAGATCTTCGGCCCTGTCCTGTCCATCGCCCGCGTCGACACGCTCGACGAGGCGATCGCCCATGCCAACCGGATGGCGCTGGGCAACATGGCGACAATCTTCACGCAGTCAGGCCGCGCGGCGCGGGAGTTTCGCGAGCGGGTCGAGGCCGGCATGACAGGCATCAACGTGCCCATCGCGCAGCCGTTCGCCTTCTTCCCGTTCAGTGGATGGAAGGGGTCGTTTTACGGCGATCTTCATGTGCACGGCTCGGACGGAATCGATTTCTTCACGCGCAAGAAAGTCGTCGTCACCAGGTGGTGAGCGGTTCGCGGCGCGGTGTAATGTGAAGAACGACTTGACCGTCACGCGCCAGACCGTCACTTACAAGAGCCCGCTCCTCCAGATGACGCAGACCACGCCGACGTGCCTGTGGAACGACTCGGCGGACATCGATGAGCTCAAGTACGCGATCGAAAGCGGCGCTGTCGGAGCCACGTGCAATCCCGTGATCGCGCTGGGGATCCTCAAGAAGCGCATCGCCGAATGGAAGCCGCGCATCGACGCCCTGTTGCGCGAGCATCCGGAAGCGACCGCCGACCAGATCGGCTGGAAGCTCGTCGAGGAGATGTCGGTCAAGGCCGCGCGGTTGCTCGAGCCCGCCTTTGCCGAGCACCGCGGAAGAAATGGACGGCTTTCCATCCAGACCGACCCCAGGCTCTACCGCAACGCCGCCGCGATCGTCGAGAACGCAGTGGCCTTCGGCAGCCTCGCCCCGAACATGATCGTGAAGATCCCTGTAACCCGCGCGGGCGTCGGGGCCATCGAAGAGGCGACGTACCGGGGGCTCAGCATCAACGCAACGGTCTGCTTCACCCTCCCGCAGTGCATCGCGGTCGCCGAGGCCGTCGAGCGTGGCCTGCACCGGCGCGAGGCCGAGGGCAAGGAGATCGACTCGATGGGCCCGGTCTGCACGATCATGGTCGGCCGTCTCGACGACTGGTTGAAGGTTCTGCACGAGAAGCGCGAAATCACGATCGACCCGGGCGTCACCGAGTGGGCGGGCGTCGCCGTCTTCAAGAAGACTTATCGGCTCTTCGTCGAGCGTGGATACAGGCTGCGCCTGCTTTCCGCCGCCTTCCGCAACCACATGCAATGGAGCGAGCTGATCGGTGCGGATGCCGTCATCTCGCCACCCTCGGCGTGGCAGAAGCGCTTCAACGCCAGTGACATCGAGGTGCGCTCGCGCATCGCCGAACCAGTCGACCCCACCGTGGTGGACCAGCTGCTCAAGCACTTCTCCGACTTCCGGCGCGCCTACTCCGAGGACGGCCTGTCACTCGAGGAGTTCGACTCGTTCGCGCCGACCGTGCGCACCCTCCGACAGTTCATCGCCGCCTGCGGCGACCTCGAGACCCTGGTGCGCGACGTGATGCTCCCCGAACCGGCGTAACGGGTCGGCGCCTTGAAGACGATTCGCGTGACGATGGCCCAGGCGCTCGTTCGCTTTCTTGCCGCGCAGCACGTCGAGCGCGACGGGGTCGAGAACAGGTTCATCGAAGGCTGCTTCGGCATCTTCGGCCACGGCAACCTGACCGGTGTCGGGCAGGCGCTCGCCCAGCACCCCGAGCTGCTGAAGTACTACCAGGCGCGCAACGAGCAGGGCATGGTCCACGTGGCTGCGGGTTTCGCCAAGATGCGCAACCGGCTCGCCGCCCTTGCGTGCACCACGTCGATCGGCCCTGGCGCGACCAACATGGTCACCGGTGCCGCCGCGGCGACCGTCAACCGCGTGCCGGTCCTTCTCCTACCGGGAGACGTGTTCGCGTCACGCAGGCCCGACCCGGTGCTTCAGCAGCTGGAAACCCCGTGGCGGGGCGAGTTGAGCGTCAACGACTGTCTCCAGCCGGTGTCGCGTTACTGGGACCGCATCCAGCGACCGGAACAGCTGGTGCCGGCGGCGCTGGCCGCCATGCGGGTCCTGACCAGCCCGGCCGATACGGGCGCCGTCACCCTGGCGCTGCCCCAAGACGTGCAGACCGAGGCCTTCGACTACCCGGCCGAGCTGTTCGCGCACCGCACCTGGCATGTCGGCCGTCCGCTCCCTGACAAGCACGCGCTGCGCCGGGCGGCGGAGATGATCCGGGCGTCGAGACGCCCGCTGATCGTGGCCGGCGGCGGCGTGATCTACTCCGAGGCGACCGCACAGCTCCAGCGCCTGGTGCGGCGGACCGGCATCCCGGTGGGGGAGACCCAGGCGGGCAAGGGCTCGCTCGCCTTCGACCAGCCCGGCGCCCTGGGTGCCCTGGGCGCCACCGGCACCCTCGCGGCCAACCGCATCGCGGCCGAAGCCGACGTCGTGATCGGCGTGGGGACGCGCTACAGCGACTTCACGACGGCGTCTCATACCGCGTTCCAGGATCCGGACGTGCGCTTCGTCAACGTCAACATCGCGGAGGCCGACGCGCACAAGCTCGCGGGCGTCGCGCTGCAAGGTGACGCGCGGGCCACCATCGAATCGCTCGACGAGCTGCTCGAAGGATGGGCCGTCCCGGATGACTACAGGAGCCGATGCGCAACCCTCCAGGCGGAATGGGACCAGGAGGTCTCGCGCCTTTACAACCTTGGGCATTCTCCGCTGCCGGCGCAGTCGGAGGTCCTTGGAGCGGTCAACGAGCTATCTGCTCCGGGCGACGTCGTGGTCTGCGCCGCGGGCTCGATGCCAGGTGATCTGCACAAGCTGTGGCGCACGCGCGACGCCAAGGGCTACCACGTCGAATACGGCTTTTCGACCATGGGATACGAGATCGCGGGCGGCCTTGGGGTCAAGCTGGCCGACCCCAGCCGCGAGGTGTACGTGATGGTCGGTGACGGCTCGTACCTGATGATGGCGCAGGAGATCGTGACCTCCATCCAGGAGCGGGCGAAGCTCATCGTCGTGCTGGTCGACAACGATGGGTTCGCCTCGATCGGCGGGCTGTCGCGCTCCAAGGGCACCGCCGGCTTCGGTACCCGCTACCTCTACCGGTCGGATGGATCGCTTGGCGACGACGAGTCCCATCCCGACGGCGAGAGGCTCCCCGTCGACCTGGCTCTCAATGCGGAAGGCCTGGGTGCTCACGTGTTCCGAGCGCGCAACATCGAGGAGCTACGCGATGCGCTCGTCGCGGCCCGGAAGGTCGATCGCACGGTGGTTATCCACGTCCCCGTCGACCGCTACGAGGGCGTGCCCGGCTACGAGAGCTGGTGGGAGGTCCCGGTGGCGGAAGTCTCGGAATCCTCGGACGTCAGAAAGGCGCGCAAGGACCACGAGCGCGGGATGGCGCGGCGCCGCTGGCACGTGTGAGCGCAAGACTCGTCGCGCCGAGCGCACGCACTCCTGGCCCCGACGGCCGGCTGGTGTCCGTCACGCCCGAGTCGGCGGGCTGGTCGTACGTCGGGTTCGAGGTATACCGCCTTGGGCAAGGTATGCGCATCGAGCTCGACACCGCGGCGCGCGAGGTGTGCGCGGTGATGCTTGTAGGAAGGGCGGACATGTCTTTCGGCGACCATCGATGGACCGATGTCGGAGCCCGGGAAAGCGTGTTCCGTGGCACGCCCGACGCCGTCTACGCGCCGCCGGGCGGACTCCTCCAGGTCTCGGCCGCCAGCGGGCAGTGCGAGGTGGCGCTGTGCTGGGCCCCGGCGACCGCGGGCGCCGCGCCCGTGCTCATCCCTGCAGCCGAGATCAAGCCGTTCACGCGCGGCTCGGGCCGGACTGAGCGGACGATCCACAACATCCTCATGGAGGATCGCGCGGCGGAGTCGCTGCTGGTCACCGAGGTCCTGACGCCGGGCGGGAACTGGTCCAGCTACCCGCCGCACAAGCACGACACCGACGATCCGCCGAAGGAGACCTATCTCGAAGAGACCTATTACCACCGCACGGCCCGTCCGGAGGGCTTCGCGGTGCAGCTGGTCTACACCGACGATCGCTCGACGGACGAAGCGCTCCAGGTGCGCGACGGCGACGTCGTCCTGGTCCCACGGGGCTATCACCCCGTCGCGGCGGGCCCGGGCTACGACCTGTACTACCTTAACGTGATGGCGGGCCCGCGGCGCCGCTGGCTGGTCACGACCGACCCCGACCACCGCTGGCAGCTCTAACCCGAAAATCCTGTAACGTTCCAAATCACCGTGAACGCGACCGTTCGCGCTGCCGTGATGAAAGCTCCGGGCCGGATCGAAGTCGAGCGCTTCCCGCTGCCCGAGCCACAGCCCGGCGCAGTGCTCATGAAGGTGACCTACTCGGGCATCTGCGGCACTGACAAGCACACCTATCGCGGCGAGTCGAAGCAGTACGCGGGCACCGACCATGAGCGCGACCTCGTCTACCCTCTCATCTGCGGCCACGAGAACGTCGGCGTCGTGGCAGCCATGGGCGGGGACTCCGTCGCCGACAGCGAGGGCCGGCCGCTGCGGGTCGGCGATCGCATCGTGCCCGCGGCCAACGTGCCTTGCGGGCACTGCAACTTCTGCCTCAACGGCTACCCCTATTACTTCTGCGAGAACCTCCAGGACTACGGCAACAGCCTCCACTGCGGCAACCCGCCGCACCTGTTCGGTGGATGGGCTGAGTACATGTACCTCCTGCCCGGCACGCCGCTCTTCCGGGTCCCTGAGGGCCTGCCGGACGAGGTGGCGGCGCTGACGGAGATCATGGCCGTGACCCATGGCTTCGACCGGGCGCGAATGCTCAACGCCGGTTGGGGGGCGAGCGCGTTTGGGGAGTCGGTCGCCGTGGTCGGCGTCGGCCCGCTCGGCTTCTGCCACCTGGTCAAGGCAAGGCTGCTGGGCTGCGGCAAGCTCATCGCCATCGACCGGCTCGAATCGCGGTTGGAGCTCGCGCGCCGTTTTGGGGCGACGCTCACGATCAACGCATCCGAGACGACTGAGCCCGAGCGCCAGCGCCTGGTTCGCGAGCACACGCATGCCGGGCCCGACATCGTGATCGACTGCACGGGCTTCGCCCAGTCGTTTCCCGAATGCCTCCATCTCGTGCGATACGGAGGCACGGTGGTCGAGGCGGGGACGTTCGTGGACATGGGGCCGGTGGGCGTGAACCCGAACGCCGACATCTGCACCAAGAACGTCAGCGTCATCGGCGTCGGGGGCGAGACCGCGACATCTTACGTCCCCGCGATGAACCTGCTGGCCCGCAACCTGGACCGGCTGCCCCTGGGCGACATCGTCACTCACCGCATGCCGCTCGAGCGCGCCGGCGAGGCGGTCGAGCTGGCGCAGAAGGACGGCACGATGAAGGTCCTGATGGACCCGAAGTTGAGGTCCTGAGCCGCCGCTGCCGCGAATAACATTGCGTCCGATGCCGCCGACCCCCGAACCGCAGACCGCGATGCGCAGGCAGCCGACCATCCTGGACGTGGCTTCGCAGGCGGGGGTCTCGAAATCGACCGTCTCCAACGTGGTGCGCGGCCTGCCCGGAGTCTCGTCCGCGACCCGCGAGCGCGTGCGGGCGGCCATCGATGAGCTCGGCTATCGGCCCAACGTGCTCGCCCGGCAGCTCGTCCAGCAGCGCACCAGCATCATTGGCGTCGTGGTCGGCGACCTAGGCAACCCGTTCTTTGCGGAGATGGCGAAGTCGGTCGAAAGATACGCGGCAGCGCGCGGCTACACGGCCATGTTCTGCAACACCGGGGGCGACAGCCAGAGCGAGGTCGCAGGCGTCGAGACGCTCCTGGAGTACCGGGTCGCCGGCATCGTCTTCCTCGCCTTCTCTGGCGACTCTCGCACCATGCAGGAGACCCTCGAGCACCAAGTCCCCGTGGTGTTCGTGAGCTGCAGCGCGGCATGGGGCGACGTCGTCACGGCGGACGACAACAGGGGCGCGCAGCTCGGCACCAATCACCTGATCGCGGCGGGCCACAAGAAGATCGCGTACCTCTCCATCCCCGAGCTAGAGGACCAGTCGGCCACGGCTCGCTACGAGGGGTACGTCGAGGCGCTCCGCGCCGCGAATCTCGGCCCCCCGACGCGAATCAGCTGGTCGCCTCCTTCCGACCATGCCGACGTCGGTCCAGCGGTCAGATGCCGGCTGGTCGACCTGTTCAGCGGGTCCAAGCGATCGACCGCGGTTTTCGCCTCCAACGATGTGGCCGCCATCTCGCTGCAGGAGTTCGCGGACCGCGTCAACCTCCGAGTGCCGCAGGACCTTTCCATCGTCGGTTTTGACGATGTGCCGATGGCTGGCCTGGCTCGCATCGGCCTGACCACGATTGCCCAGCCGCGGGACGAGCTCGCCAAGCTCGGGATCGACACCGTCGCGGACCGCATCGAGCGCAAGCTGAAAGGGCCGTCGCGAACCACGCTGGTGGACGTCAGCCTGGTCGCTCGACGGTCCACGGCGGCGCCCTCCGGGAGATAGGCTGCAGGGCGGCGCGATGCGGCGGCCGCCGGGGACGGTCAGCGCGGGGCTTGACGGGCGGCCCGGTCACCTAGACAATTACGGAACGTTCCATTGGAACGCTCCAATTGAATAGTCCTGAGTCATCCAAGGCTGCGGAGGAGATGAGTTTGGCAATCACGGCCGGTCTAGGCCCGAGGCTGGACCGCGAGCGGTTCCAGTGGACGAGCCTTGCCATGCTCGCGCCGGCGCTGGGCCTGTTGGGTCTGCTGTTCGTCTTCCCAGTGCTCTACGCGGGCTACATCGGATTCACCAACCTGGCCCTGGTCGGATCCCGATCCCGTGATTACTCGTTCACCGGCCTGGACAACATCACGCGGATGCTCGGCGACTATGTCTTCGTCAAGTCGGCCTGGCTGACGATCATCTTCGTCGTCGGGTCGGCCATCATCGGCCAGTCGGTGCTGGGCATGGCCCTGGCGATCCTGCTGCGCAACGCGCTGCTGCCCATCCGTGCCGTGGTCGGTTCGGTGGTCGTGATCGCCTGGGTGCTGCCCGAGGTCACCGTGGCGCTGGTCTGGTACGCGTTCTCCCAGGCGGGGGGCACCCTCTCCATCCTTTTGAGAAATACCCAGGCGGACTACCTCGTGATCGCACCGATGCTGATCGTCTCGGTGGCCAACCTGTGGCGCAACGTCGCTTTCTCGATGCTCGTGTTCTCTGCCGGCCTACGCAATCTGCCGACCGAGGTGCTCGAGGCGGCGGAGGTCGAGGGTGCCTCGGTGTGGCGTCGGTACCGCCAGGTGATTCTCCCTCTGATGCGCCCGACCATCGTGACCAACCTGCTCCTCGTGACCATCCTCAACCTGTCCGAGTTCACGCTCATCTACGTGATGACCCAGGGCGGCCCTGGCATCGACACCATGACGCTGCCCCTTTACGTGTACCAGGAGGCGTTCAACTTCCACCAGCTCGGCTACGGCACGGCCATCTCGCTGGTGCTGGTGCTGATCGGCGCCCTGTTCTCGCTGCTCTTCGTCCGCGCCTCGAGGAGTCAGGTATGAGCGCCGTCCAGGCACGACCGGCGACCGGCGGCAAGCTCATCGCCGTCCCATATCGGCGCGTCTCGGCCGCCGCGGTGGCGACCAACATCGTGCTCGTCATGCTCGGCTGCTTTTTCGTCCTGCCGATGCTGTGGATGCTGTTCGCGTCGGTCGACTCCAACCCCGACTGGGCGATCAAGCTGCCGTCTCTCACGCTGGCGAACTTTGCCGACGTCATCGGTACTGCCGGCGCGCTCAGCTCGTTCCGCAGCAGCCTGATCCTCGCGGGCACGACCACTGTGGTCACGACGGTGCTCGCCCTGCTGGCCGCCTATCCGCTGTCGCGGATGCACATCCCGCTCAAGCGCACGTTCATGCTCTTGATCCTGTTCGCGTCGGGGCTGCCGGTGTCGATGCTGCTGGTACCTGTCTACCAGCTGTACGTCGAGCTGGGCTGGCTCGACTCGCTGTATACGACCGCGCTGTTCTTGGCCGCCAGCTCGCTGCCTTTTGCGATCTGGCTGATGAAGAACTTCATCGACGCGGTCCCCATCGAGCTCGAGCAGGCGGCGGAGATCGACGGCGCGAGCACGTTTCGGATCCTGCGCCAGGTGGTGCTGCCCCTGACCCTCCCAGGCATTGCCGTCACCGCCATCTACACGTTCATCCAGGCCTGGGGCGCGTTCCTCATCCCGTTCGTGCTGGTCAGCAACCCGGACGACCAGACCGGCCCCATCGAGATCTACAACTTCATGGGCTCCCACGGCCTGTTCAAGTTCGGCGACCTCGCCGTCTTCTCGCTGCTGTTCTCCCTGCCGGTGATCGTCCTGTACCTGTTCATGTCGCGCTATTTCAGCGGCGCTTTTAACTTCAGCGGGGCCGTGAGAGGCTGACGTGCTGAGCCAGGTTGCGTTCGAAGGCGTCTACAAGCTCTTCGGCACCGAGACGGCAGTGGAGGACTTGAACCTCACCGTGGAGGCCGGCGAGTTCCTCGTCCTCGTGGGCCCGTCGGGCTGCGGCAAGACCACCAGCTTGCGCATGCTGGCCGGCCTGGAACGTCCGTCTTACGGGCGGATCACCATCGGCGACCGCCTGGTCAACAACGTATCGCCGCGCTTTCGCGACGTGGCGATGGTGTTCCAGAGCTATGCCCTTTATCCCCACATGAACGTGTACGACAACCTGGCCTTCGGGATGCGCGCACACGGTGCGGCAAGCGGCCTGGTCGACCAGCGCGTGAAGGAGACGGCCGAGGTGCTCGGGCTCGCGCAGCTCTTGAAACGGCGTCCTTCGGAGCTCTCGGGAGGCCAGCGCCAGCGCGTGGCGCTGGGTCGCGCTTTGATTCGTCAGCCCCAAGTCTTCCTGATGGATGAGCCGCTGTCCAACCTGGACGCCGGGCTGCGCGTGCAGATGCGTGCCGAGCTGAGCCGCCTCCACCAGCGATTCCGCGTCACGACGCTTTACGTCACGCACGACCAGGTCGAAGCGATGACGATGGGCGACCGGATCGCGGTCATGAACGGCGGCCGGCTGCAGCAAGTGGACGTCCCCGAGACGCTTTACGACAACCCGGCCAACACCTTTGTCGCCGGATTCATCGGCTCACCCCGCATGAACTTCGTTCCCGGCCGCCTCACCGATGTGAACGGAAAGCCCGGGGTCGATTTCCTGGGCGCGTCGGTCCAGCTGCCGTCCGCCTCGAAGCTACACGGCGAGAGCGCCGACGGCGAGGTCTTTGTCGGCATCCGGCCGGAGGATCTGATGTGGCAGCCCGCCGCCGGCCCCAACTGCACACTCTCGCTGACCGCGCTTGTCGACGTGGTCGAGCCCATGGGCCACGAGGCCTACGTGACCGCTGTCTGCGCCGGGCAAACGGTCACGTCGCGATTCCCTCCTCGCTCCGGGGTGCGCACCCGCGAGCGGGTCGAGCTGGCGCTGAATCCTGCGCGACTTCACCTTTTCGACGCTCGGACCGGGGAATCGATCATGCAGCGACCGGTGGCCTCAGGCGCCGAGACGCTGAGATCCGCGAAGGAGGCGTGGATCGAGGAATCGGCGGAAGGTCGTCCGGAGCGTCCTGCTGAATCGCACGGACAGGGTGTGTCAACGAACACCAAATCTGACTGATGGAGGTAGGGACTTGAGCAAGACTCGTAACCATTTCGGCGCATGGTCGGCGATCATCGCGCTGTTGCCGGCCGCGTTTTTGATGGGCTGCGGAGGTGGCAGCAACAGCACCGGGACCACCAACCTCAGCGACAACATGACCGGGACCATCACCGTCGCCTACTCGACGACCTATGTCTTCGACACGGACGCGACCTCTGTGATCTGGTGGAACAAGGTCAAGCAGGAGTTCGAGGCAGCTTATCCAAAGGCTCATCTCAACCTGCAGGGCTTCAACGGGACCGACGTTGACCTCGTGAACAAGGTCGCGTTGGAGTACAAGGATCCATCCACGACACCCGACGTGTTCATGCTGCCTTCCGGCTATGTCGGCCAGTGGGTCGGCTCGGACTACCTGCTGCCGCTCGACACATTCGTCAACGACCCGACCAAGGCTCCGTTCTGGAGCTCGTTCCCCAAGGTGATCCAGGATGAAAGCCGCATCGGCGGCAAGGTCTACGCCGTGAACACCGGCGAGAACAACACCGCCATCTACTACAACGATGCGATGCTGACCAAAGCCGGCATCAGCGTGCCCTGGACTCCCAAGACGTGGGCCGACGTGCTCACGGCGGCCCGCGCGGTCAAGGCCAGCGGCCAGGGGGTCGTTCCCCTTTGGGCGGGGGCCGGAACCAGCGCAGGCGCCGGTGGCGTCCTGCAGGGCGCCGCCAATCTCGTCTACGGCTCTTCGACCCCGACGATCTTCGACTACAACACCAAGAAGTGGGTGGTCGACAGCCCGGGCTTGCGCGAGGTCATGCAGTTCTACAAGACCATCGCTTCCGAGGGCCTCGGGGCTTCGACATCTGATCTCTTCTCGCCCAAAGCGGTCGGCCGTCCGGTGGTCCTGCTGTTGAACCACCAGCTCGCCATCGCGATCGGCTCCAACTGGTTCGCCGACGCCTGGACCGAAGACAACCGCCACTGGGCCACCGCCGCCCAGGAGGCGAGCGCCGTGCCTCTTCCGACCTCAAACGGGCAGGCACCCGGCAGCGCCAGCACGCTGGGAGGCTGGGCCATCGCAATCTCCAAGGTCACCAAGCACCCTCAACTGTCGTGGGGCCTGCTCAAGATCATGGAAAGCGACGACAACCAGATCTACATCGCCAACCGGGCCGGCTTCGTGCCGCCCAACCAGAAGGACGCCCAGTCGCTCGGCTACCTGGATTTCGCGCCGCCCTTCAACCAGGCTTTTGCCAACGCTCTACCGAACTCGAGGCTGGTCCCCTCCGAGCAGGAGGGCTACCCGGTGTGGGTGCAGGGCATCGGCCAGGCGACCGGCCAGATCATGTCAGACCCGAGCACCTCGATCGACGCGGCGATCAAGATTCTTCATGACACAGTGGCCAACCAGGTCGGCCCTGACCAGGTCGAAACTCTGAATTAGGCCAATCTGGCAGGGCGGACCGGCTGTCCGCCCTGCCCAACCATCTTCAACATAGGAGCCAGCATGTATTCCGGAGCTGTCATCGATTGCGACGTCCACCACGCTCGAACCAGCGACGCGGAGCTGATCGAGTACCTGTCGCGCGGATGGCGGGAGTACGTGACCGATCGCGGTCCGGCCGGCAACGTACCGCTCACGGTGCAGGACGGATTTCCGAACCCGCATGGCTTTATGAGGGCGGACACCTACCCTGAGGGGGGCGGTGAGCCGGGGTCGGACTATCCGACCATGCGCACCCAGCTCCTCGAGTCCAATGATGTACGGCGCGCGATCCTCACGTTCGGCGATGACAGCCACGTCGCCGGCCATCACAACCCTTACTTCGCGAATGAGCTCGCCCGCGCATGCAACGACTGGAGCGTGGACCGCTGGTTGTCCCGCGATCCGAGGCTCTGCTCGTCGATCCTAGTCGGCGCGCAGCTACCTGAGCTCGCGGCCCAGGAGGTGCGGCGCCACGCCGCCAACCCGCGGATGGTCCAGGTGATGCTCGTGGACAATCCGTTCAACTACGGCTTCGGCCACCCCGTCTTCCATCCGATCTATGCCGCGGCAGAGGAGACCGGGCGCCCTGTCGCCATCCACGGCGGAGCCGGCGGCTGGGCCAATCCGGCGAGCACGGGCGGTGGCAGCGTGAACACGTACTTCGAGACCCACGTCCTGTGGCCGCAGGCGATCCAGACCCACCTCGTGAGCTTCATCGCGCACGGGGTGTTCGAAAAGTATCCCCGGCTGCGACTCGTCCTCATCGAAGGTGGCTCGGCGTGGATACCGAGCCTTCTCTGGCGTTTCGACACCGAGTACAAGGGGTTGAGGCGCGAGGTGCCCTGGCTGAAGAAGATGCCAAGCGAGTATTTCGCCGAGCACGTCTGG
The DNA here is from genome assembly GCA_035533335.1 of Candidatus Baltobacterales bacterium. Taxonomy (GTDB): domain Bacteria; phylum Chloroflexota; class Dormibacteria; order Dormibacterales; family Dormibacteraceae; genus DATKSS01. The sequence goes on from DATLUC010000031.1 coordinate 44,237, forward strand.
GCCACCACGCAGCCGTTGGAGATCGCGCCGAAGCGTGAGGACATGGTCGAGCTGCTCCGCTCGATGAATCTCCAGAGCCATCTCGTCTACGCCTCCGACTATCCCCACTGGGACGCCGACGAGATCGACTACCTGTCGACCCGCCTGCCCTCGGAATGGCATTCCCGGGTCTTCTTCCAGAACGCCTGCAGGCTCTACGGCTGGAAGCCCGAGGAGTTCGAGAAGCCGGAGAAGGCGGCCGCCACAGCACCTCGATGACGGTGGACGTGGGATCTATCTCCGACTTCGAGGACAGGCGCTTTCGAATCGTCATGGCAGGCAGGTTCGAGGTGGGGGTCTTGAAATGGAACGGCCGGTTCTTCGCGATCCACAACCGCTGCCCTCACCAGAAAGGGCCCGTATGCCTCGGCGTGGTCAGCGGCCGGTTGAACGGTTCATCACCCGGGTCGATGGACCTCGATGACGAGACGCCCGTGGTCGCCTGCCCCTGGCACGGCTGGGAGTTCGACCTGTCGCGCGGTCGCGCGCTCTGGGATGAGTCTTACGCCGTGAGGACGGTGCCGGTGCGCGTGGAGGACGGCCGCGTGCTGCTCGAGGTGGGGAAGGGCCGCTCCGGCGACTAGTCGCGCGCGGGGACGGTGTGCGTGCTGACCGTGTAGCGGGCGATGCGTTCTTCGTCCAGGACGAGCCCGAAGCCGGGGCGGTCGGGCACGCGGACACAACCGTCCCCGTCGATCACCAAGGGCTCGGCCAGCATCTGGTCGCGCGCGGCTGCGGTCCAGCCGCTGGGCGGGTCATGAGGAAACTCGAGGAAGGGGCAGTTGGGGATGGCCGCCGAGAGGTGCAGGTTGGCCATCAGCCCGATCCCGTTGCCCCATGTGTGCGGAGCGACCTCCAGGCCCGCCACCTCGGCCAGCGCGGCGATCTTGCGCATCTGGCCGACGCCTTCCGACAGCAGCGCGTCCGGCTGGAGCACGTCGTAGCAACCTCGGTCGATCAGGAGCTTGAACTCGTGCAGGCCATGGTTGTCCTCGCCGCCCGCGATCGGAAGGCGGTCGAGCTTGTCGCGCAGCCGGCGCAGGCCGTCGTAGTCGTGGCGGGGAAGCGGCTCTTCGAGCCAGCGAACGTTCATCGACTGCAGCTCGCGGGCGATCGTTAGCGCCATGGGAAACCCCCAGGGCCGGTGACCGCCGTGACCCGGCTCCACGCCGGCCTGGTTGGCGTCGACCATGATGTCGATGCGGTCCCCGACGGCCGCCCTCACCGCTTCGACCACCTTCAGGTCTTCCCGCGGGTCGGGCAGGTGGAAGCGGAACTTGACTGCTCGGTATCCCTCGGCGAGCATCCGTTTCACGTCTTCCACGCGTTGCGCCGGCGGGCGGACCTCGGCGGTGGCGCAGTACGCCGTGACGCGATCGGAGTAGCCGCCCCACAGACGCGCGACGGGAAGCCCGGCCAGCTTCCCGACCAGGTCCCACAGTGGCATCTCCATGCAGTAGACCGGTGCGCCGAGGATCTCCGCGTCGCGCAGCACCGGCACCAGGCGTTCGACGAAGGTCGGGTCCTCGCCGATGAAGTAGGGCGCCACGAAACGCTCGATGGCGATGGCGGCTTCGACGCCGGCGTGCGCGGCGCCAATGCCGGTCAGGCCGTCATCGGTCTGGACCTCGATCAGGACCATGAGCAGGTCCGGCTGGTTGCGGCCCCGTGCCCAGGCGGGGTGGAACTCTTGCTCGAGCGGGAAGTCGACGACGCGGCAGGTGATGCGCTCGATCTTCAATCGCGTGTCACGGCGGCGAGCACGCGGGCCGACTCGAGGATCGATTCCTCGACCGGGACGAACGGGTCCTCGTACTCGATGCTGATGGTGCCGCCGAAGCCCTGGTCACGCAGCATTCCGACGAATCGCCGCCACCATTCCTCGTCATGTCCCCGGCCGACGGTGGCGAAGTTCCATGGCATGTCGTCCGGCGGGCTGGGCCAGCGGTTGTCGAGCATCCCGTTCAGAGCCAAGCGGCGCTGGTGGATGGTTGTGTCCTTGCCGTGAACATGGCCGATGCGGTCGCCCAGCGCCTCGATCATCGCGAGCGGATCCATCGACTGCCAGAAGAAGTGGCTCGGATCGAGGTTGACCCCGAGGTTGGATCCCAGCTGGCGCAACCGGCTGAACGTCTCGAAGTTGTAGACGTAGGTCCCGGGGTGGAGCTCGAAGCAGATCAGGAGCTGGGGATGCTCGCGGCGGGCGAGGGCCGAGATCTCGATCCAGTACGGCGCCACGCGCTCCCTCCACTGCCAGTCGGCGATCCGTTCGAGGTCAGGCAGCCAGCCGCCGCCGCTAAAGTGCGGCGCCGAGCGGTCGGTAGCCGAGGCGCCTGGGCAGCCCGACATGGCGACGACGCGGTTCACGCCCAGCTCGGCCGCGAGCCGGATCGCCTGGCGCAGGTCAGCGTCGTGACGAGCGGCGATCTCCGGGTTCGGGTGCAGCGGGTTGCCCGATACGTTGAGCGCCGAGATGCCCAGGCCCGCATCGACGATGGGCCGGCGCCACTCGCGGACGGCGGTTGACTTGCCGAGCAGCGCGGCGACATCGCAGTGGGGCGCGGGCGAGTAGCCCCCGACTCCCAGCTCGAGGTCCTCGACCAGGCCGGTCCGAGAAGCCCAATCCACCACCTCTTCCAGGGTGCGCTCGGGCAGGGCGTCGGTCAGGAGGCCAATTCGCAGCTCACGATTGGAGCGTTCCAAAATGTTCGTTCAAAATATGGCCCCGCAGGGTGTTTGTCAACGTGGAGTCAGCCGAAGCGGGCCACCGTGTGGCGCTCGACCAGCTCCTCGTCGAGGGTGAAGCCGAACCCGGGTCCCTGGGGCAGGGCCAGTGTGCCGTCGGCTTCGATCCACGGCCTGGGCTCGATCATCTGGCTCAGGGCCGAGGCCGGCCAGCCGGGCGGCTCGTGGGGGAACTCGAACCAGGACCGGTTGGGGATCGAGGCGACCAGGTGCAGGTTGGCCAGCAGCCCGATGCCATGCGTCCAGGTGTGCGGGGCCATCGTGAGCCCGGCCGCCTCGGCCAGCGCCGCGATCTTCCTCAGCTGGTAGACGCCCTCCGAAAGGACCGCGTCCGGCTGCAGGATGTCGTAGCACCCACGCTCGATCAGCAGCTTGAACTCGTGGATTCCATGGTTGTTCTCGCCCCCCGCCAGCCGTAGCGTGCCGAGGCGGTCGCGCAGTCGCTTCAGCCCCGCGTAATCGTGCCGCGGAAGCGGCTCTTCGAGCCAGGTGACGCCCAGCCTTTCGAGCTCCAGCGCCACGCCGGCCGCGACCGGGAAGCTCCACTGCCGATGGCCGCCGAACCCGGGCGCCAGGCCCGCCTGGTTGGCGTCGACCAGGACGGCGAGCCGTTCGCCGAACTCTGCTCGCAGGGCCTCGACCACGCGAATGTCTTCGCGTGGGTCGTCGGAGTGGAAGCGCAGCTTGACCGCCTTGAACCCGTCGTCGAGGATCCGCTGGCAGTCCTCCACCCGGCGCTCCGGCGAGCGGATCTCGCCGGTTGCGCAGTACGCCGGCACACGGTCGGTCTCGGCCCCCCACATCTTGTACACAGGCATCCCCGCCGCTTTGCCGGCGATGTCCCATAGTGCAATCTCGACGCAGTAAACAGGCGGTCCCAGGATCTCGCTGTCCTTGAGAATCCCCGTCAGCTGCTCAGGTCGCGCAGCGTCGCGTCCGAGGAGGTGCGGGGTAACGAACCGGTCGATGGCGATCGCGGTCTCGGAACGCGCCTCGGCCCCGGCGATTCCAGTGATGCCGGCTTCGGTCTCGACCTCGACCACCGTCATGAAGAAGCTCTTCTGGATTTCGCCGCGTCCCCAGGCCGGCCTGAACTCCCGCGGCAGCGGCAGATCGAGCACCCGCGAGCGGATACGTGTGATCCGCGTGTCGGGACGAGACGAAGTTGTCACCGCCAGCCATCCTATCCGTCACAGCTCGCAGGAGCGCCGCACTTGAGTTTGCTGCGGCCATCCCGCTAAGGTGAATCCAGTGGGGACATGCTGACCCGCCGCCGTGCGGTGGACCATTGCCGGTGCTCATCGGCGCTCTGTACTTGCTGCGCTCCCGTTTTCTTTTGACGCAGCATTTCAAGGAGGTTTCTGATGAGTGTCACAGACGAGCTGGTTCAAAACAACGAGGCTTATTCCCGTTCGTTCAAGATGGCCGATCTGTCGATGCCGCCGGCCAAAAGTGTGGCCGTTCTCGCCTGCATGGACGCGAGGCTCGACGTGCACAAGATCCTCGGCCTGCAGGTGGGCGAGGCGCACGTCATCCGCAATGCCGGCGGCGTCGCCACCGATGATGCCATCCGTTCGCTGGTCATCTCGCAGCGCCTGCTGGGCACCAAGGAGATCGTGCTGATCCACCACACGGACTGCGGGATGCTGACCTTCAAGGACGACGAGCTCAAGGGCCAGATCGAGAAGGAGACCGGGATCCGCCCGCCGTTTGCGCTGGAGGCGTTCAGCAGCCTCGAGGGGGACGTGGAGCAGTCGATCGCCCGCATCAAGGCAAGTCCGTTCATTCCCAACAAGTCGAGCGTTCGGGGCTTTGTCTATGACGTCAAGACTGGACGCCTGAACGAAGTCAAGGTCACCGTGGCCGTCCGCTGACCGAAGAAGTCCTGTTGGGGCGCCTGGGCTCGCACAGTCCGGGCGCCCCCGTGCCGTCGCCTAAGCTTTCGTCCGATGAGGCTGGCCGTGGGCAACGTTTTGTCGTGGCTCGTCACGGGGTTGTTCGGCGTCATCACACTCGCCCTCGCCTTCGAAAGCTGGGCGCTGCTCACGGGCCATACCCCGATCACCGACTACGTGCGGCCGGCCGTCCATTCGTACCCAGGGGTGGCCTTCTTCATCGCAGTCGTGATCGGCCTGCTGCTCGGCCACTTCCTGTGGGGCCCGGCCTGGGGTAGGACCTCGCCGTCGGGCGACCGGCCGTGACGTTCAACCCTCCGGCGGTCCTCTCTCTCATCGCGACCGCCGGCTCGCTGTTCGCATTTCTCCTGATGCTCGAGGAGTCGATCGCGCTCGCGCGGGGCCGCGACCCGATGAGCAACAGCGTGCGCGCGGTGGTCAGGAGATTCCCTCGCGTGACATATGCCTTCGCCGTCCTCATCGGCATGCTGCTCGGCCACCTGTTCTGGCCATAAACCCCGCGCCGACCGCCCGCCGCTCGGAGGTGGTGGGAACGGCGATGGTCCTGATCTCGGCCACAGGCTTTGGCACGCTGGCCATCTTCGCCAAGCTCGCGTACGCGTCCGGGTTGGGCACCGAGCAGACGCTTGCATTCCGGTTCACGCTCGCGGCGATCGGCATGTGGGCGCTGGCGAGCGCGCTCGGGCAGCAGCCCTGGCGCCTGGCGAGAAGGGACCTGGTCACTCTTGGCCTGCTCGGCGCGGTCGTGTACACGGGGCAGTCGTTGACCTATTTCATCGCGCTCCGCACCCTGCCCGCCTCGCTCGTGGTGCTCATCGCCTACATCTACCCCAGCCTGGTCGTCGTCGCAGGCTGGATCTTCCTGGGCCGAGAGGTCTCCGTGTGGCATGGGGTCGCGCTGGCGGCCAGCTTCGTGGGCGTCGCGATGCTCGTAGGCGGCGCTCACTTTCAGATCGCTTGGGCGGTGCTCTTCGCCATCGCCTCGCCGGCGATCTACACCGGTTACATCCTGATCGGCGAGCGTGTCATGCGCTCAGTTCCCGCGGTCGGCGCCAGCGCGGTAATCATGTCGGGCGCTGCACTTGCGTTTTGCGTGCTGGCGGCGTTCGGCCACCAGGTCGCCGCGCCACCCAACGTGAACGGATGGGCTGTGGCGGTCGGCATCGCCTTCTTCCCGACCATGCTCGCGATTTCGCTGTTCCTCGCGGGCCTGCCCCGCATCGGCGCCGCGCGGGCAGCGCTGATCAGCACCTGGGAGCCGGTGGTCACCGTAATCCTCGCGGTCACTCTCCTCGGCGACCACCTGTCTCCGGTGCAGGTGGCAGGCGGGGTGCTCGTCCTGCTCGCCGTCGTGGTGGTGCAGGCTGCGCACCTGTGGCGGCCGGGGGCGCCGAGCGCGATGAAACCCTAGGGTCGTCTCCAGAAATTCGCGCCGGACCTAGCTTCGCTTGATGACGATCACCGAGATCTCGTCCGCCGCCCGGTCGATGCGGTCGGCCGAGTTCTTGAGGTGCCGGTAGATCTCCCTCGACTTGAGGATCTGGTTCATCTCCGCGCCGCTGTCGAACAGATGGCCGACGGCGAGGTGGTACAGGCCGTCGATCCTGTTCTCCGAACGCTTGGCCCGCACAGCGTGGTCGGATGCCACCCTCGGGTGATCCAGCAGCTCTGAGACGGCGGCGCGGATGTGACGGGCCCCCTCAACGAGCACGCCCGCCATCTCCTGGAGGCCCGCGGGCGGCGGGATCTTGTAGATCGCCAGCTCGATGGCGGTCTCGTTGGCCGCGTCGAGGATGTCGTCCACCGCGCGTGAAAGCGCGAACAGGTCCTCGCGGTCGAACGGGGTCGCGTAGGTGTGCGCCAGCTCGTCGATCAGGATCCGGCGCTTGGAATCGCCTTCGCGTTCGATCTCCTTGATCTCGTCGATGATCTCGGCGTCCGCGGAATCCTCGCGGCCGAACTTCTCGAGCGCCTGCAGCGCCCGGATGGTGAGGTCGGCCTGCTCGGACAGGAGCGCAACGAAGCGGCGATCGTTGGAACGGGCGAGCGCCTTGATGGTCCGGCCGAAGCTCATGGCGCCACCCCCGCGGCCCGGACCGCGAGGTGTAACGCTGCCGTGACCACCACCGCAAGCGGGAGCGTCAAAAGCCACGATCCGAGCATCTCTCGCACGATGCCCCACCTGACGGCGGATGCTCGTAGAGCGGCGCCGACGCCGACCAGGCCGCCGTCGATCGTCTGCGTCATGCTGACCGGCGCACCAGCCGTAGCGAGCGCGGCGACCACTGTGCCGGACGCAAGTTGCTGAGCAAGCGCCTGCACCGGGCGGACTCGCAAAACACCAAACCCGATGCGGCTAGCCACGCGCCAGCCGCCGACAAGCGCACCAACATAGAAAAGGACGAATGCGCCAATGATAGGGATGGGACTCGAAAACGCCACAGTTGCCGAATGGTTCCCCAGCGCGATGCCGACGGCGATCAGCCCGACGGACTTCTCCATGTCGTTCGCGCCGTAGGCGAATGCCTGGATGGCGGCCGTGACGAGCTGAAGCCTGGCGAGCTCCAGCATCGATGCATGCGGCCGCGTTCCCATGAGCTTGCGGATGCCCCAGTAGACCAGCAGCGAGAGCAGGCCGCCGCCGAACACGGACACCGGCATTCCGATCAATACACGCACGACGCCCGGCCAGTGCACGACCGCGTGGCCGCCTGACGCCAGCACCCAACCGAGCATCCCGCCGACCAGGGCCAGGGTCATGCTCGTCGGGATCCCAGCCCGCCAGGACAACAGGACGACCGACAGCGGCGCCAGCACGATCATCACGTAACCCAGCTCGCCCTGGCCGCGTAGGTCGACGATGTTGACGCCGATCGTGCGAGCGACCGCGGTGCCGATGACTAGCGGTCCGGCGACGCTGATGAGCAGCAGGCCGGCTGCCACCGGGGGAGTCACGACTCGTCCGGATGTGAACGAGGCCAGCAGGTTGCCGCCGTCATTGAAGCCGGATACCACGCCGAAGAGACCGGCTGCGACGAGCGTGATGATGGCGGCGGCGTTCAAGTCCGCTGCATCGTAAGCGGCTGCCTGGCGCCAGGTGCGCGTTGATCCTGTGATGGGGATCTCCCTGCGGCCCGAGCACCTGAAGAGATACAAGGACATCGCCCTGCTCATCGCGCGCCATGGCCGTCCCGGGATGATCAAAGACGCCGGGCTCGAGCAAGCGCTGGCCGGCGAGTCTTCGAACGGGCACGTCACGACGGCTGACGCCGAGGCGCTGGCGGCAGACCTCGAGAAGCTCGGGCCGACGTTTATCAAGCTCGGCCAGGTCCTGTCCACCCGCTACGACATGTTGCCCGACGCGTACGTGGACGCTCTGGTCCGGCTCCAGGATGACGTGGCCCCGTTTCCCTTCGCCGAGGTCGAGCAGATCGTCAACACGGAGCTGGGGCTGCGGATGTCGAAGGCGTTCCTGGAGTTCGAACCGGTGCCGATCGCCGCGGCCAGCCTCGGCCAGGTCCACCGGGCGAAGCTGCGCGACGGCAGGCGTGTGGCGGTGAAGGTGCAGAGGCCGGGCATCCACCAGACGGTTGCGGACGACCTCGACGCGCTCGAGCAGATCGCGGAATGGATCGATGATCACACCGACTTCGGCCGCGGCCACCACCTCGAGGACTTCCTGGCCGAGTTCCGCAAGAGCCTCCTCCGCGAGCTGGACTACCGGCGCGAGGCGCAGAACCTGGTCACGCTGGCACGCAACCTCGAGGAGTTCAAACTAATCCTGGTCCCGCAGCCGGTCGACGATTACACGACGAGCCGGGTGCTGACGATGGATTACGTCGACGGCACGAAGATCACCAAGCTGAGCCCGGTCGCGCGCCTGGAGCTTCCTGGGAAGGAGCTGGCCGGGGACCTGTTCCGCGCGTACCTCAAGCAGATCCTCATCGACGGCTTCTTCCACGCCGACCCGCACCCCGGCAATGTGTTCATCACGCGCGACCACCGGCTGGCGCTGTTGGATCTAGGGATGGTCGCGTACATCCCGCCGCAGATGCAGTCGCAACTGACCCAGCTCGTGCTGGCCATCAGCGAGGGCCGCAGCGACGATGTGGTGATCTACGCCTTGCAGGTCTCGCAGCGCACACCGTCATTCGACGAGCCGGGGTTCACAAGGGCCATCGCCGACCTCGTCGCGACGCAGCATAACCGCACGCTCGAGCAGACCGAGGTGGGCAAGGTAGTGCTAGAGGTCCTCACGGTATCCGGCCGCTACGGGGTGATCCTGGCGCCGGAATTTGGCATGCTGGGGCGCGCGCTGCTCAATCTCGACCAGGCAGGTGCGATGCTCGACCCTCGGTTCGACCCCAATCAGGCGATCCGCGACAGCGCGGCGGAGATCGTCCGCCGCCGCATGGCGCAGAGCGTGTCGCCGGGCCGAATGCTGCAGAACCTCATCGAGGTCAAAGAATTCGCGGAACGTATGCCGGGGCGCGTGAACCGGATCCTGGACGCCGTCGCCAACAATGAGGTCGAGATCAAGGTCTCCGCGTTCGACGAGAACAAGCTCATGAGCGGCTTCCAGAAGATCGCCAACCGCATCACGCTCGGCCTCTTGATGGCCGCGCTGATCATCGGAGCCGCGATGCTCATGCAGGTCTCGACCAGCTTCCGGATCTTCGGCTACCCGGGGATCGCCATCATCTTCTTCTCGCTCGCGGCGGTCGGCGGCGTGGGGCTGATGCTCCAGATCCTGCGCGACGAGCGCCGCGCCTAGCGCGAAGCCAGCCGGTCTCGCAAGCTCGACAGGATCGGATGAATCTCGTGGGCGCCGATGACCCGCGACGTGTCGATCCCCCAGTCCTTCTTGGCCAGCACGAACGGGTGCAGCTGCTCGCCCCCGATGGACCCGTGGCCGCCGGCCTGATTCTCGAAGTTGACCTGCTTGCCATTGATGAACGAGCCGAAGACGACGAGGTCGCCTGCGGCCTCGAACGAGTTGAGGCGAGAGAGCTGGGAACGCAGGATCCCCGCGTCGTCGTAGCGCGCCAGGAGCGACGTGAGCGCATCGCCCTCCAGCTCAGCGCCGTTCTTCATGAACACGTCCCGGTCATCGTCTCGCGCCATGAGCAGGGCGACCTCATCGAGTGTCGAGAGGCGGGCCGCGAGGTCCGGATGTCGCCGCAACACCTCGCGATAGCCGAGCCGCCTGGCCTCGCTCGCGAAATAGATGTGAGCCAGGCCACCTGAGAAGGTCACGTTGACCTGGCCCTTCGCCTGGTCCGGCGGCGGCCCGTACGCCTTGCCCTTCATCTCCTGCACGCGGAACCCGGGGAGCCAGTCCGCGATCAGCTCCCCGAAGCCGGGCTTGCCGTGCTGCTTGAAGTGGACGGTGTCGATCTGGCCGTGGTCGGAGAGCACGACCAGCTCGTAGCGGTCGCCCCGCGCGGCCGCCACCTTCTTGATCGTGCGGTCGACGTGTCGCAGGACACGCAGCGAGGAGGGGTCGTCGGGCCCGAAGGCATGGCCCGTCTCGTCGAATGCGTAGAAGCCTGCGTAGATCGGCGAGAACCCTTCGCGCATCGCCTTGAGCACGGCGTAGCGAGTGATGTGGTGGACGAAGATCTCCTCGAGCACGTCGCTGATGAGGTAGGCCCTGGCCGGGTGCTGACCGCTCGCCCGAGACATCGTGTACTCCTGGACCGTGCGCCCGAGAACGAGGACCGCCTGGAGAAACCAGTCGGCGACGTGAGCCGGGTTGGCGATGTAGGGGAGTACGACGTTCCATGCCGAACTCGACCGCTTGTCGCCCGTGTACGAGCGGTCCTGGTACGCGATGCCAAAGTCGTCCGCCGCGCCGGCCGGGTAGCAGGCCGCGATGCAGGCGCCGTCCTGGGTCAGCGGCCGGCAGCCCTGGAAGTACTTGTCGGCGACCTTCTTGAAGGTCGAGCCCGCGCCGAACTGCACGAGAACTCGGCGCTCGCGGTCCCACCAGCGAAAGCTCGGGATCTCGGAGTTGTCCCCGTACAGGATGCCCGCCTGCACGAACGGCGTGGTCGACGGCAGGCCGCAGCGATAGCGGTGGATCTCGTAGCCCTCGCTTTCCATCAGCTGCCGGACGAACGGCATGTCCCCTTCGCGAAGCGCCTGCTCCAGCGAGTCGGCGCCAAGGCCGTCGATGTGCAGGATGACGAGGCGCTCTGCCATGTCTTCAGATGTCCGCGAACACCGGAAGGTGGTCTGACGCCCGCACGTTCAGAGTCCAGGCGTGGTGGGGCGGGGTGGACGCCGCATGGATGTAGATCGCATCGAGCTTCTGGGCGGTCCAATGGGTGCGGCGGATGCCCCTGGTCAGCTCGACCAGGCCCGCCTCATGGGCGGCCGCGCGCATGCGCCGCCACAGCTGCAGCCGGGGAGGCCCGAACGTGTTGAGGTCTCCCGCGACGATCGTCAGCGGGACCGCGGGTCGAGCGGCCATGTCGTCTATCACGGTGCGCAGCTGTTGGAGCTTGTGGGTGAATCCGATCACGTCAAGGTGCATCACGTAAACGCGCATCTCGGGCGTTTCCGCCAGGATCGCGATGCGCCGCTGCGGCTGGATCGCCCGCAGGAGCGTCCGCTCGGCGCGCCTGGTCGCCGCCTCGCCGGGGCTGCTCAGCACCACTATCTCGGGCGGCGCCGGCCGGAAGAGGTCCCTCCGCCAGACAAGGGCGTTGCCCTGCTCGTGGCCACGGTAGAGCTGAGCGGTGGCCTGGAAGTGTTCGTAACCCTCACCCATCGCCGCCGCGATGGCGGCGGCGTCCTGCCGTCCACCGTGGACGGACGCCTCCTGGATGCCGAACAGGTCGACGGACCGGAAATCGTGGTGTTTGCGAACCGTGTCGAGCACGGCGTCGAGGCGGAGTCCCAGCTGGATGTTCCAGGTACAGATGCGCACCTGCTCAGCATGAAGACAATGTACGAATGCCATCCACGATCGACCTGTCCGGCCTCCGGCGTCCCAGAGATCCGGATCGCGGGGGCGGCCCGGGATGCTGGAGCAATTAATGGTTCGCCAGGACTTCTGAGTGGCACAGGAGTCGAAGCCCCGATCCGCGCCATCGATCTCGGGCGCCCATCGGTGGATCCTCGCGGCCGCCGTGCTCGGGTCGGGCATCGTCTTCCTGGATTCGACGGTGGTCAACGTCGCGCTGCCTCGCATCGGTCGCGATCTCCCACGCGCGTTTCTCGGTGTGCTGGAAGGCCAGTCCTATGTCTACAACTCGTACCTGCTCACCCTGAGCTCGCTGCTCATCCTCGGCGGGGCGCTGACCGATTACTACGGGCGCCGGCGGATGTTCCTACTCGGTCTCCTGGGCTTCGGCGTCACTTCCGTGCTGTGCGGCCTCGCCCCCACGATGGAGACGCTGGTGCTCTTCCGCATCCTGCAGGGCGCGGCGGGCGCGATGCTGGTCCCAGGCTCGATCGCGCTGATCACGGCCAACTTCTCCGGAGAACAGCGCGGCCGGGCCTTCGGCGTTTGGGCGGGAGCCTCGGGCCTCACCTCCATCCTCGGGCCCCTGGTCGGAGGTGTGCTCGTCGACATGATCTCGTGGCGCGTCGCCTTCCTGATCAACATTCCGCTCGTCGCCGCCGCGCTGTGGCTCACCTGGAGGCACGTACCCGAGAGCCGCGACGACCAGGCCTCCTCTCATTTCGACTGGCTCGGAGCGGCGGTCGTCGCCCTGGCCGTCGGAGGGCTGGCGTTTGGCGCGATCTACGGCCAGCAGCGGGCCTGGCGCGACCCGATCGGCTACCTCGCGCTTGCGCTGGGCGTGCTCGCCACGATTGCGCTGCCCATCCTCATGATCAGGTCGGCCCACCCGCTGATCCCGGTCGGCCTGTTCCGCTCGCGCAACTTCACCGTCACCAACGTGTCGACACTGCTGATCTATGGATCGCTGTACGTCACCTTCTATTACCTCGCCCTGTTCCAGCAGGGAACCCTCGGCTACAGCGCGGCGGCCGCGGGTGCGGGCGCCATCCCGGGCTCCCTGTTCCTCATCCTGTTCTCATCCCGCTTCGGCAGCCTGGCCGCGCGCCTTGGGCCGCGATGGTTCATGGCGACGGGGCCGGTCTTGATGGCGCTCGGGGTGCTCTGGTACAGCCGGGTGCCGCCCGGCAGCGTCGCGTGGCGCCTCCGCCCCGGCGATGCGTCGAGCTATATCCCGAGCGCGTCGTGGGCCTACGACTTCCTACCCGGTTCGATCCTCTTCGGCGCCGGCCTGTGCATCCTGGTGGCGCCGTTGACCACGGCTCTCATGACCTCGGTGCCGGTTCGCAACTCGGGTGTCGGCTCGGCCATCAACAACGCGATCTCGCGGGTCGGCCCACAGTTGGCGGGAGCCCTGGTCTTCGTCTTCTTGACCGCCAACTTCTATTCCTACCTGGGGGCTCGCCTCACCGGCGTCGATGTCTCGTCGACGTCGTTCCGCAACCAGGTGAGCCCCCTCAACCCGCCGGTCGACCCGCAACTGACCGCGGTCGTGCGAGACGCTTCGACGGCCTCATTTCACCTTGCGATGGTCATCGGCGCAGGCCTCCTGGTCCTGGGCGCGCTGGTCAATGCGTTCGGCATACGCAATGCGCCCCAAGTCGAGGCGGATGCGTCCAAGGCGCCTTCCGTTTCCGCATAGACTGCGGGCCATGATCTTCAAGAGCCCTCACCCGGATGTGACCATCCCCGACTCGGCGCTCACGCCGTTCGTGTTCGACAAGGCCCAGCGCCTGAGCGACAAGATTGCAATCGTCGAGGCGGTAAGTGGCCGCTCGTACACGTACGGCCGGCTGTCGGACGGCGTCCAGCGGCTCGCCGCGGGTCTGGCGGCCCGCGGGTTCCACAAGGGCGACGTGCTGGCGATCATGTCCCCTAACCTGCCCGAGTACCCGATCGCCTTTCACGGCGTCGCGACGGCGGGCGGCGTCAACACGACCCTCAACCCAACCTACACTGCGGACGAGATCGCTTTTCAGCTCAACGACTCGCGCGCCCGCCTGTTGATCACGATTCCGCCTCTGGTGGGCAAGGCCCAGGAGGCTGCGGCCAAGTCGATGGTGGAGGAGATCATCGTGTTCGGCGAGGTCGAGGGTGCGGTTCCCTTCGAATCGCTGCTCGCTGATGGGCCGGCGCCCAAGGTCGACATCGACCCTGCAGAGGACCTGATCGCGTTGCCCTACTCGAGCGGCACCACCGGATTCTCCAAGGGCGTGATGCTCACGCATCGCAACCTGGTGGCGAACCTGGTGCAGATCAGTGGATGCATCCAGATCGCAGAAGACGAAAAGCTCATGGCATTCCTGCCTTTCTTCCACATCTACGGCATGACCGTGATCATGAACGCGGGCCTGCGCGCCGGCGCCACGCTGGTCACCATGGCGCGTTTCGAGCTGGAACCATCCCTCAAGGCGGTGCAGGACTATGGCGTGACGCGTTTCTTTCTCGTCCCGCCGGTCGTCGTGGCTCTCGCCAAGAGCCCCGTGGTCGACAGCTACGACCTGTCTTCCATCACGCGCGCTTTCTCCGGCGCGGCGCCTCTCGATGCGCAGACGGCCATGGCTGTCAGCCGGCGGATCGGCTGTCGGCTCTCCCAGGGCTACGGCCTCACCGAGACAAGCCCTGCAAGCCACGTCGTTCCCGATGACTTTGCCGAAGTCGTCCCTGGCTCGGTGGGCCCCACAGTCGCCAACACCGAATGCAAGATCGTCGACGTCGCGACCGGACACGAGCTCGATCGCAACCAGGACGGCGAGATTTGGATCAAGGGCCCCCAGGTGATGAAGGGCTACCTCAACAACCCGGACGCGACGAAGTCATCGATCGATGCGGACGGCTTCTTTCACACCGGTGACATCGGCCACATCGACGATCGCGACGAGTACTTCATCGTCGACCGGCTCAAAGAGCTCATCAAGTACAAGGGCTTCCAGGTGGCGCCGGCCGAGCTGGAGGCGCTGCTCCTCTCTCACCCCAAGGTCGCCGACGTCGCGGTCATCGGCGTGCGGGACGAGGAGGGGGAGGAGGTTCCCAAAGCCTTCGTGGTGCTCAAAGAGCCGGTGACGCCGGAAGAGCTGATGGAGTTCGTGGCCTCACGCGTCGCCCCGCACAAGAAGGTCAGGCGCGTGGAGATCGTCGAGCAGATCCCGAAATCGCCCACCGGCAAGATCCTGAGGCGCGTGCTGCGTGACAGGGAAAAGGCCGGAGCCGCCTAACCCGGCGTTACAACTTCGAGATGGCGACGGTCGAGCGTTACGGCCCCGGTGAGGAGGCCAGCAATTTCTCCGGTGGGGATTTCATCCTGGCCCACCGGCACAACCCGATCGCAGGTCTGATCAGCCAGGCCGAGAAGAGACGGTTCCACGGCTCCGACGCAGCGTTTGCGCACTGGACCCATGCCGCGGTCGTGGTCGCCACCGATGGATCGCTGGTCGAAGCCGAGACGGCGGGGGTGAAGCGTAGCCCGATCTCGAGGTATCGAGATGACGAATACCATCTTGTCAGGCTGGGTTCTGGGTTCGATGCCGCCGGCCGTTCGCGGGCGGTGGCCTACGCGGAGGGACAGGTCGGCCAGGCTTTCGGGTTCCTCGACCTCTTCGGCGCCACCCTGTACCTGCTGTTCGGATGGCCCCTGCGCCTGATGCGGCGCAACCATCAGATCTGCTCCACGCTGGTCGTGCATGCGCTGCAGCAGGGCGGCCAGGCGGCTGACCTCGACCCACCGTTGACCCTGCCCGCGGATCTCGCGAAGCTGTACGACGCCCGGCCTTGACGTGTCTACGATGAGGCTCGGATGGCGAACGTGATCGACCGCAAGCGGCTGCAGCAGATGGTCGCCGCCGGCGCGCAGCTCGTCGAGGTGCTCCCGGCCAAGGAGTACGCCGAGGACCACCTGCCCGGCGCTGTCAGCCATCCGCTCCGCCAGCTGGAAAAGGAGTCCGCCCAGATCGACCGCAACCGCCCCGTCATCGTGTACTGCTGGGATGCTGCTTGAGACCTGGCACCCAGGGCCGCGGCGCGGCTCGAGGCGATGGGATTCCGGGAGATCCACGAGTACAGGGCCGGCAAGCTCGACTGGCTTGCGGCAGGCCTGCCGACCGAAGGCGACAACTCTCAACGGCCGCGTGCCGCCACGGCGGCGCGCAAAGACGTGCCTACCTGCGGACCGGATGAGCGCCTGGGGGACGTTCGCGCGCGATCCGAAGCGGCGCGATGGGCCGCCACTGTCGTGGTGGACGACATCGGCGTTGTGCTCGGGCTGTTGCGCGCCAAAGAGCTCGCGATGGGAGATGACCTCCGGGTCGCCGAGGCGATGCGGCCGGGGCCGAGCACCTTCCGCCCTTACGTCCCCATCAAGGAGATGGCGGATTACATGACCCACCACAACCTCGAGAGCGCGCCGGTGACAACCTCCGACGGCAAGCTGGTGGGACTGCTCCTGCGCTCCGAAGCAATCGACCTCGCCGCCGGCTGCGACGACTGTGCCCGCAAGATGATCAGCTAGCGGGTAATCCTGCCGCGACAATCTCGTAACGCCGTCGCGCGCGCGCCTGCTTGCGGATCAGCCGGTGCGGGGTCTGAGATCCACCGCCGGCGTGGCCGGACGTGGGCGGGACCGCGAACGCGATCATAAACCGCGCTCAAGCGCCTCACCGTCCTGCCGCCACTCGGTAAGGTGTTCACGTGGCTGAGCACGAGATCGGGATCATCGGCCTCGCCACGATGGGCCAGAACCTGGCCCGCAACCTGGCTTCGCACGGCGTCCGGGTGGCCATCTACAACCGGACCCGGAAGCGGACCGATGAGTTCATGGCCTCGCACGGTGGCGAAGGAGAGTTCAAGCCGGCGGGATCCCTGGAGGAGCTGGCAGCCCTGCTCCAGCCGCCGCGCGCGATCCTGCTCATGGTCAAGGCCGGCGCGCCGGTTGACGATGCGATCGATGAGCTGGTCAACGTGCTGAAGCCCGGCGACACGATCATCGATGGCGGCAACTCGCTGTTCCACGACACGCGCCGCCGAGCCGCCGCAGTCGAAAAACGCGGCCTCGGCTATATCGGCGCGGGCGTGTCGGGTGGGGAGGAGGGAGCGCTCCTCGGGCCGAGCATCATGCCCGGCGGCACCCTCGAGTCATATGCGCGCGTGCAGGAGATGCTGACGGCGATTGCGGCCAAGGTCGATGGCGTGCCGTGCTGCACTTACATCGGGCCTGACGGCGCCGGACATTTCGTGAAGATGGTCCACAACGGGATCGAGTACGCGGACATCCAGCTCATCGCGGAAACCTACGATCTCCTTCGGCAATGCCTCGGGCTCCCGGCCGGCGAGCTGGCCGCGCTCTTCGCCGAATGGAACAGGGGACGGCTGCAGTCCTACCTGATCGAGATCACCTCCCACGTGCTGGCCAAGCGGGATGGCGCCACCCAGGATGCCCTGGTCGACGCGATCGTGGACGAGGCAGAGCAGAAAGGAACAGGGAGATGGACCAGCGAGTCGGCGCTCGAGCTCGGCGTGCCCCTGACCGGGATCACGGAGGCGGTGTTCGCGCGGGCGCTGTCCAGTCAGAAGCAGCAGCGCGTCAAGGCGGCGCGGGTCCTGGCCGGCCCGGGTCCATCGAAAGCGCCGGGCGGGCTCGTCGACGACGTTCAAGAGGCCCTCTATGCAGCCAAAATCGTTGCTTACGCTCAGGGCTTCGAGCATCTCGCCGCAGGCTCGCGCGAGTTCGGTTGGAACCTCGACATGGGCGCCCTGGCGACCATCTGGCGAGGGGGTTGCATCATCCGCGCCCAGTTCCTCGATCGGATCAAGGACGCATATGCGCGCACGCCCGATCTCCAGAACCTCATGCTCGACCCGTTCTTCCAGCAGGCTCTCGAGGCCGCACAGCCCGCGTGGCGTAGGGTCGTCAAGACCGCGGTGGACCAGGGCGTTCCGATCCCTGCCTTCGCCTCTTCTCTCGCTTACTACGACGGGTACCGGCGCGAGCGCGGCCCCGCAAACCTCATCCAGGGGTTGCGCGATTACTTCGGGGCCCACACTTATCACCGCACCGACCGCGAGGGCGCCTATCACACGCGGTGGGCGCAGGATGGAACCGAGGTCCGGACCGACTAACGAGGCACCGGCTCGTGGTGAAGCATCTTCATCACCGCCGCATAGAGCGCCGTCGCGATGATGAGCCAGAGCGCCAGCGCCAGGACCAGGGTCGCGCCCACGCCGAGGTGCCCGACCAGCACGAAGACGGAAGTCGCGAACGCCACCATTGCCAGGGCCCCGAGAACGGCCCCTTCCGAATCGATGGCCGCCTCGGTCTTACCGGCCCGCTTCTGGATCAGCGTGAGCGAGGCGGGGAGGATGGCGGGAAAATCCCAGGAAGACGCCGCCCGCCCTTGTGCCGAATTTCAGCCCGATCAGCCCGGCCACCAGCGAGATGGCCGCCCCGAATCCAAAGCGCACCACATAGTCCTTGAAGGAGTGCTTTCGGACCTCGCCGGGCTGGACCCGCGGGATCACGCCAACAAGGCTCATCGCAAGAAGAACCAGAACAACGCGCCGGCTGGGACCAGCCACGCCACCCAAGCGAGCACGCTTCCGGCGGCCGCGCCCACGCGCTCGACCAGGAAGGCGGCGGCCACGCTGTAGACGACCAGCCCGCACGCGCCGGCGATCATCCCGGCCGCGGACTGATGGACCTTGGCGGGACCCATCGCCAGGCCGGAGACCAGAAGGCTTGCCGCCGCCACCGAAGGGGCGGCCGAGAAGAGGCCGGCGAACATCTTGGGTTTGAGAATGTCGCTGACCATCGCGAACGCGACCACCAGCGCTCCGCCCGCCACTGCGCGGACGACGAGCAGGAGGATGGTACTCAACCGGCTCGGCGGAGGTGACTCGCCAGCGACGCCGCCTTGGATACCTTGCGCGTCGCGGCGCGTCTGAGCAGCCTCAGCGCTGCACCCTCGTCGGCGCGCAGCATCGGCGGGGTCGAAGCGCTGCCCTCTACGAGCACCGATTCGAGAGACCCATTCAGGTATGTCTCGATCACGGCAGGGTGGACGTAAGACCGCCGGCAGATCGCGCGCGTGTGCCCGAGCTTGCCGGCCACGGCGTCCACGGCCGCAACCACGTTTCGCCTTCCGTCCGTCTCGGATTCGAATCCCACCAGCTCCCGCAGCGCGCAGGTGGCGAGCACCGTGGCGGCCCACGTTCGGAAATCCTTGGCCGTGAAATCTTCGCCGCTCGCTTCGCGCAGATACTGGTTGACGTCGTCGGACGTGACATTACGGCGAGTGCCGGACTCGTCGATGTACTGGAAGAGATGCTGTCCGGGGAGCTCGTCGCATCGCTTCACCACGCGCGCGACGCGCGGGTTGGTCACGCCCACCTCGACTGGGCGCCCGCTCTTGCCCCTGAAGACAAAGCGGATGGTCGCACCCCTGACCTTCACGTGCCGGCTGCGAAGGGTGGTCAGACCGAAGGAGCCGTTCTGCTGCGCGTACTCCTCGTTGCCGATGCGAACGAACGTGGTTTCCAGAAGCTTGACGATGGTCGCGACCACTTTCTCTCGGGGGAGGCCCCTGCGGCGCAGGTCGCGGGCCACCCGCCTGCGGATGCGCGGCAGCACCCTGGCGAAGCCGACCATCCGGCCGAACTTGTTCTCATCGCGAACCTCTCGCCAGCGGGGGTGGTAGCGGTGCTGCTTGCGGCCGCGCGCGTCGCGGCCGGTCGCCTGGAGGTGGCCGCGCGGACGCGTGGTGATCCACACGTGCTCCCAGGCAGATGGGATGGCCAGCGAACGGATGCGCTCGAGCGTCTGGCGGTCGCGCACGACCTTGCCTTCGGGATCGGTGTAGACGAAGCCTCTGCCCTTGCGGGATCGCCTCAGGCCTGGCTCGAGGTCCGAGGCATAGGTGAGGCCTGCTTGCCTGGCGGCCTCTGCGCCGTCAGGTGGCCGCGTCAGGCCGCGGCCGGCGGCGTGGCTCCCGGGCCGCCCCATGTCGACTCGAGCGTGACCTGGAGCGTTCGTTTGCGTGCCCACAGGCGAACGATCAGGTCCTCGCGCGAGGTCGCCTCATCGCAGGGAAGACCGAGCTGCCGCAGGTTGGCCTGCACCTCGACGGGGATCGCCTCATCGCAGCGGTGAGGCCGCGCGACCCGGGAGATGACCTGGCCGACCTGGATCAGCATCAGCTCTTGTTCGCTCATTACCCCGAGAACGCGCGGGGGCGCGACGTTACCGGTGAGCGGCGCCGAGCTCCTCGCGCGTCGCGATGAACGCCTGCACGGCGCGCTCCAGGTCGTCCCGCGAATGGGCGGCCGACACCTGGGTCCGGATGCGGGCTTTGCCCTGGGGGACGACCGGAAACGAGAACCCGACGACGTAAACGCCTTTCTCGAGCATGATCCCGGCCATCTTCGAGGCCAGCGCGGCGTCACCGACCATCACGGGCACTATCGGGTGCTCCCCGGGAAGGATGTCGAAGCCGGCCTCAGTCATCCTTCCGCGAAAGAAGGTCGTGTTATCCGCAAGGCGCCGCCTGAGGTCGCCGGCCGTACGCAGAAGCTCGAGCACCTTGAGGCTGGCGGCGACAATTGGAGGGGGGACCGAGTTGGAGAACAGGTAAGGCCGCGAGCGCTGGCGCAGCATCGCCACGATCTCCCTGCGGCCCGAAACATAGCCTCCACTCGCCCCGCCGAGCGCCTTACCGAGGGTCCCGGTGATGGCATCGATCCTGCCCATGACACCGTGGTGCTCATGGGTGCCGCGCCCGCCCGCGCCCATGAAGCCGACAGCATGAGAGTCGTCGACCATGACCAGCGCGTCATGGCGTTCGGCCAGCTCGCAGATGTCTGGCAGGGGCGCCAGGTAACCGTCCATGGAGAAGACCCCGTCCGTCACGATCAGCCTGAACCTTGCATCGGCGCCGTCCCGCAGCTGCTTCTCTAGATCCTCCATGTCGCGGTTGGCGTACCGGAGACGCCGGGCCTTGCACAGGCGGATGCCGTCGATGATGCTCGCGTGGTTGAGCGCGTCCGAGATCACCGCGTCTTGCTCATCGAGCAGCGCTTCGAAGATGCCGCCGTTGGCGTCGAAGCACGACGAATACAGGATTGTGTCCTCGGTGCCGAGGAACTCCGTCAGGGCGGCCTCGAGCTCCTTGTGGATCTCCTGGGTGCCGCAGATGAACCGCACGGACGCCATGCCGTAACCCCAGCGATCGAGGGCCTCCTTGGCCGCCGTCACGATCGCGGGGTGGTCGGCCAGGCCGAGGTAGTTGTTGGCGCACAGGTTGAGCACCTCGCGGTCCATCACCGACACCACGGAGCCCTGGGGCGACGTGATCACGCGCTCAGGTTTTTCGAGCCCGGCCTCGCGAAGCTCATCGAGCTGAGTGGTCAGATGCGATCGCATGCGGTCGAACACTGCCTACTCCTTGGCCGTCCAGTCGAGGACGACCTTGCCGCACCTGCCCGAATGGGCGACCGAGAACGCCTCCTCGAACCGATGGTATGGAAAACGGTGCGTGATGACTGGCGAGATGTCCAGCCCGCTCTGCGTGAACACCGACATCTGGTACCAGGTCTCGAAGATTTGCCGGCCGTACACACCTTTCACCGTGAGCATCTTGAACACGACCTGCGTCCAGTCGATCGCGAACTCGTGGTCGGGCAGCCCCAGGATCGCGACTCGGCCGCCGTGCGCCATGGAGGCGATCATGTCGCGCAGCGCGCTCGGCTGACCTGACATCTCGAAGCCCACGTCAAAACCCTCCTTCATGCCGAGCTCCTCCTGTACCTCGGCAATGCTGGTCTTGCTGACGTCGACCGCTCGCGTCACGCCGACCTTGCGCGCAAGATCGAGCCGGTAGTCGCTGACGTCGGTGATGACCACGAAGCGGGCGCCGTTGTGGCGCGCGACCTGGGCGGCCATGATGCCGATGGGGCCCGCGCCGGTGATGAGCACGTCCTCCGCGACCAGGCGGAACTGGGTCGCGGTGTGGACCGCGTTCCCGAACGGATCGAAGATCGATGCGACGTCGAGGTCGATCTTGCCCAGGTGGGGCCATAGGTTGATCGCCGGCATGACGATCAGCTCGGCGAAAGCGCCGTCGCGCTGCACACCTATGCCGACCGTGTGCGCGCACAGGGCGCGGCGTCCGGCCATGCAGTTGCGGCACCGGCCGCAGACGATGTGACCCTCCGCTCCCACGATCTCGCCGGCAAAGACCGAAGCGACGCCTTCCCCGAGCTGCAGCACCTCGCCGACGAACTCGTGCCCGATAACGAGCGGGGGACGGATCGTCTGCTGCGCCCACTCGTTCCAGCTCTCGATGTGGAGGTCGGTGCCGCATATGCCGGTGCGGAGCACCCGGATCAGGACCTCACCGGGGCCGGGCGTCGGGTCAGGCACCTCCTGCAGCCAGAGTCCAGGCCCAGCTTTGGCTTTGACCAGCGCCTTCACTGCAAGGCAGGATACTGGCAGCGCGGTGGACGAAGGGCTACGGGCCCTCGACCACCAGGTTCGGAAGCTCGGACCAGCCCACCACCGCCATGACTCTTGAGATCTGCGGCGGCAGGCCCCGCAACACCAGCCGCCTGCCTCCGACGGCGTGCTCGGCGACGCCGACCATGGCGCGGATCCCGCTCACATCGGAGAATTCGAGTCGGCTCAGATCGACCTGCAGGTCGCCGTACGTGGAGGCCGCGCCGTCGAGGGCCACCGGGACGCCGTCCGGGACTGACCGCTCCATCTCACGGACCAGCACCGCGGCGACCGGGCCGGCGTTGAAATAGTCGACTGCCCCGGCGATCACAAGCCTCCCGAAGGCATCCCGCGAGATGACGACCTGCTTGTCGCTGTAAACCTGACTTCCTTCCATTCCCTCGGAAACCGAGCTCCCTTTCCCTGGTTGCCATCGACCGGTGTCTCGTACGGCTGCCACTACCCCGATGCAGGTTCGGTATCGGGCGCTGAATCCGAAGCGGGGCGCCGGTCAACCGGCCTCCCGTCATCGGCCGCCCCATCCAGGCCAGAGTCGATGCGCTGGACCCATCGATCGATCACGGCGACCCAGTGCTCGATCATGTCCTTGAGCTCGCCGTCATCGGCATCGCTCGAGAGATCACGACGCTCTACTTCGGCCATTTCCCCCCGTCCTGAGATACCTCCGCCACACCTTTGCGAATTGAAGTGAGGAGATCTTACTACTTCCTCGATAGCTGTGCAATACCTCTCCAAGATTCAATATTGTTTCCTAACGCGGGACTTTTGTAGAGTTATATACTCAGGGGAGAAATTGAGCGAAAGACAGGCTGAAGCGGTTTACAGCATCGGAGCGGTGGCGGCCATGCTCGGTATGGCGGCCTCCACGCTGCGCGCCTGGGAGGATCGCTATGGGGTGATCACCCCCGCGCGCAGCGAGGGATCGCAGCGCCTGTACTCGCGCGACCAAGTGGAGCAGCTGCGGTTCATCAAGGCGCAGCTGGAGCAGGGCGCCAGCGCCGCCGACGCGCACCGGCTTTTGGCCCAGGAGCTGGCCGCCGGCCGCATACCCCCCGCCGCCGCTGACGCCAACGTCGACGGCCGCCACCTCGTGCTCCTTGCCGACCGCGATCCCTACGCCGCCGACCTGGCCGAATACTTCCTGCGCACAGAAGGCTATGAGGTCGTCACCGCGCTCGACGCGACCCAGGCCAAGGTTCAGTTCGGGGAGCGGTCTCCGCAGGTGGTCCTGCTCGACCTGCTCATCTCGGGTGGCGCCGGCTTCCGGCTGCTCGGCGAGTTCGTGGCGGCCGGCTCGGCGAGGGTGATTGCGGTCTCGGCCATCGACAGCGCCGAAGAGGCGATGCGCTCCGGGGCGGCGGCGTTCCTGCGCAAGCCCCTCGAGCCGCTGGAGCTCGTGTCGACCGTCCGCGACCTGCTGGGCACCAGCGCCCTTGCCCGCCAATCGCGGCGAGCGGCGCAACCCGCCACTTGAACGACCGCCTCCCGAGCGGCAACGCGCGCCTCGACGAGATCCTCAACGGGGGCCTGCTCAAGAACGCGATCAACCTCATCGTCGGCGTGCCAGGGAGCGGCAAGACCATCCTCAGCCAGCAGTTCGTCTTCCATAACGCGAGCGCTAAGCAAAGGGCGCTGTACCTCTCGACCCTGTCGGAGCCGCTCGACAAGATCCTTCGCTACGGGGAATCGCTGAGCTTCTTCGACAAGGCCGCCATCCGCGACGGGCACATCGTCTACGAGGACCTCGGCCAGGTCCTCGGTGAGCAGGGGCTCGACGACGTGCTGGAGGCGATCGGCGGGTACTTGAAAGAGGTGCGCCCGGCGGTCGTGGTGTTCGACAGCTTCCGGGCCTTCCACGCGCTGGCCCCTGACGCGATGGCCTTTCGGCGCTTCCTCTACGGGCTCACCCGCCGGCTGACCGCCAGCGCGACCACCTCGATCTGGAACGCGCCCTATTCGCGGGTGGAAGCTGTCAATGAGGCCGAGTTCGCCGTGGCCGACGCCATCCTCGCTTTGGACATCAAGCAGATCGCGGAGCGTGAGATCCGCGTCCTCCAGGTGCTCAAGCTGCGGGGCAGCAGCTATCGATCGGGCGAGCACGCATACCGCATCTCGGGACACGGCTTCGACGTCTTTCCACGGCTGGCCGACGCGCAGGATCACTCCCGCTACGACCTCAGCGAGACTCGGGTGGCGACAGGGATCAAGGCGCTCGACGACCTGCTGGGCGAGGGCGGCTACTGGGCCGGCGCCTCAACCCTGATCGCCGGGCCCTCGGGCATCGGCAAGACCCTCATGGGGCTCCATTTCCTGTTCCACGGGGCGGCGCGCGGCGAGCCGGGCATCCTCGCCGCCTTCCAGGAGAACGAGTCGCAGCTCGCCAGGATCGTGAAAAGCTTCGGCTGGTCGCTCGACAACAAGAATGTCCACGTGCTGAGCCGCAGCGTCGTCGACATGTACATAGATGAATGGGTCTACGAGCTGCTCGACCTCATCGAAAGCTCGGGGGCCAAACGCATCGTCATCGACAGCCTTCCGGACCTGATCAGCACCGCCGCCGACCCTGTCCGCTTCCGCGAGTGGATGTTCTCGCTGTCGCAGCGATGCGCCCGCGCCGGCATCAGCCTGATGATGGTCGTCGAGGTGCCCGACCTCTTCCAGCTGCGCCGTATCTCCGAGCATGGCATCTCACACCTGACCGACAACGTCGTCCTCCTTCAGTACGTGCAGGAGGGGCCTGAGCTCGCTCGCGCCCTCACCGTGCTCAAGACCCGAGCCATGCGGCACCGGCCCGTGGTCCACCGTTACGACATCACCGACCAGGGGTTCGTCCTGGGAGACGTGCTAAGCGTTACGCGCTGAGGCGCACTCCGGGCAGAGCCGGCCGAACAGCAGCCGGTGGTCGATCGCCTTCTACTCACCGCACCCGGTGAGCTTCTTCATCACTTCGCTGGCCTTCGCGACCTACCTGGCCGTGCGCACCGCGGAGCCGGCGCGATCGTGGGCCCTGCGACGCGCGAGCGCCTGATCGTCAGACCTGCCTTCGCTATGGTTGGGCGAGATGTGGTGGCGGGTGGGGATCGTGCTGATGGCGGCCGCCGTCGGCGTGGCTGCCTGGAGCTATCTCCGTCCCATACCTGCAGTCGCGGCCGTCGCAGCGCTGCCCGCGACCGACAACGTGCCCGGCAGCTCTCCGCCGCTTCCATGGCCGAGCCGCGGCTCGGCGGCGGTTTCCGTATCCGGCCTGGGCTTCATCGGCACGTCTGGGAACGAGCAGCCGATTCCGGCGGAGAGCGTCACCAAGGTGATGACCGCGCTGCTCGTGCTCGAGGACAGGCCGTTGAAGCTGGGGGAAAGCGGGCCCGTGATCACCCTTACGAATACCGACGTCGAGTATTACCTGAGCGACCTCGCGGACCAGGGGTCGGTGGTCCCGGTGCGGAGCGGCGAGCAGATCTCTGAGCTGCAGGCGCTCCAGGGCCTGCTGCTCCCCTCCGCCAACAACCTCGCCGAGTCACTGGCTCGGTGGGACGTGGGCTCCGTCGCGGCCTTCGTGACCAAGATGAATGCGCGAGCCAAGGCCCTTGGGCTCATACACACTAATTTCGCCGACACGTCCGGCGCCAACCCTCAGACCGTGAGCACGCCCACCGACCTCATGACGCTCGGGATCGCCGCCATGAAGCAGGAGGTGTTCGCGCAGGTGGTCGCGATGAGCCAGACAGAGCTGCCGGTCGCAGGCACCGTCTACAACGTGGACGCCGTCCTAGGCCAGGAGGGGATCATCGGCATGAAGACCGGCTCCGGGCTCAGCACGGGCGCCAACTTTCTCTTCGCCGCCCTTCTACCGGTGGACGGCCATACGATCACGCTGTTCGGCTGCGTGATGGGACAGGCCACCCTATCCACCGCGTTTTCCGCCGCGAAGACGCTGCTGGCGGCCATGCAGGCCGCGCTTCACGTACGCCGCGTGATCGCGCGGAACCAGACCGTCGCGACTTACCGCACGCCCTGGGGCCCACAGACCGATCTGGTCTCGACTGTGGACGTCGACCTCGTGGAATGGCCGGCCATGGTCCTGCGGCAGCGCCTGCAGGCGAGATCGATCGTCGTGGACCAGCCGCTGCCGGCCGGCTCGCAGGAGGGGGTCGAGCATCTGGTCCTCGGCGACTACGTGCTGGACGTGCCCCTGGCTACCGCGGGCCCGCTCTACCCGCCAGGACGCTTCTGGAGGTTGACCCGGATTGGCGCCTGAGGCGCCGCCTCGAGGGATCGAATGAAGCGCCGCTATGATCGAAAAGTGATCTCGCCTTTACACGACGTGCGCATCGAATATTGCGTCCCTTGAGACTACCTTGACCAGGCCGTGAGCCTGGCCGGCGAGCTGCTGAGCCGCTGGGCGCCCATCATGCGGGCGGTCGAGCTGCAGAGTGGGAGCAAGGGCCGTTTCGAGGTGTCGCTCGACGGCAGCCTGGTGTTCAGCAAGGAGACCGCCGGGCGCTTCCCCAAACCCGGCGAGGTGGCTGCTCTGTTCGAGAAGAAGCTCGGGCCGGCGCTCGACTGGCGGCAGTCTTCGACCTGAGGCAAAAGACAAACCCCGGCTACCAGGAGTAGCCTGCCCGCGAATTGATCAGCGACCAATCCCGCCCTTCCGACCGTTTTCGATCTGAGCGTTCAGATAAAACGCGTGGTCGATCTATCGGCCAGTGATCGGAGGGATTCCCAAATTGCTAGTACAACCCCCCGTACAGCAGATCAAGGGATGGTTCGACGCGGTCGCCGTTCTCGGTCTCAAGGTTAAGGACCGGGAATCGCGCCAGCACAATCTTCGCGTCGCCCGGCTCTGCGTGCACATCGGCCGCCAGATGTCGATGAGCGCCGCCGAGCTCAGGGTCCTCGCCCGGGCCGGGCTCCTGCATGACATCGGAAAGGTCGGGATTCCCGACGCCGTGCTCGGCAAGCACACCGCCTTGGACGAGTCGGAGTGGATCCTGATGCGATGTCACCCGGAGATGGGCCTGAACTTGCTCGACCGTGCCGGACAGTCGAGCCGCGAAGTGCTCGCGGTGCTGTATCACCACGAACGCCTCGACGGGAGCGGCTATCCGTACGGCCTGACCTCGGATTCCATTCCGCTCGAGGCGCGCATCGTGGCCGTCGCCGACACGTACGACGCCCTGACCTCGGACCGGCCCTACCGCAAGGCGTGCTGCCAACACCAGGCGCGGCGGGTCTTGCACGAGGAGGCCGGGTTGCGCCTCGACGCCAGTGCGGTCACCGCCCTGTGCGCCGCCCTCGACGCCCAGACCACCACGTTGCGCCCCGCCACGAGCAAAGCCCTGGCCTCCTAGTGCTCACCCGCCGGAGGCTCGGACGAACCGCACCATCTTGGCGGCTCTGGTCCTATTAGCCCAACCCGCGGCGCGGGATGGCTCACCATTAGAGGGTGAAGTTCGGCATCGCGATCTTTCCGACCGACTACGCGATCTCGATGACGGAGCTCGGACCTGCCGTCGAGGATCGCGGCTTCGAGTCGCTTTGGGTCGCGGAGCACTCTCACATCCCGGCCAGCCGGGAATCGAAGTGGCCGGGCGGAGCCGATCTGCCCAAGCAGTACTGGCACTCCATGGACCCCTTCATCGCGCTGACAGTGGCCGCCGCAGCCACCAGGAAGCTCCTGATCGCCACCGGCATCTGCCTTGTCATCCAGCGCGACACCATCCAGACCGCCAAGCAGGTGGCAAGCCTTGACTTCGTATCAGGCGGGCGCTTCATCTTCGGGGTCGGCGCAGGTTGGAACCGCGAGGAGATGGCCGACCACGGCACGGATTTCAGCACTCGCTGGACGCTGCTGCGCGAGAAGGTCGAGGCGATGAAGGCGATCTGGACGCAGGACCAAGCCGAGTACCACGGCTCGATGGTCGATTTCGGCCCGATGTGGGCCTGGCCCAGGCCGGTCCAGAAACCTCACCCGCCGATCGTCCTCGGGGGCAGCGGCCCCAAGATCCTCGAGCGAGTGGTGCGCTACGCCGATGGATGGATGCCCAACCGCGGCGATGTCATCGAGCGAATCCCGGAGCTGCAGGAGCTGGCCAAAGCCGCCGGCCGCTCGCCCATCCCTGTCAGCTACTACCCCAAGCCCGATGCCGCGGAGATCGAGCGTCTCGCCAAGGCCGGCGTCGAAAGGCTCATCTACTACGTCCCGCCCGATGGTCGCGATGTGGCGCTGGCCAAGCTGGACGAGCTGGCCGAGATGGTCCGCCCCTACCTCGGCTAGCGACCTTCCAGCAGGGTGCGCGGGATGGAATCCCACGTGCCGCCGGTCCGCCTGAAGGCGATCCCGGACAGCATCTCGAGCACCACCCGGTTCGCGAGGAACGAGGTGATCTCGGCGGAGTCGTAGGCCGGGGCGACCTCGACCACGTCCACGCCGACCACGGGCAGCTCGATCGCGATGCGCCGCACGGCGTCGAGGAGCTGGCGGCCCGTGAGTCCACCCGGCTCAGGGGTCCCGGTCCCCGGCGCCATGCCGGGGTCGACCACGTCGAGGTCCACGGAAACGAAGACGCCGTCGCAATCGTCGACGGCGATGGCGAAGGCCTCCTCGAGTACCGCGTCGAGCCCGCGCGAGACGACCTCGTGCATCTCGAAGGACCGCATCCCCTGCTCGGCCATCCACTGCAGGGTCGGCGGCTCGGGCCAGTAGCCCCGCAGGCCGACCTGGAGGAAGCGGTCGCCGCGACAAGCGCCCGACTCGATCAGGCGGCGCATGGGAAGGCCGTGGCCGATGAGGCTGCCGAACTGGATGTCGCCCGTGTCGGCGTGGGCGTCGAAGTGGATCACGGAGACCCTGCCCCAGCCCCTGGCGCGTGCCACTCCGGTGACGTCTGGCCAGGTGATGGTGTGGTCGCCGCCGAGAACCAGGGGGATCGCGCCCGCGTCGGCGGCGGCCTGCACGGCACGCTCGAGCGCATCCAGCGCGGCACGTCCCTCGACGCCCGGCATCTCGATGTCGCCCGCGTCCACCACCCGCATGTCGCGGAGCGGGTCGACGCGCAGCGCGAGGTGAGGTCGCGACGAGTCGTGCGGCAGCTAGTCGGTGGTGCGGATCAGCCGGGGCCCGAACCGCGCGCCGGCGCGGTACAAGGTCCCTGCGTCGTAGGGCGCTCCGATGATCACGACGTCCGCGCCCTCGAAGGTCGAGCGGTCCTCGAGGTCGCACCGGTCGACCCCTAAAAAGGTCACGTCCGGGCCGTACATGCCTCCGAGGCGCGGCACGCGTTTACCCCTTTACGCGCGCAGGTCCCTGGCCATCTCGGCGAAGTTGTCGACGTAGCGTTGCACGTCATCGATCGAGTGCTGGACCGAAAGGGTCCAGTTCTCCTCCGCGCCCGGAGCCATGATGACTCCGCGGTTGCACTGGTAGAGCCAGCTCAGGTAGGCCAGGTCCTTGTCAATCTCGAGGTAGTCACGGTAGTTGCGCACGCGCCGTGCGCGATACGTGACGCCACCGCGCGCCGCCAGCGTGGTTACGTGGTACGGCAGGTCGTGCTCGCCGATCACACTGTCGAGTCCGCCCTGCAGCGTCTCTGCGAGCGCGTCGAAGTGCGCATACGCGGACGGGTCGAGGATCTCGAGCAAGGTGACCCTTGACGCGGCCATGGTCAGCGGGTTGCCGTTGAAGGTGCCCATCTGCGCGACGCGCTTGTCCTCGATCACGCCCATCACGTCGTCGCGACCGCCGACGGCGCCGCAAGGCAGGCCGCCGCCGATCGCCTTGGCCAGCGCGACCAGGTCCGGCGTCACGCCGAAACGCTCGGTGGCGCCGCCGGCCGAGATGGTGACGCCGGTCTTCACCTCGTCGAAGATCAGGAGGGCGCCGTGGTTGTGCGCGACCTCCTTGATCGCGGCCAGGTATCCCTGGTCGGGAAGGACGATGCCGACGTTCATCATGGCCGGCTCGACGATGACCGCCGCCACCTCGCCCTTGTGATGCTCAAACGCCTTCTCCAGCGCCGGAAGGTCGTTGAACGGCACCACAGTGGTGAGTTCGACGATCGCGGCGGGGATGCCCTCGCTCTGGGGGACCGAGGCGGGGGACTCGGCCGGTCCCATCCTGTCGGGGGGCGGCTCCACCGAGACCATCAGCGCGTCGTGGTGCCCGTGGTAGGAGGCCTCGATCTTGATCAGCCGCTCACGTCCCGTGAAGCCGCGGGCGATCCTCACGGCATCGAGCGTCGACTCGGTGCCCGAGTTGGTGAAGCGCCACTTGGGCTGCTTGAAGCGCCGCGAGAGCTCACGGGCCACGATGATGCTGTTCTCGACCGGCTGGGCGAAGTGCGAGCCGAGCGCGACCTGGCGGGTCACCGCGTCCACGATCTTCGGGTGGGCGTGGCCAACGATCATCACTCCGAACCCGTTGTGGAAGTCGACGTACTCGTTGCCGTCCACGTCCCAGACCCGGCTGCCGTGCCCGCGCTCTATGAAGATGGGCTGGGGCGACGCGTCCTGGAATGAAGAAGGGACGCCTCGAGGCATGACCTCGCGAGCCTCGATCCAGAGCTGGCGCGAGCGGGGTCGAGCCCGCCGGAACTTCTCCTCTTCGCCTCCGATGAGCTCGGCGACTCGTCCGGCCGGCAGCTCTCGCGTGGTCGTGGTCGCCATCTGCAAGCCCTCCGTCACCAGGCCCCGCCTTGACAGGTCCGAGCCTTGGCCCTCTAATTGTCCGCTTTTCAGCTATTCGTCATAGACGAAGGGAGGGTTTGGATGGGGGATACCGCCGCCGTAGCGGAGCTTGCGGCTGAAAAGCGCAAGCTCAAGAAGTCGCTCTTCCGGTTCGACATGATCTTCTTCACGATCTGCGCGATCGTGGCCATCGACACCATCGGGCAATCCTCTTCGTACGGAGCCCAGGCGATCTTCTGGCTGATCGTCTCGGCCGTCACGTTCCTCATCCCTTACGGCCTTCTGACAGCCGAGCTCGGCACGGCGTTCCCGACCGAAGGCGCCACCTACGACTGGGTGCGCCTGGCCTATGGCCACTTCGCCGGGGCGGTCGTCGGCGTCCTCTACTGGCTCAGCAACCCGATCTGGCTGGGTGGCACGCTGACGGCGACGGCCATCGCCGCGTCGGACGCCCTGTGGGGCAGCAGCATCAGCGGCAACCAGGGCACTGAAAGCGTCATCGGCTTCCTGTTCATCTGGGTCGCGTTCTCGGCGGTGCGCGAGAACGGCGTCTTCCACTTCCAGTCGCTGATGAGCGAGTTTCTGAAGCGTGGCCAGCAGGCAGTCTCGCGCACTAGGTCGCGGCGAGCGGAAGCGTGAAGTGGAAGTCCGATCCCTTGCCCTGCTCGCTGTCGGCCCAGATCTTCCCGCCGTGCAGCTCGACGATCTGGCGCGTGATGGCCAGGCCAAGCCCGGTGCCGATGATCTTGCCGCTCGTTTTCTCGTATCTCTCGTAGCGGCTGAAGAGCCGCTTCACGAACTCGGGTGCGATGCCGACCCCGTGGTCTTTGACGCTCACGTCCACGTGACCATCTCGAGCGCGGCTGGCAACCACCACCTCGCCTCCCTCGGGTGAGTACTTGATGGAGTTGCTCAAGAGGTTGGTGATGATCTGGGCGATGCGGTCGGGGTCGCACTGGACGACGGGGTCGCGCGAATCGAAGTCGCAGACGAACACGTGCTTGGCGGACGAGGCTCTCGCCCGCGCCACCGCCTCGTTCAGCAGTACGTTGATGCTCGAGGGCTCGAGGTTCAGCGTCAGCCGGCCGGCCTCGATCCGGTCCAGGTCGAGCATGTCGTTGATCATCCGGTTCAGGCGCTCGGCGTCCTTGTTGATGTCGACGGCGAACCCCTTCGCGTCTTCGAGAGTGATGTCGGAATCGCGGATCATCTCGCTGAAACCCTGGATCCCGACCAGCGCGGTCCGGAACTCGTGGCTGACCAGGGCCACGAACTCGCTCTTCAGCTGGTTGAGCCGTTCCAGGCCGGCCAGGTGGGCGGCCGCGGCTTCGTTGGCGGCGTGGTCAGCATCCGTGTCTTCGTACATCGCGATGAAGTAGTCGATCCGGCCTGACGCGCTCCTCACCACCGTGGCGCTCCAGTGAAGCCATACCTCGGTCTGGTCTGCGCGCACGGCGCGGCTGTCCGATTCGATCGTGTCCACGGCGCCATTCCAGAGGGGCTGGAAAACCTCGAACACACGATTGAACTCATCCGGGTGGAGATATGCGGCCACCGAGGTGCCGACTATCTGCCGCGTGTCTGCGCGCAGGAGCGCGGCCAGGCGCGGGTTGATGTCGATGATCTTCATGTCCGTGCCGACGCGGGCAATGCCCAGCGGGGCGTGGGTGACGATCTCGTCGAGGAGGCTGTTGCGGCGCGCGAGCTGGGTTTCGGTCCGCTGGCTCGTGACCAGCAAAGACAGCGAATCGCGGTGCGACAGCACCTGGCTGCCCACCAGGAGAATCCCGATTCCGCCGACCAGGACGGTGCTGAACCGATCGAGCGCATGGTCGGTGGTGGCCTCGTGGATGGCCACCACCGCGGCTGCGAGGACGGCCGCCCAGGGCAGCGCAAGCTGCCAGAGCTCGATGGGGCCCTCCGCCCTGACGGTTTCGGTGTCGTTGGTGGGCCACAGCGGGGCGAGCGCGATCATCAAATACCCGACCACCCACCCGGCGTCCAGGACGCTGCCGATGGCCCCAAACGTCCCATTGGCGGTGAGGTAGGCGAACGCGCTGTCCGCCAGCGCGGCAGAGGCCAGGCCCCCGAGCAGCAGGAACATGCGGCCGAGCTCGGTCCTGCGCGCACGGCGGATGGCCAGCACGAGGACGGTGATCGTCACGATGTCGCCCAGCGGGTACGCGAGACCGATCAGCTTGGCCGCGGGCGAAGCAGGCGAGCTCGAGTAGACCTGGCCAAGGCCCATCGCCCATGCGATAAAGAGGAGCGACAGGGCGACGATCGCGCCGGCCAGCAGGGCCTCTCCGCGGGTGGTCAGACGGGATGGGGCGGAGGTGAACGCGAACACGCCGCCCACCGCGAGCGGGACGGCGAGAAGGTAACCGGCATCGGCGGCTGACGGGAACGGGACGGCGATGCCCAGGCCGACCTCGTACACCGACCAGATGACCTCGCCGATCCCCCAGCTGGCGGCCGAGGCGGCGAACAGGCCCCAAGCAACCCGGGTGCGATGCTCGTTCCTGGCCGCGGCCAGTCCGCAGCTCGCCGCGGCGATCAAAGCAGCCACCGCCTCGCCGATGTCGTCGACGGCGATCGTCGCCTGGTCTCCGCCGACCCGAAGGGCGGTCCAGGCGACGAACGCTGCCGCGAGCGCCCCGGCGACGACGGCCGCGATGGTGAAGGCGCGCCAACCACGCAAGCCGAGCCCGGCCTTCACCACCCGCGTACCTGGCGCGTAAGGGCCTGCCCCTGCCGAGTGGGATGCACGCTGCAGGGACGGGTAGGTCGGAGAAGGAGGGGTGGACACTTCTCCGGTCTTATGTTAATTCAGCTGGAATGTCAGTTAACATGCGGAGGCAGTACTTGTAGCACAGCCGCGAGGGTGTGAGCACGGCCAAGCGGGAGGCACTGCGTGGAGACGATAGGAAACCGTGGCCCGGGTGCCGCCGAGACCTCGGGCGGGATTGACCAGGCGGCCGAACTTCGGCCGGCGCGGGCGTTGGCGGCGGTCCTGGTCGCAGGCGGCGCCGTGGTGCTGTGCGCCATGCCGGCGGTGGTCGTGCTCGGGGTGGCCAGGCTGCAGGTGGAGCAGCTGGCAGGCGGGTTCGGGGACCTGGCTGCGGTCCTCGGCGGGGTGAAGTTGGCGTTGGCGGCGTTCGCTTCGGTTGGCCGTTGGTGGTCGGAACGCTCGGCCAGATTAGCCACCACGCCAACGGTTGATCTCTGTTTGGGCTGACTTTTTGAGATCTCGTCGCCGCGTGGTCTGCGCGGCATAAGGAGGTGATTTGAATGCGAAAGCTGCTGTTGGCCGCGATCCTGGCGACGCTGCTGGTCCTCGTCCTCTCGATGGGCGTCGGTGCCGAGGGGTCGGTGGGCTGCTGCCTGTAATACCCAGGCTGCTGGGCGCTCGTCAATCATTTCTGTCAAGTGAGGTTCGGCTGGATTAAGCTGGCGAGGTGTCAGCCCTGTCTTCGCACCCTGTAGAGCCGCGTGCTCCGACTGGGTCGGCGAAGACGTCGGGCCGTCGGGGACGCCGTCGTGGAGTCGAGATCAAGCCCGGATCCGCAAGGCAAGCACGCCTGGAAGCCGGTCTGAGCTTGGCCCAGGTGGCCGGGGACCAGATCAGCCGTACCGCGATCTATTTCGTCGAGACCGGGAAGGCGAAGCCGTCGATGGAGACGCTCCGGTTGATCTCGGAGCGCACCGGCCGCCCGCTCGAGTTCTTCCTCGCCCAGCCTGCGGAGGGCAACCCCGCGATGTACGCCGGGACGGCTGAGCTGGAGCGCCTGATCGCGTCCGGTGCGCTTACCGAGGTCGTCGCGACCGGCGAGCGGGTGCTCGAGCAGAGATTGGACCCGGACACCGAGGCCAGGGTCAGGCACCTGGTCGCCACGGCTCAGCTGCGGCTCGGTCAACCGGTGGTCGGCCGCCGCCTGGCGGCCGCGGCTCGGGCCCACTTCGAGCGGGTCGGCGACTTGCTGATGACGGCCGAGTGCCTGTGCTCGGAGGCCCAGGGCGCCTACCTGATGCAGGATCCCTCGGCGCTCTCCCTGGCCGAGGGCGCGCTGACGACGGCACGTTCCCTCAAGGTCCTGCCGCCGTCGACTGAATTCCGGTTGCTCGGAACTCTGGCCGGCGTCCATGCCACAAACCGCAACTGGCCGGCCGCGATCGAGGCATACCAGGCGTCAATCGCCGCGGGCGACAGCATCCATGACCTGCGGCGTCTTTCCCTCACCTTCAGCGGCTTGAGCCTCGCCTACCAGGAGCTGGGTCAGATCAACCAGGCTTCTCGTTACAGCCAGCGTGCGCTGGCGATCCACGAAACCTTGAACGACCGGATCTCCCTGGCTCGCTCCGAGAACAACCTGGGCCTGCTGCTCGTAAGAGTCGGCGAGCCTGCGTCGGGGCGACCTCACCTCGAGCGGGCGCTGCGTCTTTTCGAGGAGGCTGGGTTGACCGGCCGCAGTGATGTCCTCTTGAGCATGAGCGAGCTCGAATTCACGCAGTCCAACTTCGCAAAGGCCGCCGAGCTTGCCCGCCAAGCCTTGAGCCTCGCGGTCGAAGAAGCCGCGGTGGGCCGCATCGCGGATGCTCACTTTTGGCTTGGCCGGATTGCCGCCTCGGAGGGGCGCGATGAGGCTGCCGATGCCGAGTGCGCCACCGCCATCGGGATACTCGAGGCGGCGGCGGCTGTCGAGCGTTTGGCGCAAGCGCACGCGATCTACGCGGAAATCCTCGAGGCTAGGGGCGATCTGAGCGGAGCCAATCGTCAATTGAGGCACGCGCTCGCCGCTTCCCGTCCGGGTCCGCACGCGTCCGACACGCGAGCCGCCACGGCCTGACCCTCGGCGCGGCCCATCCGTTTGGAGCGGATCGGCCGACCCGATGTCCTGTGCGCCTTGAATTAACACTATGATGCTTGAGCCGGATCTGACTTAACGCAGGCGGCAAGGGGAAGCAGCATGGGATGGGCGTCGATGGAAGTAAGCCAACCGGCACATCAGCTCGTCGAGCCAGGCCGGATCCTGGTCGTCGAGGACGACCTGGCCAGCCAGCTGCTCGCCACCGTGATCCTCGAGCTCGATGGTTACGAGGTGGAGGTGGCGAACACGGCGGCCCAGGCCAGCCGGCTGATCGCCGAGCACCGGCCAGACCTCATCCTGATGGACGTCCAGCTGCCTGGCGAGGATGGGCTGTCGCTGACCGGCCGCCTGAAGGCGGACCCGCTGACCGCCTCCATCCCGATCGTGGCCGTCACGGCCCTCGCCATGTCGGGCGACCTGGAGCGCACCATCGCCGCGGGTTGTGACGCCTACGTGGTCAAGCCGATCGACACGAAGACGTTCGCCGGCGACCTTCGCCGCCTCTTGCGCGCCACCGGCTGACCCAGCGCCCTCAATCCTGGCCGCCGTTCGCCTGGTGGGCATACTCGAGCGAGTCAACCAGGGCGAGCAGCGAGGCTTCGATGATGTTGCTCGAGCACCCGACCGTGGTCCAACGTTTCGCATCCTTGCCCGATTCGATCAACACGCGAGTGGTGGCGGCCGTACCGGCCTCGCCGTCGAGGATGCGCACCTTGTAATCGTGGAGGCTGACGCCTTCCAGCGCGGGGAACTGCGGGCTCAACGCTTTGCGGAGGGCCGCGTCCAGGGCGTTGACCGGCCCGTTGCCGGACGCGGCGGTGTGGTACACGGCGCCGCCGACCTCGACCTTCACGGTTGCCTCCGCATGCACGGACGAGCCGTTCTTACGGACCTGGGTCGTGAAGTCCACGACCGTCCACGGCGCCGAATAGCCGGGCTGCAGTCGCCGGACCAGCATCGCGAACGATGCTTCCGCTGCCTCGTACGAGTAGCCGCGGTGCTCGAGCTCCTTGAGGTGCTGGACCAGCCAGCGGGTCTGCGGGTCGTCGCGGTCGAGCTCCAGGCCGAACTCTCGCGCCTTCGCCAGCACGTTGCCCCGGCCTGCCAGCTCCGACACGAGCACGCGAGGCTCGTTACCGACCAGGCCCGGGTCGATGTGCTGGTACGCGTCCTTGTGTTTCAAGACCGCGGCCACGTGCTGGCCGCCCTTGTGCGCGAACGCCCCGTGTCCGACGAACGGCTGCTGCAGCGGCAGGGCCAGGTTGGCGATCTCTGCGACGGTCCGTGACAGGTCGCTGAACCGCTCCACCGATTCGCGGGGGAGCGCCTCCAGGCCGAGCTTCAACACGAGGTCCGCCACCACAGACACGAGGTTGGCGTTGCCGCATCTTTCCCCGTAGCCGTTGATGGTGCCCTGGACCATTTCGGCGCCGGCCATCACTCCCTCGAGGGAGTTGGCGACCGCGAGCTCGCAGTCGTTATGGCAGTGGATGCCGATGCGCGCGGTGGCCCCGGCCTCGGTCAGCGCCCGGCTGACCGCCTCGACTCCGCGCCGGATGTCGGCCGGCAGCGATCCGCCGTTGGTGTCGCAGAGCACGACCCACGACGCGCCGGCGCGCGCCGCGGTCAGGCAGACCTCGATCGCGTATTCAGCATCCCTGGCGAACCCGTCGAAGAAATGCTCGGCATCGAAGATCACCTCGCGGTCCCGCGCGATCCCGTACGCGACCGATTCCTCCACCATCGCGAGGTTCTCG
Source organism: Candidatus Baltobacterales bacterium (assembly GCA_035533335.1). GTDB lineage: Bacteria > Chloroflexota > Dormibacteria > Dormibacterales > Dormibacteraceae > DATKSS01. The sequence goes on from DATLUC010000031.1 coordinate 81,775, forward strand.
GTCGTCGTGGTCTGGAGCACGGCGCTCACCTGCCAGGGGTCGCTCTTGCCAACCAGCGTCCACACCGGGGCGGCGCTCTGCGCCAGCGCCGCGAGGTTGGCGTCGTCTTCGCAGCTTCCGCCTGCACGGCGCGTCGCGCCGAAGGCCGCCAGCCTCGCGGTCTCCAGGGGCTGGATTCGAAGGCGATCGAAGAGCTCCTCGTCCTTGGGGTTCGAACCCGGAAACCCCCCTTCCACGTAGTCGAACCCAAGGCCGTCCAGGAGCCGCGCTATGCGCAGCTTGTCCGAGGCGGAAAAGGACACGGCCGGACCCTGCGCCCCATCGCGCAAGGTGGTGTCGTACACCACGATTCTTCGGCTGGACATAAAAAAACCTCCCGACCTGGATGGCCGGGAGGTCCCACGACTCGAGCGGAGTGCGCTAAGTCGGGGGACCTCCCCGGCTAATCTCGATCGCAATTCCAATCCGGCGCAGGCAGCGCATTGCGCGTAAGGCTAAGGCATCGAGCGATGGGCCGTTATGGATTTCACCCCCAAATACACGAGCGGGGATTAGTGGCGCGCCGACAGCCCGGATGCGACTCCCACTGTCTATCTTTCGCGCGTGAACCCGGAAGTCCTCGGCCTGCTGGTCGAATCGCCCGATCGGCCCGGCGTCTTCTACCGGGTGGCGGAGACGATCTTCCGCCATGGGGCCAACATCACGTACATCGCCGGCGGCGAGCATCGGGCCGGCGCAGCCCAACTGCAGATGGAGGTGAGCGGTGCCGCCGACAGCGCGCGGCTGCTCCAGGATCTCGAAGAGCTCGAGGTGGTGACCCGCGTCACAGTCGTTCCGACGTTCCAGGCGATCTACGGCAAGCGGGTGATCGTGATCGGCGGCGGCGCGCAGGTCGGCATGGTGGCCCAGGGGGCGGTCTCGGAAGCGGACAGGCACAACATCCGCGGGGAACGCATCTCGGTCGACACGATCCCGCTGGTCGGCGAGCAGCAGCTGGCGGACGCTGTGCGCGCGGTGGCACGGCTGCACCGGGCTCGGGCCCTTGTCCTCGCAGGCGCCCTGATGGGTGGCGACATCAGCAACGCGGTGCGCGAGATCCGCGAGGCGGGAATCTTGGTCGTCTGCACCAACATGGCCGGCTCCGTGCCTGATGCCGCCGACCTGGTCGTCAGCGATCCCGTGGAAGCCGGGGTGATGGCTGTGATGCTGATCGCCGACACGGCCAGCTTTTCCATCGAGCACGTGCGCGGACGCCGCTTTTAGTGGCCGTCAGAGCTCGCGCGTCCTGACCCGGACCGCCATCGTTCCGCTCGCCGACCCCACGTAGATCCCACGGGTGGGGGCGGCATCGGTGTAGTCCCTGCCGACCGCCAGCCGCACGTGATTCTCGGAGGTTCGGACAGGGCGCGTGGCGTCGTAGCCGATCCAGCCCTTGCCCGCCACCCAGCCCTCGGCCCAGGCATGCGAGGCGGTCATGACTCCTTTCTCGCCTGCGAAATGGATGTAGCCGCTGACGTAGCGGGCGGGAACGCCCATCGCGCGCGCCACAGCGATGAAGAGGTGGGCGAAGTCCTGGCAGACCCCGGCTCGCAACGCGAGCACTTCGTCGACCACCGTGTAGACGTTGGTCACCGCGCGGTCGTAGGTGAACTCCCGGCTGATGGTGAGGGTCAGCTCGTCGAGGGCTCGCTCCACCGCCTCGGGTGACGACGAGTCGGAGATGGCATGGCGCCGCGCGAGCTCGCGGACGCCTTCCACGTCCGTCACGGGCGAGCGAAACCGCAGAAAGTCCTGGACCAGCTCTTCCCCCGGATCGGGGTCCGGTTCCAACCCCGTCTCGACCACCGAGCGGCTGACGATGCCCAGGCGGTTGTGCGGTCGAACCAAGTTGAAGTAATGGACGTGGTTGCCGTACCCGTCCATGTACGCGTGAGCCTCGATGCCCGAGCTCAGCTCGAGCGAGAACCGGAGGCATCGCTGACCCGCCCCGTCCATGGGCTGCAGCCTCACCTCCATCATGGTTTCAGCGATCGGGCCCGAGTAGAGGTAGCGCGTGCTGTGCACGATCTCGAGCTTCACGGTCGCGCGTCCTGCTGCTGCTGCTGCGGCATGGCGCGTCCTTCGTCGCCCATGACGGTGCTGGGAACCTTGCTCGGGTGGAAGTAGGTCTCGCGCAGAGCCACCTCGAGCTGCCGCAGGAGCGAACGGCATTCAGTGTCGAACTCAACGGCGTGCTCCGCCACGGCGTGCGAGTCGGCCTGTTCGAACATCGACGACAACCTGGTCAGAACACGTCGCGGCTTCGAGCGGCGACCGCTGCCGTCGATCCTCACCACCGACTCAAGCGCGACCGACGCGGAAAAGCGCGCTGACCTCGGCAGGGTGCGGTCGAGCAGCAGGCACTCGATGACGCGGTCATGCGTCACCCCACCCGAGTAGCGCGCCTGGTACGACTCGAAGGCGAAGCACGATTTGAGGACGGCTGTCCACTCGAGCGCGTCCTCCGGCGTGTCCGCGAGCTCCGCCGATTTCCGGGTGACGATGGCCGCCACGTTGCCGGCGCGCTCGACGAACTTTCCCAGCCGCACGAAATCGCGCGCGTCTTCATGCGGCATGGTGTCCTCGAGCAGGCCGTCGACGAGACGGATGCTCATCTGCACGTCGTAGAGGAACGGATAGAGGTCTGGCTGCCATCTCGACTCCTGCACGCGCCAGTGCAGCGCATTGACCTGTTCGTAGAGCTCGCTGGGCAGCGATGGCCTCACCGCCTGGGCCGCGAGGCGGGCGGCTCCGATGCTGGCTCGCACCGACGGCCCGAGCGTGCCGCCCACCACCATCTCGACCGCCTGGTCTCTCCGGTTGGTGTCGCTGTGCCGCCAGCCCGCGAGCTCCATGAACCGCCTCCAGTACTCGGGGCCTGGCTCGTCCCTCCGGTCGAGCGACAGCCCAACATGCACGCCAAGGATCCGCGCCAGGTGGTCGGCCCGTTCGAGGTGCCGCCCGAGCAGCGCGAGAGATGTGGCCGCGCGGCTAAGCATCGCCGTCCACCGGATCCTCGGTCATCACCCAGGTGTCCCGGCTGCCGCCGCCCTGCGAGCTGTTCACCACCAGCGAGCCGGGCTTGAGCGCGACGCGGGTCAGGCCGCCGGAGGTGACGGTCACGTCGGGTCCGGTCAGGACAAACGGCCGCAGGTCCTGGTGGGTGCGACGCAGCCGCCCGCCGTCCAGGACGGGCTGGACCGAAAGTGCGACCACGGGTTGGGCGATGAACGAGCGAGGCCTGGCCGCGATCCGTCTTTTGAAATCCTCACGCTCCGCGCTGGTCGATTCCGGCCCGATCAGCATGCCGTACCCGCCCGAGCCGTCGACGGTTTTGACCACGAGCTTGTCGAGGTTGGCCAGGACGTAGCCGCGCTGGGATTCGTCGGCGCACAGGTAGGTTTCCACGTTGGGCAGGATCGGGTCCTCGTCAAGGTAGTAGCGGATGATCTTCGGCACCAGCGCGTATACGGCCTTGTCGTCGGCGACACCGTTGCCCAGGGCGTTCGCGACCGCCACGTTGCCGGCCCGGTACGCGTTCACCAGCCCCGCCACCCCAACCAGGGACTCCTGACGCCCGAAGATCGGGTCGAGCCACGCGTCGTCGATGCGCCGGTAGATCACGTGGACCGGACGCAGGCCCTGGGTGGTGCGCATGAACACGTGATCCTGGTCGACCACCAGGTCGGTGCCCTCGACGAGCTCGATGCCCATCTGCTTGGCAAGGTACAGGTGCTCGTAGTAGGCGGAGTTGTTGACGCCGGGCGTGAGCAGGACCACGGTCGGATCGTCGATTCCCCTGGGAGCAAGCCAGCGCAGCAGGCGTAGGAGCTCGTGCACGTAGCCCTCGACGGGGCGCACCTGGTAGCCGGCGAACAGGTCGGGCAGCACGCTCTTCATGACGTGGCGGTTGGCGAGCACGTACGAGACTCCCGACGGGGTCCGCAGGTTGTCCTCGAGGACCAAGAAATCCCCCTTGTCGTCGCGGACGAGGTCGACGCCGGCGATGTGGCAGTGGATGCCGTGCGGCACGGGCAGGCCTTCGATCTCCCTGAGGTAGAGGGAGCTCGTGAGCACGATTTCGGGCGTCACGCCGCGCTGCTTCAAGATCAGCTTGCGGCCGTATACGTCGTCCAGGAACTGGTTGAGCGCCCGCATACGCTGCTCCAGGCCTTTCTCCAGGTGCCTCCAGGTTCGGGCGGAAAGGACCCGCGGGATGATGTCGAACGGGAAGACCTTCTCGGTGCCGTGGGCGTCCGGGTAGACCGCAAACGTGATGCCGTGGTTGCGGAACATCTGCATCGCCAGGTCCTGGCGGCGCTGCAGCTCCTTCGAGCCGAGCGCCTGCAGGTGCTCGTAGAGTCGGCGGTAGCCGGGTCGGGGGCGGCCTTCGCCCGCAAGCATCTCGTCATAAAAGCCGTTGACCTCGTAGCCGTTGTCAATGGAATTCACGGGGGCCACAGTTATAGTGTCTGCGCCATCGCGACATCACGAATGACGATTGACCTGCGGGTTGGTTGCGAGTTCAGGTACGACGTGAGCGCTCCGACGGTTGCCACGGTCCAGGTTCGACCGCGCTCGGACGCCAGTCACCAGCTCGTCACGGAGACGTGGTCGACCCAACCCTCCGTGCCGGTCGACGAGTACGCAGACCTATACAGGAACCCTGTGAAGCGCCTGGTCATGCCCACCGGACCTCTGCTGCTCAGGTACAACGCGGTCGTCGCGGTGCCGGACGAACCGGACCTCGACGCGTCCTCCGCCGGCCAGGCGCCCATCGAGGAGATCCCCGGCGAGCTCTTGCACTTCACCCTGCCCAGCCGCTACTGCCTGTCGGACCAGCTGATGGGGATGGCGTGGGAGCTGTTCGGGCAGACCGAGCCCGGAGGCCCCCGCGTGCAGGCCGTCTGCGACTGGGTGCACGACCACATCCAGTTCCAGTACGGGGCGAGTAACCCGCTGACCACCGCCATAGACGTGCTCGAGAACCGCAAAGGGGTGTGCCGAGACCTGGCTCACCTGGCGATCAGCTTCTGCCGGGCCCTCAACATCCCGGCCCGGTACGTGTTCGGCTACCTGCCCGACCTGTACGTGCCCGCCGTCCCCGAGGCGATGGACTTCGCGGCCTGGATGGAGGTCTGGCTCGGAGATCGCTGGTGGACGTTCGACCCGCGCAACAACCAGCGCCGCGTCGGGCGGGTGCTGATCGGGCGTGGCCGCGACGCGCTGGATGTCGCCATGCTGACGACCTTCGGGCCCGCGGCGTTCCGCTCCATGACCGTGTGGGCCGACCGGACCGAGGCGGACTGATGGCCCTCGAGCACGCATCCGTCGACTGGGGCGGCGCGCGAAAGGCCTCCTATCTCCTGCGCCAGACCTTCCGGTACGAGTACCCGGAACCGATCCGCGACCTCAACCACCGCCTCGTGGTCATCCCGCCTGAGCGTTTCGGCGACCAGCGCAGGCTCCGCCACGAGCTGTCGGTCGACCTTGAAGGCGTGCGTCTGGAGGACCGTCGCGACCGGTACGGCAACGTGATCGTCGACGTGTTTGCGCCGCGAGTGCCGCAAGTGATCGAGTTCACGGCCGAGGTCACGGTCGAGCGCCGCGCCGAGGAGCCGAACCGCCTCGCTGACGGGTGGCTTGCCGACGGCTACCTGCTGGAGCCCTCCCGCCTCACGGCGGCCGACGATCGTATCCGGGGCACCGCCGAGGAGCTATCCTCGTCGGCCGAGTGGGGCCTGCCTCTTGCGGACCGCATCAACGATTGGGTCTACCAGGCGATGACGTACCGCTACGGAATCACCGGGGTTCGCACCACGGCGGCCGAGGCGCTCGCCCTTGGGGCGGGCGTGTGCCAGGACTACGCCCACGTCATGCTCGCCCTTTGCCGCGTCTGCGGCCTGCCGGCGCGATATGTCTCAGGTCACCTGCTCGGCCAGGGCGGAACCCACGCCTGGGTGGAGGTCGTGCTCCCGACCGGGGATGGCACCGGCGACGCCGTGGCGTCGGCCTTCGACCCGACCCACGCGAGCCGGGGCGGCCTGGGTTACCTGACCATCGCGGTCGGAGCGGACTACTCGGATGTCGCGCCGACCTCCGGCAGCTATTGCTCGTCTGCCCAGGGCAGGCTTAGCACCCGCAAGCAGGTGACGCTGACCGACCTGGAATGAGCTGGGCCGGAGTCCCGGCTCCAGCCCGCGCCCAGATCTATTTCAACAACGACGCCGCCGGCCACGCGGCCAATGATGCGATCACGTATGCAGAGCTGGCCGAGATCGCAGCCCTCAGCCCGACGCGTGTGCCTTCAAAGGCCGCCGCTTGAGCGCGGCGTCCGCGTCGTCGGTCGTCACGTAGCGGCTGCGAAAGTTTCGGAGCGCGAAGCGATCGCACGCCGTCTCCGCCGACGAGCCCCTGTGCAGCACCTCGTGGAGGTACCAGTGCAGCCATTCGTGGCAGTACAGGAACCGCAGCACGTCTCGCCGCCCTCGAAAGCACACGGTCTCCGAAGCCCAGGCAAACCGCATCCCCGCGCCGCGCATTCGCCGCGCTGCGAACACGACCGGCTCCTTGAACGCCTTGAACGGGATCGGGACCTGGAGCACGATCCGGCGTTCCTCGAACTCGCAACGTGCGGCGAGATGGGGGGCCGAGCGGTAACGCAGTGGCTTGACCACCACGTCGTAGTCGCAGCGAGGCAGGCCTTCCAGCGCCCGGCGGGCGTCGGCGGAGGTGAAGCCGGCCAGCTCGGAGCTGATGCCCATGCTCGGAACACGATAAGAGGTTTCCATGCGCTCGGAGCACGTGGCCGAGACGAGTAGACGGCCCTGATCCGACGTTATCTGGCCGGGGGTGCTTGGCCAGCAATGGCCGAGCCCTCCACCAAGCCTTCGCCAGCCGCTTCGGCCCCTTTAAAGCCTGTCAGGCAGCTTGATCAGCCACGAGACCAGCGTCCCGGTGGCGATGCCGATCAGCGATCCCACCGCCACATCGCTGGGGAAGTGGTGGCCGAGATGGACTCGCGAGACCCCGACGCCCGCGGCCAGGCCGAAAACCAACGGCGATGCCTTGGGATAGAAGGTCGAGAGCGCTGTGGCCGCGGCAAAAGACGACGCCGTGTGCCCGGAGGGGAACGACGCGTCGGCGGTCTTGATACCGACCACCAGGACGTCGCGGTCGACAAAAGGCCGCTTGCGCCGGAATACGGGCTTGATCATCTTCTGGACCAGGTACGTCGTGCCCACGGACGCCACGGCCGTGGCAAGACCGGCCCGGCGGCCCTTCTGCCCGCCCATCCAGGCCACGGCGAGGCCTGCCTCCACCCATCCCAGCCCTTCCCCCAGGTCCGACAGGATGCTCACGTACCTGTCACCCACCGTGGAGTGGGGGAGCCCGTGGATCATGTGATAGAGGCGCCGGTCGACCGATTCAGGCAGGCTCGGCGCTGGAGCCGGCCTTTGTGTGGCCATCAGCCAATCAACGCAGCCGCCGGTAAAGACACGCAATTCGGCGTTGTGCTTGTGCATGACGCGAACGGCTACGCGGGCACGAAAGAAGCCGGCGCGCGCGCCGGCCGGCATCGCCACGCTCGTGGAGGCGTGGTGGACGACCGTGCTGGCAGGTGAGGCCGATGAGCCCCATCCGATCCACGGCGACCGTCTCATCGTCCGGCTCGACGATGGAACTCTCAAGGTCTCGGGAGAGGTCCAGACCAGCCGCGACCGCGACGAGCTGCTCAAGCAGGCTCGCGCACGGGTCGGCCGAGGCATCAACGAGGTCGACTCGTCCGCTCTCGGGGTGGTGGGTGCGAAAGAGAAGGCCGGCGTGCTCGAGCAGGTTCTCGTCGCCGCCTTCCCGAACCAGGAGACGGCGGAGCTGGCGCTCAAGTTCGTCCTGGAGCGCAGTCGCACCGCGCCCAGGCAGAAGGTCATCCTCACCTCGAGCGGTCGGAGGCCCCGCCTGAAATCCATCCCCGAGGGTTTCGACGCCGACGTCCGCACCTACCTGGACAAAGGCCGCGCGGTCCTCGTCCTACGCGTCGACGAGACCGAGGCGTACCGGGTTCGCGGCCTTCTGGAAGAGGACACACGAAGCCTGTGGACGGTCGCGGCGCCCCCTCAGGTCGGGGCCTGATGTCCGAGATCAGGCGCAAGATCGCGCGCCCCAAGCCGAGCCCGTCGGCTCGGGACGTCAGCACCGACCAGCTCACTGCCGGCGACGTTCTCCGGTCGATCGGCCCTGGCCTGGTCACGGGCGGCGCCGACAACGACCCGGCCGGCATCGCGACCTATTCGATCATCGGCGCCACTGCGGGTTTCACCCAGAACTGGCTGCTTTTCCTATCGACCCCCATGCTGATCGTCGTCCAGCAGATGTCGGCCAAGGTGGCCGACGTCACCAAGGCCGACCTGGCCACGGTCCTCCGGACGACCTTCGGAGCGCGGATCGCGACGCCGGCAGTCCTGCTCATGGTGATTGCCAACGTGATCACGATGGGCGCGGACCTGTTGGCCATGGGCGCGGCCATCCAGCTGCTCACCGGGGTGAGGTACATCTACTGGGTCGTCCCGCTGGCAGCGGTGATGGCAGGTTTCACGATCTTCCTCGACTACAAGATCGTCAGCAAATATTTGCTGTGGTTGGCGGGAGTCTTCGCGACGTACATCGTCGCGGCCATCCTGGCGCGCCCCGATTGGGGGCAGGTTCTGCGCAGCACTGTCGTGCCCCACGTCAGCCTGTCGCCCTCGTTCATGTTGGGCGCGGTGGGCATGCTCGGCACGACGATCACGCCTTACCTCTTCTTCTGGCAGGCCAGCGGCGAGGTGGAGGAGAGACGCGGCGTGCAGCACATGCGGCGCACCAACCTTGACGTGGTGGCCGGAATGATCTGGTCCAACGTCAGCGCGTTCTTCATCATCGTGGCGACAGGAGCCGTCCTGTTCTCTCACCACGCCGCCATCCGAACCGCGGCCGACGCGGCCCACGCGCTGGCGCCCTTCGCCGGTCGCTACGCGTCCTTGCTGTTCGGGATCGGGATCATCGGCGCCGGGTTGCTGGCGATCCCTGTGCTGGGCGCGTCGGCGGCCTTCGGAGTGGCCGGGCTTGCAGGTTGGCGCCGCGGTCTAGGTCGCAATCCCCGCAACGCGCCCCAGTTCTACGTCGTGATCGGGCTCGCGTTCCTCATTGCGATCGAGCTGGCCATTTCGTCCATCAATCCCATCAAGGCCCTGTTTTACTCGCAAGTGTTGGATGGACTGATCGCGCCGATCCTGATCGTCCTGATTCTCCTGGTGACCTCGAGCCGCAAGCTCATGGGGGACTTCGTCAACGGCCCCTGGACCAATCTCATCGGCTGGGCGTCGGCGCTGGTCATGGTGCTGGCGGACGGGGCGCTCGTCTACCAGGTCGTGACGCAGGGACTCCCCTCCTAGCGCGTCTCGCGCTCGAGCGATGTGCGCCACCTTGCAGAGACATCAAGGATCGTGCGTAGCCCTCTGATGCGAGGCGTTGCACTAGCGAGGCAGTTGGTGCAATCGTCCGTTGGCGGAAAAAAAGCGGCTCGGCCCAGCGCAGGGTCGGGTGAGCTGGCGTCTGAGGTCGTGCAGGACGCTCAGCGGCTCATGACGCTCGAGGTCGCCCTGGCCAAGCAAGAGGTCAAAGAGCTGGTCATGGTCAACGCAATCGCGGCGGGCATGATGGCCGGCGGGGGCCTGGTGCTGATGCTGGCGATCTTCGTAACGCTGCCGGTGGCGGTCGTCACCCTCGTACCGTGGCACTGGCAGGCAGCGCTGACCTGGACGGTCGCTTACGCCGTAATCGGGATTGCGCTGGTGCTCGTCGGCAAGTCTCGGCTGCGGATGAGTCTGCCGGCGAAAACAATCGCCAGCTTGAAGGAGAGCAAAGAATGGGCGCTTCGGCGAATGAGATCGACCGTCAGATAAAAGAGACCCGCGACCGCATGGACGAAAATCTCGGCGAGCTCGAGGACCGCGCCACGTCCAATGCCATGCGCTACGGGAAGGTGGCCGCCGTGGCGATCGGCGTGGTCGTGGCGGGAGGGATCGCATTCCTTCTCTACCGGCGCTTTCGCAAACCGACTTTGAAGGACAGGCTCCAGGGCATGTCGATGGAATCGCTCCGGGACCTCGCTGATGAGATGGCGGCCCGCTTGAAGAAACCCCTTCCCTCGGTGACGCTCACGGTCAACGACCGCGGCGCAGGGGACCCCGGCATGCTCCAGTCCATCGTGCGCAAGATGGCACCTGCGATCGTCGGGACGGCTTCGACCGCGCTTATCGAAAGGGTGACGCGGCCATCTGACGGCGGAGATGAGACAGCCGGCCCGACTCGACGCTCCGCGCCGGCACCCGACTGAGGGGCGGTATGCGGAATCGCATCATGCAGGCGGTCCGCCGCGCCCAGAAGACAGTCCCCGTTCGGGTCCTGACGGCGTTCGGCGAAAGCCAGGCAAGCAACTACGCGTCTGCGCTCGCGTTTGCCGGCTTCCTGGCGATGTTCCCGATGATGCTCGGGGCGCTGTCCATCATCGGCTTGATGATCCGGAACCCCGGGACCGAGGCGCACTTCCAGGCTCTCATCCTGCAGGTCTTCCCCGGCAACGCCCAGCCTGAGTTGAGGAGCGCCATTCAGGGTGTCAAGCAGTCCGCCGGCTGGATGGGGCTCGTTTCGATCGGCGGCCTTGTCTGGAGCGCAAGCAGCATCTTCGCGACCATGGAGTTCGCGCTGACTGAAATCTTCGGCACGAAGCAGCGCGACATGGTGCGGCAGAAGCTGATGGGCTTCGTGATGATGCTGCTGCTGGTCGTCGCAGTCGTCTTCACGGTCGGAGTGAACTCGATCTCCGGGTTCCTACCTTACGCGTGGATCGTCAGCCTCCTGCTCGGCGCCCTGGTCATGGTCGGCCTGCTGGTCCTGCTCTACCGCTTCGTGCCCAACCGCACCTTCACGCTCCAGGAGGTCCTGCCCGGCGCCGTGCTGGCGGGCGTCCTCATCGAGGTCCTGTCGCTCGCGTTCCCCCTGTACGCCCGGTACGCCGGCAGCTTCAACACGTACGGCGCGCAGTTCGGGCTCTTCTTCTTGCTGGCGACCTGGTTCTACCTGCTCAGCGAGCTACTCCTCCTCGGTGCGGTGTACAACCGGTTCAGGATGGGGGAGCCCGTCAAGAGAGGCCTCATCGCAAGCCCGCTGGGAGACTCCCGCCAGAACAAGAGGCCCGTCGAGGCGATCAAGGAGAACAAGGCCAAGGACGGTCCGACGCCGAAGCAGATATCCGCGACCGAGGCTTCCTCGCCCGCAAAACGGCGGCGTTCCGCATTTCAACGTCTCGCTCTGAGCTTGGCTGTGGCGGTCGCTGTGGCGGCGGGCATCGTGCGGAGAAGGGCGCGCCCGAAGACCGCCTCCTGACCAACCGCGCCTGCGGTCAGTAGACCGGCGGGGTGTGGGCGTTACCTCTACGAGCGCCCCAAGGCTGGGGTCGACTTTAATTCTGAAAGGAGGTTTCTCGTTTGGGTACTTTGCTCTTCATCCTGCTCGTCATCCTTGTGCTCGCGGTGCTCCTTGGAGCCGGCGGGTACAGCGTTCGACGGTACTGGAGCCCGGCCGGCTCCGAGGTCGTCGAGACGGGTGAAACGACCGGCGGCGCCGGCGCGGGCATCGTGGCGGCGATCCTCGCCCTCCTGGTGCTGATCGTCCTGTTCTTCGGATTCACGACGTGGAACTGGTTCGGCACCCGCTCGAACGTGCCGCCGGCACAGGGCACGACCGTCACGTCTCCTGCTCCCACGAGCAACTCGGGCACGGGCGTCAGCGGGGGCACGAGCGCCTCGCCGATGGCGTCCCCATCCTCGTCTCCCTAACCTCCTCAGGGAAAGAGGGCCGGTCCTGGTGGCCGGCCCTCTTTTGTTCTACGGGTGGCGCGCCATCCAGGCGCGTTGCCGGAAACAGAGGGGTTGGCGGGGGAAATCGTGATGAAAGGGAGGCCATGAGATGGCAACTACGAAGCTAGGTTCGCGCGGCTTGAGCACGCGCCAGAAGGACCGCATGCCGGCAGGCACGTTTGCGTTTCCCAAGGAGCGCAAGGAGCCCCTCAACGACGCGCGTCACGTGCGCAACGCGATAGCGCGGTTCGACCAGGTGGAGGGTGTCAGCGACGCGGAGAGAGACGCCGCCTGGCGGCGTATTCGGACCGCCGCGCGCAAGTACGGCGTCGAGGTGTCGGCGACAGGATGGAGATCCCTCATGAAGGGCGGCTCAGCCGGCCGCAGGTCAACCTCGAAAGGGCGTTCCTGAGAGATCGAAGGTCCGGGTAAACGACCCTCCCGCGAGCGTTTTTTCAATAGAACCAATCAAATCACGGCTGGCCGCAAAGACCAGCTCGAAAGGAGGTAGTCAAGAGTGGTTGCGTTGATCGTCCTGATCCTGCTGCTGCTGCTCCTCGGTGGGGGCGGCCTGTTGGCACCAGCGCTTCACATCCTTTGGATCCTGCTCGTGATCGGGCTGATCCTCTGGGTGCTCGGCTTCTTCATTCGCTCGGCCGAGGGCGGAGGCCGCTGGTACGGCTGGTAGAGCCGGGCGGCTGAATAGAAGACGGCGCCTGCTCCTGCGGGCGCCGTTTCTCTTGTCTCGGGGAATGAGGTAGACCCCGCTCCTACAACTGTACGAAGACACGCCTTGCCGCCTGGCGATACTTGTCCGCAAGCCTTCGAGCTTGGCCAGAACATGGGGGTGATCCAGCTGGGTCGCGGTGGGGGCGGACCGGAAAGGGCGGCGCTGCGCCTGGGCATCGCGGGCGCCGCCCCGCGTGCCGCGTTTCACTTGATCAGCACAGGCCAGCCGCGCGTGGCGTTCTGTGCCGGCTGCCCCGCCCCGATCGAGTTCGGTCAAAGGATTCGTGCAGGCCAGTCGTTCTGCAGCATCGAGTGCTCGCTCCGGGGTGATCGCCCGGCCTGACGCGCTCCCATGGCTTGCAGAGGAGCGGCCCTTCGTTCCCGGCGTGTCTTATGGTTGGGCCGATGCGAGCGATCCTGCTCTGGTGCGCGCAGAACCAATGGCTGGCAGCGCATGCGCCCCACTGGGGCTTTGCGCGCCGCGCCGTGAGGCGATTCCTGCCCGGCGAAGGATTCGAGAGCGCCCTCCAGGCGGCGGTCGACCTGAAGGCCCAGGGCGTCGGGTCGCTCTTCACGCGGCTGGGCGAGAACGTGAAGGACCTCGAAGAAGCCAGCGCAGTGGTCGAGCATTACGAGGAGGTGCTCGCCGCATCGACCGGGGTCGGCGCGGAGATATCGGTCAAGCCGACCCAGCTCGGCCTGGACATCGACGCCAAGCAGGCCTTCGCAAACTTGAGTCGACTTGCCGCAGCTGCCGCCAAGGCGAGGTCATTCCTGTGGATCGACATGGAGGGCAGCTCGTACACCGATGTGACCCTCGACCTGTACTCGCGCGTCCACGCGGAGCATCCGAACACCGGCATTTGCTTGCAGGCGTACCTGCACCGGACCGTCGGTGACATCGCGAGGCTACTTGCGCACAAGCCGGCCATCAGGCTCGTCAAGGGCGCATACGCGGAGCCGGGGTCCATCGCGTTCACGGCCAAGCGCGACGTCGACGCGAACTACCTGGGGCTGTGCGTGATGCTACTTCCTGAGCTCAAGCGCAAGAAGCTCCGCCTCGTCCTCGGCACGCACGACGTCGACCTGGTCGCCCGCGCCTGGCGTTTCGCCAAGGCCCTCGGTATGGATAGGTCTCAGCTCGAGGTGAACATGCTCTACGGGATCCGGACCGGGGAGCTGGTCAGGCTTGCTCATGAGGGCTTTGCCGTCAGGGACCTGATCGCTTACGGCGACGCCTGGTACGCGTGGTACCTGCGCCGCCTCGCGGAGCGACCCGCCAACGTGCTCTTCGTGGCCCGTCAGATGCTTCCGTAAAGCCGGAAAGCCCCTTTCCCGGCGGGAGAGGAGTTCGATTCGTGGCCCCGCGCTAGGGGACGGTGGGGACCTGGCGTTCTCCTGGGCTTCGCGAGCTGCGCTTTCGGCCGATTCGTGCGCCGCCGTCTCGTTGGGCAAGAAGAACCGGTGGGGCGTTACCACCGGCCATGGGGTAGAAGGGCTACCCGCTGCGGCGCTCGGCGGCTTCCGGCACGTCCTCTGATTCGGGCATCATGTCCGGCGTCTCGTCCTCACCATCACCTATCGGGTGCACGCGCTCCTGTTGACTCATCAACTCTTCGGAGTTCGCAAACTCCAGGCCGCGTTGATCGCACTTCATCGGCTTTTGCCTCCCACGCGAGGTGTGAAGCGCCCGACCCTGCGGCCCAGGCGCTTCCATTCAGAGAACGCGGGCGCGCGCGAGATTACCGGCCATGAGTTGCGCGCAGCACTCGCGCGTTGTCCCTCTTGGACGCTGTTTTCGAATGTTCAATGTCAAGGAGGACCGATGAGCTCGCTGGTGGATGAGATCAACAACCAGGTGAAAGAAGGAAAGAAGACCATCGTCCGCTCGTTGGGCGAGATATCAGACGGGGTCGAAGGGCTGGACGCTTCGCGCGTGCGATTGATGGTGGCAGGCGCGGCGATCGCCGCGGCGGCAGTTGGAGTTGGCGTGATCCTTTACCGCCGGCGCCGCCGCACGCTCGCCGAGCGCCTGCAGCGCGCGCTTCCCGAGACACTGAGGGACCAGTTGAAGCGGCCGCTCCAGCGAGCAGTCCAGGCGCTCTAAACCCGAGGGCGCAAACTCAGGCGGCGCGGGCCGGGCTCGATTCGAAGATCGGCGCTGGCCGGCTCGCCCGAGCTGTTTCCGGCTGCGGTGGGGGAGCGGCGGACCCGAGATAACGGCGCGCCCACTTCTGGCCGCGTGCGATGAGCTCGCTGGTCTGGCTGAAATCGGCCGGCGAAACGGCGGGTAGGTCGAGCGTCGGCATGACGTGGATATCGGCCAGGTGGCGGTGCATCGCGACCTCCGCGTCGAGCTTCTGCTCGACGAAGCGCGCCAGCGCGTAGAGGGCCATGCTCAGCGCGTTGGTCGGCTCCTGGCGCATCCATGGGTAGCCCACCGGGAGCACGTAGATCTCCGAGGCGCCGAGCTCGATCGCAGTGGTGATCGGCGTGTGGTTGGCGATGCCGCCGTCGATTAGGTCACGCCGCCCCACCGTCACAGGAGGAAAGACTCCGGGGATGGCCGTGCTGGCGAGGAGCGCCGGGATGGTCGGACCCGACGAAAGCACAACCCCGCGCCCGGTCTTCAGCTCCGTGGTGATGATGTGGACCGGGACCGCGGCGTCCTCGAGGCGCGCGTAGGGGATGTGCCGCTCGAGCAGGGTGCGCAGGCTCGCGTTGGAGATGAAGTGGTTGCTGCGGCCGAGCAGTCCGCGGGCGCCGGCCCACGGGCTGAGTGGGAAGACGTTCTGCCGGCGCATGCCCAGCCAGATCTCTCCCAGCTCGACGGCGCCGTCGTGGTCCGGGTGTGCGGCCATCCAGGCGGCATTGACCGCGCCGACCGAGGTGCCGATCAGCATGTCGGGGCGGACTCCGGTTTCGGTCAGCGCCTGCAGCATGCCTACCTGGACGGCGCCCAGGCTTCCTCCGCCTGAGAGCACGAACGCCACGGGCGCCTTTGCCCGTGCGCCTCGGCGGCGCGCGGGCGAGCGGTCCATCACAGCGCTCGGAGGCGCTTCGACATCAGGCCGCCTGGTCGAGGTCGCGCTGCTCGGCCCGCTTCGTGCGCAGGTCGTCGAGCATCACCGCCTGGTCGACGCGATCCCACAGGCGCCAGTCCGACTCGGAGCGCCAGACCTGGTCGAAGAGGGATTCGAGCTGTGACTGGAGGTCGGGTTCGTCGGGTCGCGATTTGAATCTCATCTTTCGTCTCCTACCACCAAAACGCGCGCCCAACCATTTGTCGACTACCACCATTGGACGGATTTCGGATTCCACCGTTGAACGGTCACGCTGCGGTCCAGGCAGGAGCCGACGTCGAGTCGAGGTCGAGGGTTGACGTGAGCGCACGGGGCGTGGGCGTCCCGGACGTGGATACCGCCCAGAGCTGGAAGGGCCCGCCTGCGACCACCGGTGCGAGGTAGGCGATGGAGTGCGCGTCCGGGGAGAACGCGGGCGACGCCACCAGCCCTGTCGTAAGGATTTCCGGCGCGCCCAGCGTGAGGGTCGCCTCGTCGAAAGAGGCCACATCCAGCTGAGCGGACTGGACCTGCCCGCCGGTGCACACCATGGCGATCTGCTTCTGGTCGGACGAGATCGCGGCCTGCCCGCAGTCGAGAGCGGGATCGGTGAGCGCGACGCCCTGGCTGCCGGCCCGATCCTGCACCCAGACCTGCGAGTGCAGCTTCGACTGATCGTCGATGGAGTACTTGGTGTAGATGAGGCCGCCGTCGGCCAGCGGAAGCGGGATGACGTCGCCGCCCGTATACGGGTTGGGGTACGTCCATCGGAGCGAGCTCTGCGAGGCAGGATCCGAGGGGCTCGCGAAGATCGCGAGGTCGACACGGTAGGAGTTGTAGGGATCCTTGGGGTCGTAGTCGTAGAAGAGCTCCGAGCCATCCGGGCCGAAGCGCGGATAGAAAGCCCAGTGGTTGGACTCGATCTGCGCGGAGTGGTTGTGCGTCAGCTGCGCGATCGTCCTTCCCGTGGTCGTCATCAGGTACAGGTCGGACCAGTCGCCCTGCCGCCTGACCACCACGAGCCGGCTGCCTTCGGGAGATATCGAGGGCTGCGTCCAACCTGATTGAGAGGTCATCTGCGTGAATGAGCCGCCCTGGAGCCTGTAAAGCGCGCCGGCCTGGGCCAGGTACATCACGCCTGGCAGAGCCGGCGCGGATGTCTGGCTGGGGCGCTGGACGACCGGCTTGCGTGCTTTAAGGTAGCCCGCCGCGTGGTATGAGCCGAACCCGAACGCGAACATCGCCACCGCCAGGGTCGCCGCGGTGAGCCACCGCGAATGACCGCTCAAGCCGATGCCGGCGGGCAGCTGCCGCTCCATCAGGGGAAGCTCTGGTGCACCAGCGGCAGGATCGTCGACCAGTCGGGGAAGACCACGTCCTGGCCTGCCGCGTATCCCTCGGACGTGTAGGGAGGGAGAAGGACTACCTGGCGGAGGTTCGCCCCGTCAAAGCTGCTCGATATCGAGAGCAGCTGTCGAAGCCGGTCGAGCCCGATGCTCGTCTTGATCTCGCCGTTGAAAGCGCCGGCCAGCGCGGGCAGGTCCGCGATGTTCAGATGCGACGCTTGGGCTTTGAGTGCCAGGAGCACCTGCTGCTGGCGTTCGGAGCGGGCGAAGTCGCCCCTCAGGTCGCCATGGCGCGATCGGACGTACTGTAATGCCTGTACGCCGTCCATATGAGTTGCTCCGGGCAGGACGGCGACTCGATAGTACGCATAAGGATTGCCCGTGCTGCTCAGATCGGAGGGATAGAAGTCGTCCATGACAGGATTGGTCACCATCACGTCGACGCCGCCAAGCTGGTCGATCAGCTTGACCAGCCCGTTCAGGCCGATCCAGACATAGTCGTCGACGTGCACCTGGAAGTTCGACTCCACGGCATCGATGGCCCCCTGAGCGCCTCCGAGCTGGTACGCCGTGCTGATCTTGCCCATGCCTGCATTCGGGATCGGCACCCAGAGGTCTCGCGGGATCGACAGCATGGTCGCCTGCCTGGACGCTGGGTCGACCCGCACGAGGATCATCGACTGCGTGTTCACGCGGTCCGGCGGAAACTTGGAATCGTCGTCGGACCCGAGCAGGAGCACCGTGAACGGCTGGGTGGGCGCCTGGATCGGGTTGAGAGCGGGGAGGGTGCCAGCAAGCGCGCCGGAGCTCACCGCCGTCGAGCTGGCGGCAGTCTGGAAGACGGGGAGAAAGTAAGCCCCGAGACCGGCCAGGCCCGCGAGCAGGAACCCGGCGGCGACGATCGAGGCACGCGGCATGAACATGGGTGGACCCTCCACGGGAGCAACGCTTGAGCGTGGGTAAGGCCCCGTCGAACGATGACCCAGCGCCAGTAGCCGGCAAGGTGGGAGCGTTGTCTCCGCGGTGAAAAAGCTCATGGTGCTCGTGGGCGCCGCGCTGCTGCTCGGCAGCGTGGCCTGGCAGCAGCCGAAGCCGCCGGCTCCGCTCGCGGGGTTCAGCTTCAGCCCGCTGATCTCAGAGTGGGCTCATCGCGACCCGCACGCCGACCTCGGGTTGCTGCTCGACGAGACCAACCCGGACCTGGTGCGCCTCCCTATCTACTGGGAATCGGTCGAGCCCACGCCCGACCAGCTCGATTTCTCCGAGATCGACGGTCTGCTGGCCGTCGTGGCTCGGCACAACGAGACTGCCCCCAACCCAACCCGCGTCGTGCTGACGATCGGCGCGCGCAACTTTCTGTACCCAGAGCTCCACGAGCCGGGCTGGGCCGGCCCTCGCTGGCAGCCGTTCCTGAACAACATGCAGGCGGCCCCGGCGTACCGGGCTTACTTCGATGCGAGCATCACCAGGTATCGAGATTCGCGGCTGGTGTACGCGTGGCAGGTGGAGAACGAGCCGCTCGACTACGTCGGGAACGTTTCGACCGGCGACGACCAGATCAAGACGGCGCAGCTCTCGTGGGAGATCGGCGAGGTCCACCGCCTCGACCCGAGCCACGAGGCCATGACGACGACCTTCGACGGATGGAACGTCGCCATCGACGAGATACAGCTCTACGCCAAGCCCGCCTTGCAGCTCCTTGGCGGTTACCCGAGCGGCCACCCCGAAGAGGCGCTGGAGGCCGGCGACGCGCTCGGCCTCGACATGTACATCGACGGCCCTTCCACGCCGCTGCGCTTCACGAGCACGGATTTGCGCGAGGCCTGGAAAGAGCAGTCGCTGGCCTTCTGGATCGCCCGCGCCAACTCCATGGGCAAGGACGTCTGGGTCTCGGAGATGCAGGCCCAACCATGGGCGGACGTGTCTGGGCAGTTCAACGAGAACGACCTCCTCACCAGCGCGGCCGACTACCGCCGGGAGCACGTGAAGGTGGTCTTGATGTGGGGTGTTGAGACCTGGCTGGAGCATCCCGCCTGGATGGCCGCCGCGACCAAGGCGATGGCGATCCTGCGCAGCCGGTGACCGGCGTAGCCCCGTCAGGTGGCGACGATGCGGTGGCGGTTCTTGCTCGTCACGGTGTAGGTGCCCGAGGACGTGGTAACCCGCAGGTCCACCACGTACTCCCCATAGCTCAGCGGCGCGATGATCGATTTATCGCTCGTGCATGCGCTCGTGATGGTGAGCTTGATCGACGCGCTCGCACCAGCCGGCACGCTGGTCGGCGCGAAGGTGGCGCTCCCTGCGTCGTACGTTGCGCCGATCTTCTCGAGCCAGGGCCCCTTGATCGCCTGGAGCTTCAACTGGGCCGTGACCGATTGGATCGTGACCGGGGCAGATGTCGGGTTGTGCGCGTCCACGCTTGCGTGCAGCGGGTAGGGCGTGTTGTTGGATCCGGACGGGCAGGCGAACGTGGCATCGACCGTTTCGTTGTCCAGGCTGAACCTGGCCGGCGAGGACGAGCAACCAGCAGTGAGCGCGCAAGCGGCGAGCGCCGCCAGCGGGAAACCGGTTGCTCTCCTCATGGGGCGCGCCGACCTCGTTCGGTGGCGGTTGCGACAGCGAGCAGGCCGCTGAACACCGCGCCCTCGAACAGGCCGTAGAAGATCGAGCGCAGCAGGGGCTGGTTGAATGGGCCGATATTGATCAACAGCATGAGCGCCGCGAACACCGGGAACGACAGCGCGAGCTGCCTCCAGGTCTCCAGCCTCTCCCACCAGAGCACGAGCTGCGGTGGGGGCCTGTCGTTTCCCTTTTGGCCTGCGCGCGGGGTCCGCATCGATCCGGATGATATGCCGTGAACCTGGGACCGGCCGTCCGCCTCATCGCGCTGGCCGCATTCCTTCTATGTGTGGCTGCCTGCGACCCCGTGATGGGGACCGGTTCCGGCAACCCGCCGGACCTTTCCCATTACATCCAGGTCAACTCCGGCGACCAGTCGGTGGTCGTGATCCTCGTCGCGGGATATCCGGCGAGCGATTACCAGTTCAACTACGACGGATACGGCAGCGGCGCGCTCGTGCTCACGGTCCCGGTCGGGTGGAGCGTGACGATCCAGTGCGAGAACCATGGCACGGTGCCGAACTCGTGCTCGGTGGTCAGGGGGCGGCAGGACACCGCGCCCGTGGATCCGCAGTGGTCGACGCCCGATCCGACACTTGGGCTGGGCCCGGGGCAGTCCGCCAGCTTCGAGTTCCAGCCCACCCAAACGGGCAGCTTCCGCATCGCCTCACTGGTCGGCGGCAACGAGGCCAGCGGCATGTGGGCCGACCTCGAGGTGACGTCCGGCGGCAAGCCCACGCTGACCGGAAGCTGATCGCGTTGAGCATCGCCTGTCGAAGGCGCGAGTGCGCCGCGCTATTGTGAGCGCCGATGGGTCACCTGGACTCGCAGCGATCCCTGCCTGTCCTCGGCTCCGAGCCATCCGGCTTCAGCCCGGTGGCGAAGAAGCTGCGCCTGGCGCCTGAGCACAAAGTCGTCGTCTTGAACGCGCCCGAAGGGTACTTGGCCCGGCCGAAGCCCGGGCCACTGCCGTCGAGCCATCGGAAATCTATGACGTGGTGCAGCTGTTTGTGAGCGACGTCGAAGAGCTGCGCAGGTTCGGGCGCGTAGCAGTGACAGCTCTCAAGCCCAACCGGCTCCTGTGGATCACCTACCCGAAGGACGGCGCGAGCGGGGGCGCCGCCGATCTCCCCACGACACCCTGGTGGATGCAGCGTGACGTGCTCGGCGAGGTCACCTCGGAGACCGGATTCAAACCCGTTGCGTTCGTGGCGATAGACGACCACTGGACGGCCCTGCGGTTCAAGCGCACCTGACGATCCAGGCGCGCTGCGTCGAAGCGCACGGTCCGGTCGGCGTTTGACCCGAATCCTGGCGGTCGCCGACGAGGTCGATGAGACGCTCGAGGGCGAGAAGCTGGCGGCGCTCAGGCCCGACATCGTCATTTCGTGCGGCGACCTCCCGTACGACTACCTGGAGTATCTCGTCAGCGTGCTGAACGTGCCCCTTCTTTATGTGCCGGGCAACCACGACCCGAGCTTGAGCTCGGCCGACCCGACCTGGGTCCCGCTCCAGGCCGAGGAGCCCATGGCGGGGCCGCGAGGCTGCGAGAGCGTGGACGGGCGGGTGATCGAGACAGCGGGCCTGCGCGTTGCGGGGTTGGGCGGCTGCGTCCGCTACCGGCGCGGTGTCAACCAGTACACGCAGGGTGAGATGCGCAGGCGCGCGCTCAATCTCGAGCTGCGGATTCGCTTGAAGCGGGCCGCGCAGGGCCGCCGCCGGCTGGACGTCTTCGTGACACATGCGCCGCCATTCGGAATCGCCTCGGCCCAGGATGCCGCGCACGCCGGTTTCGTGGCGTTCGAACGCGTGATTCGGAACTTCGAACCGCTGCTCGCGGTCCACGGGCACATCCATCCATACGGGCGAAGCCAGCCCGAGCGTTCGATTGGCTCAACCCGGATCCTCAACGCGGTGCCGTCCCGTCTGATCGAGGTCTAAAGCGCGAGCGAGACTCCGGCGCCTTCGGCGACCGCCCGGTCGTACACGAGGCGTGCGGTGGCGGCATCCTCCACTGCGTGCCCGGTCGATTTGTAGAGGGTGATCTCGTCCTTGTTGCGCCTTCCGGGCCGCGTTCCGGCCAGGACCTCGCCGACCTCCGTGATCGACCCGGGGTCGACGCCCTGCAGCTCGACCGCGCCCGCCGGCGGCGGGGTGCTCGAGGATCCGCGCCATTCCACGAACACGCTGCTCGCGGCGACGGTCTCCGCGTCGACCTCCGGCCCCCACGTGCCGCCCACCGAGCTGACGTGGGCGCCCTTTTTTAACCATTCGCGCCGGATGACCGGCGTGCGCGCATCGGTGCAGCAGGCCACCACGTCGGCGCCGCGGGTCGCCTCTTCGAAGGAGCTGGACACATGAGCGCGTGGGTACCGCGCGGCCAGCGCCCCCGCGTGATCCGCGTTGCGCGAAGCGATGCGGATCTCCTTGAAGTCCCGGACTCTCGGGAAGGTCTCGAGGTGGGACCACCCCTGAACGCCTGCTCCGAGAATCGCGAGCACCGAAGAATCCTCGCGCGCCAGCGCCCGTGCGGCGACCGCCGCCGTCCCGCCCGTGCGGATGGCCGTGATGTAGGTCCCGTCCATCACCGCCAGCGGGGCGCCCGTCGCCTCGTCGAAGATCGCGATCAGGCCCTGATGAGATGGGAGCCCCACATCGTGGTTGGCCGGGAAGACCGAGACGAGCTTCACCTCCAGCGCGATACCAGGCACATAGCCGGGCATGGCTCCGAGGATTCCGCGCTCGCCGACGCGAGCGCCGGCCCGCGGTGGCACCGAGGTGACACCGGAGGAGAACAGCACGAGGGCCTTGCCCAGGGCTTCGAGCATCGCGTCGATATCCAGCATCCGTTCGACCTCTGCACGGCTTAGGTACAGGAGTCCGCCCACGGCGGCGATCATAGAGGTAAGTGAAGGAGTTCCTCCGCAACGGCAAGCTGCTGACCCTGATGCTGGGTCACCTCACGGTCGACAGCTACGCCGGGATCATCCCCGTCCTTTTCCCCTTGCTCATAGGGCGCTTCAGCCTGAGCCTGGCGACGGTCGGCCTGGTCAGCCTCGCGTACAGCGGGATGGCGGCGGTGTCGCAACCGTTGTTCGGCTGGCTGGCGGACCGATTCGGCACCCGTCTGACCGGCCTGGCGCTGGGCTGGACCGCGATGACTTTTGCGTTGGTCGGCTTCGTCAACAGCTTCCCGCTGCTGCTTGGCCTCGCGTTCCTTTCCGGACTGGGCTCAGGCGTGTTTCATCCGCTGGGCGCGCTGGACGTGCGCGCGCTGCTGCCCGCGTGGCGCCGCAGCGCCGGCATGTCCATCTACGTCACCGCGGGGACGGTCGGCGTCGCCCTGGGACCGCTGATCGGGATTATCGTTTTCGGGGCGTTCGGAATCCACGGCACGGGCCTCCTGGTCGTCCCCGGCCTGGCCACCGGGGGGTACCTCCTGTGGCGGATGCGCGGCCAGGTGCGCGGCGCCGCCGCAGGCGTGCGCACGGCCGCCTCAACATCGTCAAGCGTTCCGGTCTTCGCGCTGGCGATGGTCATCGGCGTGATGATGTCGCGCAGCTGGACCGTCAACGTCTTCCAGGCCTTCACGCCCACCTGGTACAAGGAGCTCGGCTATGGGCCGGCTTTCTATGGGCCGCTCGCCACGACCCTGGTCCTCGCGAGCGCGGTCGGCACGGTCGGATGCGGCACGCTGGCGGATCGGTTCGGCCGGCGCACCGTGATCCTGGTGACCCTGGTCCTGAGCATCCCCGCGATCCTTCTGTACACGATGTATCCCGGGCCGTGGGCCTTCGCGAGCGCGATCCTCATCGGCCTGCTTGCCGCTTCCACCGCGCCGCTGATGCTCTTGATGGCGCAGCAGCTGATGTCTGCACGTGCCGGTCTCGCCTCGGGTCTGGTCATGGGTCTCGGCTTCGTCACCGGAGCGATCGGGATCCCTGTCAACGGCGCGATCGCCGATGCGATCGGCTTGCAGAAATCGCTGATGATGCACGTGATCCTCGTCATTGCGACCCTCGGCATCGCATGGTTCTTGCCGCGCGAAGACGAGATGGAGCGGTACAGCATCAGGTCCGAGCCTCTGCGCGCGGCGACGGATGCGCGCTGACGCAAGGCGCATCATCATTCGCGGTCATGGGTCAGGGCGCCTGAGCTCCCTGGATAGCATCAGGTCACGTTGAGCGTGACCATGTACGAGCTGGTCGGTGGTGAGCCGGTGTTCCGCCAACTGGTCCGTCGTTTCTACGAAGGCATCGCGTCGGATCCGTTGCTCCGCCCCCTCTACCCGGAGGAGGACCTGGCAGGCGCCACGGAGCGCCTCACGCTTTTCCTCATGCAGTATTGGGGCGGCCCCGATACCTACAGCGCGCAGCGGGGCCATCCACGGTTGCGGCTGCGCCATCAACCTTTCGCGATAGGGGCCGCCGAGCGCGAGGCATGGTTGCGTCACATGACCGCTGCGGTCGACTCGCTCTCGCTGGCGCCGCAGGCGCGGAAGGCTTTGCTCGACTACTTCGAGACCGCGTCGACCGCGATGATCAATCGGCCTGCTTCGAGCCGCTAGGAGTAGGCCTGGACTGGGCCGCAGCGACCCCGGGCCGGGCGGTGACGTCGGGCTGGACGAGGTCTTTCGCCACCACTGGCGCCTCCTCCAGCTCTATCGCCGGGCCGTGGCCGGCGGCCTTGGCCCGACGCAGCGCGGCGCGCAGCCTGGGGATCTGCTCGCGCAGCGGCTGCTCGACCCAGTCGAAGGCGATGACCCTCTCGTTGACCTCCCAGAAGAGGCCATGATGCAGCGACTCCATGCGGTCCAGCGCGGCGTCGACGAAATCCGGCGGCGCCGCCACAATGCCTTCGATCAGGACGCGCGCCACGTCAGGATCGCCGGCGGCCATGGCCCAGAAGGTGAGCTTGGCCACACCTTTGAACAGGCCGTTCAGACCGATCGGTTTGGCGTTGGGGATCAGGTCGAGCAGGTTGCCGACGAGCAGGCGCGCCAGACGTCTCGAGACCTCGGCGTCCCGGGCCTGCGCCTCGATGGCCAGGTCCGCGACATCCTCTGCGGCGGCGCCGAAGATCGCGGGCATGCCGGCCTCGTCGAAGTGCCGCCCGTATCGGAGGAGATGTGCGGCGGCCTCCACGGCCAGGTCCGGCCGCCACTCGAGCGCACCGATCGCAAATCGCCGGTACTCGTTCATGATCCCCGACGCAAAGGTCGGTGCCGAGCGGTTGATCGCCGCCCGCAAATAGGTGTTGAAGAATCGCATGGAGAGCTCGGCCGCCTCCGAGTCGCCCACGTCGATGGCGGCCAGACCGACATGGCGGGTGGCCACCGCGATCGCATGCACCGCCTCCTTGCGGTGAAGCGGGGTGAGGCCGACCATGTCAACGAAGATCGACATGATCGAGTACGGGAACCAGGTCCCGGCGCGGTTGACCTCGGCGATGATCTGGTCGGACGCCCCCGGCAGGTCGGCGTGGCCGACCTTGAACCATTCGGGGCTGAACTTCTTCTTCCCGGTCATGTAATCCCTGGCGATGAACTGTCCTAGCACCTCGATGCTCATCACGCACACGGGCATGTCGCCGAGCTGGATGGAGCCGAAGGCGATGTCCGTCACCTGCGCGATAGAGGTCATCAGGGCGTCGCGCTCGCGCAGGTCTTTAGGCCTCTTCGCCGCGCTGCGAAGCTGGCGCGCGGCGCGGCGCATGATCCCGGCCACCAGCGTCTCAGCGCGCATCACCTCGAAGATGTAGCCGACATAGGGGAAGAGGGTCGCGAAGTTGAGGAGTGCCAGCACCACGGCGACGGCCACGCTCAGCTTGGGAAAGTACGTGAGCGTCACCTCCGAGCGGACCAAGAAGGTATAAAGGATCGACGCCAGCGCAAAGCCCAGCACGAGCGCGTTCAAGGCGTTGCGTGTGAAGATCCCGATGATCCGGGGCGAATACCGCGAGGACGTCCCCTGGATCCCGAACATGACCGCGACGATGACGATGCTCAGCGTTACACCCTCCGCGCCGCCCGCGAGCGCCAGCGTGCCGGCCGCGGCGGAGGCGTCTGGGTTGAAGACATCCGTGAGAGTGCGGTAGTGAGCGTCGAGGACGCCGAAGAGGATGAACATCATCAAGGCGACGGATACCAGCGCAAGGCCGGAGAGCGCGGCGCCGGCCCAGCCGACCGACATCATTCGATCGGAATGGGCAGGCCCTCGATAGGACTTCTCTTCAGACATCAGGATCGACCCGGGAACACGGCCACGGCGATCCTAAGCAATCGGCACGCGGATAGCTAGAGTTGCGGCAATGTTCAAGGCGATCGTCTTCGATTTCGACGGTCTGATCCTCGACACGGAGGGCCCGGTTTACCTTTCGTGGGTCGAGGTCTACCAGGCCCATGGGGAAGAGCTTCCTTTCGAGCGCTGGGTCCAGATCGTGGGCTCGACTACGCTCGAGTTCCACCCCCAGCACCACCTCGAGGAGCGATTGGGCAGGCCGTTGCCCCAAGAGGTGCTCGACCGTCGCGTCGGCCGCCGCACCGAGCTCGTCCTCGCGGAGAAGGTGCTGCCAGGGGTGGTCGAGCTGATCGACGAGGCCCGTGCCACCGGCATCAAGCTCGGCGTAGCGTCCAGCTCAACGAGCGATTGGGTCAAGGGCCACCTGGCCCGGCTTGGAATCCTAAATCGGTTCGACTGCCTCCGTTGCCGGGACGACGTAGCGCACGCGAAACCGGAGCCTGACCTCTACCTGGCGGTCCTCGACTGCCTCGGCGTGGCTGCTGCTGATGCGTTTGCGATCGAGGACTCCCCCAACGGGATCGCGGCCGCCAAAAGTGCCGGGCTGCGGTGCGTCGCCATCCCCAACTCGATCACCTCAGGGCTGGACCTGTCGCAGGCAGACCTCGTGGTGGCGTCGCTGGCCGATCTCGCGCTGGCGGGGCTGGTCCAGGGGCTCAACCCGCAGAAGGCCGGTTAACCTATCTGCAGATGCGCATTGGAGTGCTTACCGGCGGTGGCGACGCGCCCGGCCTGAACGCGGCGATCCGGGCGGTGGCCCGACGGTCTTTCCAGCTGGGACACCAGCTCAGCGGAGTCAAGAACGGGTGGGCGGGATGCCTCGAAGAAGGCCTGATCGAAGAGCTGACGCCGGCGGACGTGCGCGGCATCCTTCCGCTCGGCGGCACCATTCTCGGCACGTCGCGCACCAACCCGCTCAAGGAAAAGAACGGGATCGCGCGAGTCATCGCCGCCCTGAAGCACAACGGCATCGACGCCCTGGTGCCCATCGGCGGCGACGACACGCTCAGCGTCGCGGCCGCTCTGCACGCTGCCGGTTTCCAGACCGTCGGGGTCCCGAAGACGATCGACAACGACCTCTCGTTGACCGAGTTCTGCATCGGGTTCGACACCGCTGTCGGCGTGGTCACCGAAGCGCTTGACCGGCTCCATACGACCGCCTCCGCCCACCACCGCGTGATGGTGGTCGAGGTCATGGGACGCGACACCGGCTGGGTCGGCCTGACCGGCGGCCTTGCCGGCGGCGCAGACCTCATAATCATCCCCGAGTTCCCCTCCACCCTCGCCGAGGTCGTCGCCCACCTCTATCGGCGGCGGGGCGACGGCAAGCTCTTCAGCATCATCGTGGTCGCCGAGGGCGCAAAGTTCGCGGACCTGGACCAGGAACAGGACAGCCAGTCGGAGAAGGACGCGTTCGGCCACGTCAGGCTGTCCAAGCGCGGCATCGGCGATCTCCTTGCCGGGAGCGTCGAAGCTGAGACAGGTTTCGAGACCAGGGTCACGGTGCTTGGCCACCTGCAGCGAGGCGGGTCACCGTCCCCGACCGACCGGCTGTGGGCGACGCGCCTTGGCGTCGCGGCGGTCGAGCTCATCGCGGCCGGCAAGAGCGGGGTGATCCCGATCCGCCGCAACGGCGACGTCGAGGTCGTTCCGCTGGCGGATGTGGTCAAGGAGACTCGCCGCGTACCCAGGGAGCTTTACGACCTCAGCCGAGTCTTCGAGTAGCCAGCGGCGATGGCCCCCTCTCGCAAGAAGAAGATGCTCGACCTCGCGGGCACAGGCGACGATGGGAGCACCGGGCTGCTCGGCGGCGGACGGGCCTCGAAGGACGATGCGCGGATCGAGGCGTTCGGTACCGTCGATGAGGCTTCGAGCGCCCTCGGGCTGGCCAAGGCGCTCACGGCCCAACCGCGGGTCCGCGCGATCTGCGAGGAGTTGCAGCGGGGCCTTTACTCGGTTGGCGCCGAGCTCGGCACGAACCCCGCCGCCGAAGTCGCCTTCGTCACGACCAAGCAAGCCGACGTCACCCGGCTCGACGAGCTGATCACCGAGCTGGAGTCAGTGGTCGCCATGCCGGACGGCTTCATCCTCCCAGGTGCGACGCCGGCTTCCGGCGCGCTCGACCTGGCGCGTGCGATCGTGCGCCGCGCAGAGCGCCGCTGCGTCTCCCTGGAAAGGGCGCGCGGGCTGGCCAACCCCGAGGTCCGGCGCTGGCTGAACCGCTTGAGCCTCCTGCTTTTCGTCGTCGGCCGCTACGAGGAAGGTCTCAGCGGCCGGCCCGCCAAGCCCGCGAAGACGACTCGGGCACGCTCCGGCTAAGCTTCGGAAAGGGTGGCTCCTGTGGTCGAGGTGGTGGTGGCCCTCCTTGTTCTGCTGCTGGTGTACGTCGGTCTTTCGTACCAGCTCTACCGGCGCGCTTTCGTGCCCGCGCGGCCACAGGTGATGGACGATTTCGCCTTCACGCCGTTCGAGTTCCAGGCCGACTACGAGGAGGTCGAGCTCGTGACCGCCGACGGCGTGGCCTTTGGCGCCTGGCATTTCCGCCAGCCGGGTTCGCCGCAGACGGTGATCGTGTCCGGCGGACATAAAGGACAGCGCCAGGGCACGCTCGGGGTCACGGTCGCCCTGTGGCGCAAGGGCTTCAACGTGATCACCTATTCCTATCGCGGCATGCCCGGCAGCGACACGGCGCCGGTCACCTTTGGGATCAAAGAGGTCCTCGAGCTGCAGGCGGTGATCGCTTTCGCGCGCAAGCGCATCCCGAACGCCCGCATCGGCCTGCTCGGATACTCGATGGGCGCCGTCGTGTCCTTGCTCGGAGCGGCGGGCGAGCCGGGCGTGCAGGCGCTCGTCCTGGACAGCCCATTCAGCGATCTTCGACGCCTCCTGGTCGAGAACGTCGGCAACGCGAGCAAGCTGCCGGGCGCGCCGTTCGTCTGGCTCGCGGGCGTGATGCTCTGGATGCGGACCCGCTGCCGCATCTCGGAATGCCGCCCCATCGACGTGCTCAGCTCACTCGAGCCGCGGCCGCTCTTCTTCATCCACGGGGGGGCGGACGCCATCACCTCCGTCAACCACAGCCGCCGCCTTTACGACGCCTACCGCGGGCCGCGCGAGATCTGGATCGTGCAGGGCGCGCCACACACCGGCGCCTACTTCGCCGACCGACCCCTTTACGTCGAACGTGTCGCGGGCTTTTTTGCCCGCCACCTCGGCCTGGACGTCAGCGGCCATCTCCGACTGGTGGAAGAGGAAGAAGTTTCCTAGGGGGTCGCGCCCGTCTGAGCCGGCTATCGCGCCAGGGTGCTTCCCATCAGGATTCCGTTCGCCCAGTAATGGCCGGTCGGACCGGCCGGCAGCAGGTCGTACGTGCGGTCACCGGAATACGGCAAGAGCTCCCAGAGCGTGATGGTCGAGCCGTCCAGCTGGTCGCCGGCCTGGAGCTCGCCGGCCTCGCGCCCGTCAGCCGTCGGGTGGCCGGGCGAAACCAGCAGCTCGCGGCCGTCGGCCAGCTTGAGATGGACCATGAGATGGCCGGGCGGCACAGCCATGCTGCCGATCTGGACCACCGGGGCGGCCATGCGGGCGCCGGCGGCTGTCTGGGTCCAGACCACCATGCCGGGCCTCACATCGGTCACCCGAACCGCGCCATTGGGGGTCGAGATCATCGTGGAGGCGGCAAGGCAGATCGGGCACATCGGAGGCCCGGTGGGCGTCCGCGAGCTCACGGTGACGAGGCCGTCGACCCGCACGATCCCCCCGACCATCTGGTAGCCGGCCGTGGCGCCGGTCGCCTGGACGCGGTACTGGAAAGAGTCGTCCGCGCCGGCGGTCGTCAGCGTCAGAGCGCGCAGCAGCTTCCACGCGCGGTAGAGCACCAGCTTCTGCGCGTCGGTGAGCTCACCCTGCGGCAGGCCTTCGTGGGCGACGATCGCCGTGTACGCCTCGGCGTCTGCTTTGATCGCCGGGTACTGAGCGATCGCGTTCGCCTGCTCGCCGCCCTCGCGAGCGATGGGATAGAAATCTGGGTCGCAGTACACCGGTTTGCCGGCCGCGTCCATGACCTTGAACTCGAGCTGGCTGGTGGTCAGGGGGCTTCCGGCGACGGGCGCCGGGTTAGGGGTGATCGCGCCGCAAGCTGCGCAGACCAGGACGAGCAGCGCCAGTGCCGTCTTCATCTCACCAATCGACACGCCGGCGCGCGACGCCAGGTAACGCGGACGCGAAACCAAATGTCACCCTCACGCGTATTCAACTGACATGGAAGGGCAACATGGCGAACCTATAATCGCCCCAGTGAGGGGAGCCGACGTCATAACGCGGGTTGCCGACGCCTTCATGGCCAACGTCAGCCGGGCGATCGTGAACAAGGAAGGCGAGATCCGGCTGTGCCTGGTCACGCTGCTGTGCCAGGGGCACCTCCTGATCGAGGACGTCCCGGGGGTCGGCAAGACGATGCTCGCCAAGTCCCTCGCGCGATCCCTGGACTGCTCGTTCCGCCGCATCCAGTTCACGCCCGACCTCCTGCCTTCCGACGTGACGGGCGTGCGCGCCTTCAACCAGAAGCTCAACGACTTCGAGTTCCGGCCGGGGCCGGTCTTCGCGCAGATCCTGCTCGCCGACGAGATCAACCGCGCCAGCCCCAAGACGCAGGCGGCGCTGCTCGAGGCGATGGAGGAGCGCCAGGTCACCATCGACGGTGAGACGCACCCGCTGCCCAAACCCTTCATGGTCATGGCGACGCAGAACCCGGTCGAGTACTCGGGCACGTTTCCACTGCCCGAGGCGCAGCTCGACCGCTTCTTGATGAAGGTGAGGCTTGGCTACCTTTCGGAAAAGGAGGAGGCCAACCTCCTGAAGCAGCACAAGGTCGAGTCCCCGATGCTGGAGCTCCAGCCGGTGGTGTCGCCCAACGAGCTCAAAGCGGCCCAGCTGGCGGTCCGGGAGGTCTTCGTCAAGCCGGAGTTGAGGGACTACATCGCGCGCCTGGTCGGCCGCACGCGCGGCAACCCCGAGGTGGCCCTTGGGGCGAGCACGCGCGGCACGCTGAACCTCTTTCACGCGAGCCAGGCGCTGGCCGCGGTGCTGGGCCGCAGCTATGTGCTGCCCGACGACATCAAAACCCTGGCCGAGCCGGTGCTCGCGCACCGCATCATCCTCCGCCCCAACGCCGAGATGCAGGGGCAGAGCGCGGGCAAGCTCATCACCGGCCTGCTGGAGCGCGAGCACGTGCCCCAGATGGCGTACGACGGATAGCAGCGGTCCGGGCACATGAGCAAGGTTGCTCTGGCCGCCGCCCTGGGTCTGCTCCTCTTCTTCACGTACCTGACCGCGGTTCGCCCGGCTTACGCGTTCGCGTACGCGCTCTGCCTGCTCTTCCTGGTCGCCTGGGCCTGGCCCCGGCTGGCGATCCGCGGGATGAGCCTGACCCGGCGACTCGACCCGGGCACCCCGACCGTCGGCGAGGCGTTCGAAGAGGTCTTCGAGGTGCGGCGCAAGGGCTGGGTCCCCGCGCCGTGGGTCGAGGTCCGAGACCTCAGCCAGATTCCCGACTACCAGCCGGGGCGCGTGGTCTCGATCGGGAACGAGACCGTGAAGTGGAAGGCCCGTGGGGTGTACCGCAGACGGGGCTGGATGGCATTCGGGCCCACCTTGCTGCGGGTACGCGAGCCGTTCGGCCTGTTCGAGCGCGACTGGAAGCTCACTCAGAAGACATCGGTGCTCGTGTATCCACGCGTCCGGCCCATCCCCGACCTTCTGACGCCGAGCGCGCAGCAGGTAGGCAGCTCCCAGAGCCTGGGGGCGTGGGCCGACTACCCGCCGGAAACCGGCGGCGTACGCGACTACACGACCGGCGACAGCTTCGGGCGCATCCACTGGGCCCTTTCGGCGCGACACCAGAGGCTGATGTCGAAGACATTCGAGCAGCCGCTCACCACCGACCTGTGGATCCTGCTCGACCTGGACCGCAACGTCCACCACGGTGATGGTGAGGAGTCCACGGTCGAATACGCGGTCAGCCTCGCCGCGTCAATGGCCTCCCAGATCCACGCTCGTGGCCGGCAGGTGGGCTTGATCGCCAACGACGCCAAGGGCACCGTCCTCGAACCGCACCGCGCGGTCCGCCAGGACCGCCTCATCCTCGACTACCTGGCCGTCGCCCAGGCGGACGGCCGCACGCCTCTGACCCAGACCCTCGCGTGGGACAAGATCCGCCGGCTGCCGCGGCGGGCGATCGCGGTCATCACCCCCAGCGCCGACCCAGGCTGGGTGCGCCTGCTGCAGGCGGTTCGCGGCCGGCGCTCGACGATGATCGTGTTCTACATCGACGTGGCGAGCTTCGGCGGACCGGACCAGAACCCGAGCTTCGACCTCGGCCAGGACGTCGACCTGTACGTCGTGCGCCAAGGCGACGATTTCGCGCGACTC
This sequence comes from Candidatus Baltobacterales bacterium, assembly GCA_035533335.1. Taxonomy (GTDB): domain Bacteria; phylum Chloroflexota; class Dormibacteria; order Dormibacterales; family Dormibacteraceae; genus DATKSS01. The sequence continues at coordinate 114,195 of DATLUC010000031.1, forward strand.
ATGAGGACAAGAGATGCAATCCGCCTCGCCTAGAGCGCGGCTGTCCCTGGGCGGCGAGCTGGTCATGGACCGGGCCCGCGGATCATTGGGCGGCGGTTTGTTCTGGTCGGCGATCCTCGTGCTGCTGCTGACCCTCGCCATCGCCCGCTCGACAGCCGCCGCGGGCTGGGTCGCCGGGATCGATGTGATCATCCCGATTGCGCTCGCGGGCGCCGTTCTGGTCGGCGTTCTGGCCCTGCTACGGATCCCGTGGCCGGTCGGTCTCGGCGCCGGCCTCGTCCTGGCCCCGATCCTCGCGTGGAACGGCGCCGCGGCTGTGATCCACCGGGCCCACCCTCTTGACGGGAGCATCGTCGGCCCGACTGGCGTTTCGCTTCACCCGCTGACGGTCTGGTGGTCGCGAATCGCGGATGGCTCGGCGAGCACCGACCCGTCTTTCTACCTGTTCTTGATCTGCGTGTTGATGTGGGTCACCGGTGCGTGGCTCAGCTGGTGCGTCCTTCGTTGGCGCAAACCGATGCTTGGTTTGATCCCGGGAGCGGCGGCTTTCGCCACCAACCTGCTCAACGACGCCGTACCCGGCGACCAGAACGGCTACACGCTCTCGGTGCTGGTCCTGACGTTGGCGCTGCTGCTCTGGAGCAACTACTCGGGCTCGATCGTCAGTGCCGACCGCGCGCACGTGAAGCTCACGGGCGACGCGCGGTGGGATTTCTGGGAGAGCGGCCTGGTCGCGATGGCCGCGCTCATCGTGCTCGGGATCATGCTGCCGCCACTCTCCACCGTCGACCGCACGGTCGATGCGGAATCCAGCCTGTTCACGAACTGGGCCGTGCTCCAGGGGCGCCTCAATCACCCGGGCATCCTCACCGGCAACGGTTCCGGCATCACCGGGACGACTGGATTCTCGACCGACGTCTCCCTCGATGGCGCGCTGCTTCGCACGCGCGACATCGTCTTCACGTACAAGGTCGTGGGCACCTATGCAGGCCCGAGATACTTCCGCGGCGTCGACGAGACCGTGACGCAGGCGGGGGAGTGGCGCTACGCCGGGCTCGGCGGCCTCAACGTTCCAGTCCACACGAACCAGGTCCCGGTCTTTGGAGAGGACTACCAGGCGCTCGCGGAGGCTGGTTTCGACATCCAGATGCTGCGCCCGCCGATCGGAAACGCGAACATCCTGTTCTACCCGGACGAGCTCCTGTGGGTCGACCGCGAGTCCTCGGCGTCGCAGGTCCCCCTGAGGGTCGACACGTCCGGCCAGCTCATGTCGATCGACCGGCTGTCCACGCTGTCGCCACCGACGTCGAGCGGGGCCTACAAGGTCGCGGTGCAGTACTCGACGGCGACCGAGGTGCAGCTCAAGGCGGCCGGTACCTCCTACCCCGACTGGGTGCAGCAGTTTGAGACCCTGCCCGCGTCGAGCTACCGCAGCCCGGCCGTGCTCGCCCGCATCCACGCCCTGGCGCAATCGATCGTCGACCAGGCGGGCGCGGTGAACCCCTATGACCAGGCGACCGCCATCGAGGCCTACCTGCGTGACAACTTCACGTACACGCTCACTCCGCCGCGTACACCGGCCGGCCGCGATCCGATCGACTACTTCCTCTTCGACTCGAAGCAGGGCTATTGCGAGTTCTTCGCGTCGGCCATGGGCGACATGCTGCGTTCGCTCGGCATACCGACCAGGCTGGTCAACGGTTTCGGGCCGGGACAGTTCGACCAGGCGTCGCAGAGCTACGTCGTCCGCGGCGACGACGCCCACACCTGGGTCGAGTCGTACTTCCCGACCTACGGCTGGATCTCGTTCGAACCCACCCCTGCCTCGGGCGGCTATGCGCAGATCACCCGCGGCAGCAGCGGCGCGAACCTGTGCGTGCGCGACAACGGATGCGACATCTCGGCCGGAGGGGGCGCCGGAGGGGGTGTCGGCCTGGTCGGTCCCGGACGCCAGGGGGGCAACCAGAACGGCGGCTCCCTGCCTGGTGGTGGCGCCAGCTTCGCGCTTCACATCCCTGACGCGAGCACCCTGACCAAGGTGGTCGCGGTATTGCTGGCGATGGTGCTCCTCCTGCTCGCCGCGCTCACGCGATACCTGCGCCCGCGAACGGTGATGGCGGTATGGAAGCGCACGCTGTCCCTGGCGAGCCTCGCAGGGGCCGAACGCCGGCCGGGGGAGACTCCACTGGAGCTCAGCCGGCGGTTGCAGCGAACTTTCCCCGAGGCCGCCGAACCGGTCGGCGCCCTCGCGACGGGCTTCGTGGTCGCCGCATACGCCCCTCCCGAGGAAGCATCCACGACGCGCGCCGCCGTGATGGAGGCGTGGACCGCGCTGCGCCCGCTCATGCTCCGTCGAGTTTTCGCTCGCTTCCGACCCAACCGGGGCTGACCCGGAGTCTCTAACCTGAAGCGCGTGTCAGAGGCGGGTGCCACAGGGGTCGCCGGGCGGATGTACCCGCCCGTCACATTCGAGATCGAGGCAGAGCGGGTGGCCGCTTTTGCGCGCGCGATCGGAGCCGACATGGCCGACGGGGTGCCTCCGACATTCGCCGCCGTCTACTCGCTCGGTGCCACGGCTCCTCAGCTCTTCGGCGACGAGGAGGCGGCCGTCGATTTCGCAAAGCTTCTGCACGCGGACCAGGAGTTCGCGTGGGAGCGCCATCCTCAGGTGGGTGAGACGGTCACCTCCCGCGGCCGGGTCGTGTCCGACACCAGCCGGCGCGGTATGCGCTTTTTGACCTTCGAGACCGAGACGGCCGGTGCGGACGGCGCGCCGCTCTGCCGGTCGCGGGCGCTGTTCGTGATCCGCCCATGACCGAGAAGCGCGTCACTTTCACGACGGACCAGATCGCGGCGTACGCGGAGGCTTCCGGCGACCGCAACCCGATCCACCTGGACGGCGAGTTCGCCAAGTCGGTCGGCCTGCCAGGCGTGATCGCCCACGGCATGCTGCAGATGGGCTTGATGGCGACGGTCGCGGCAGACGCGGCCGGGGGACCGGAACGCCTGCGCCGCCTGTACTGCCGTTTCGCCGGCATGGTCGAGCCCGGCGACACGGTGACGTTCGCCGCCGAGACCACGGCGCCGGGTCGCCTCGTTTTGAGCGCCAACAACCAGAGAGGAGAGGCAGTGTTGACGAAATCCATCGCCGAGTTCGCTTAGATGTCGCTCGATTTCTCGCTGTCGCAGGAGCAGGAGGCGATTCGCGACCTGGCGCACGAGTTCGCGGAGAAGGAGATCAGGCCGGTCGCCGCGCACTTCGACGAGACTGAGGAGTTCCCATACGAGGTCGTCAAGAAGGCGCATCGATTGGGTCTCAGCCCGGCGGCCTTTATTCCGGAGGAGTACGGCGGCCAGGGCCTGGATTTCCTGACCGAGCTCATCCTGAACGAGGAACTGAGCTGGGGCTGCGCGGGCATCGCGGTCTGCATCCAGTCGATGGCGCTCGCCATGGCGGGTATACGTGCCAGCGGGACAGAGGAGCAGAAGAAGCGCTGGCTGCCCGAGTTCACCAACCCCGACAGGCTGGTGCTGGGCGGGCTGGGTCTGACCGAACCCGACTCCGGCTCAGACGCGCTTTCGATGAAGACGCGCGCCACGCGCGTGAGCGACGGCTACGTGCTCAACGGCACCAAGCAGTTCTGCACCAACGGAGGCATCGCCGACTATCACGTCATCTACGCCAACACGGACCCTTCGAAGGGTCCGGCGGGGATCGCGTCGTTCCTGGTGCCGAAGGACACGCCCGGTCTTCGCATGGGCCGCAAGGAGCAGAAGCTCGGCGTCCGCGCCAGCCACACCGCGCAGGTCATCCTTGAGGACTGCCACGTTCCGCTGGACCACCGGTTGGGCGGCGAGCCGGATGCGGACAATGCCGGGCCTGGGGCGATGGGCGCGCTGATGACTCTCGAGGCGACGCGCCCAGGCGTCGCCGCGGGCGCGCTCGGCATCGCCCGCGCCGCCTACGAGTTCGCGCTCGAGTACGCGCAGGACCGTAAGCAGTTCGGCAAACCGCTATGGCAGCACGAAGGCGTCGGTTTCAAGCTGGCCGACATGGCGGTGAAGATCGACGCTGCGCGCCTGCTCACGTGGCGCGCCGGCTGGATGGCGACGCAAGGCAAGCCATTCGAAAGGGCCGAGGGATCCATGGCCAAGGTCTTCGCCGCGGACGTCGCGATGGAGGTCACGACTGACGCCATCCAGGTCCTTGGGGGCTATGGCTACATCAAGGAGTACCCGGTCGAGAAGTGGTTTCGGGACGCCAAGATCTACCAGATCTGGGAAGGCACCGCCGAGATCCAGAGACTCGTGATCTCGCGGGCCATCACCGGCTCGCGCGGCACCGTCAGATTGAAGTAGCTGTCGTGGCAGTTGGGCTTACCCACCCGGCGCTGGGCGCCACCCTCCCCGCTAGCGGGGAGGTGACCTATTTGAATCATGGAGAAGAAGATGTTTGACCTAACGGGAAGAGTCGCAGTCATCACCGGCGCCTCGCGTGGCCTCGGCCGCCAGGACGCCCTCACCCTCGCGCGCCAGGGCGCCGACGTGGTGATCACCGACGTCCTGGTCGAGGACGACCCGGACCTGCAGAAAACCGCCGAGGCGCAGGGCAGCATGCTCGCTCAGGTGGCGGTGTCGCAGGGCTGGGTGCACTCCAACCAGACCGCCGAAGAGATCCGCAAGATGGGCCGCAAATCGCTGGCCATCAAGATGGACGTCACCAACCGCGAACAGGTCCGCGACGTGTTCAAGAAGGTCCGGCAGGAGTTCGGAAAGATCGACATCCTGGTCAACAACGCGGCCACGCTCGACCACGCCGCGCAGATCCCCAACCAGTCCTACGAGCTGTGGGACCGCGACGTGCGGGTGAACCTCACCGGCGCGTTCAACTGCACCAAAGAGGTCTGGCCGTACCTGGTCGAGAACAAATTCGGCCGGTTGATCTTCATGTCCTCTATCGCAGGCACGCTCGGCGGCTTCGGGCAGGCGAGCTACTCGTCGACCAAGGCGGCGCTGATCGGCCTCGCCAAGACGGCGGCCCTCGAGGGCGGCCGCCACAACATCACGTCCAATGCGATCGCGCCTGGCATCATCGAATCCGAGGCCGGCAAGGCCGCGGCCGAAACGAACCCGCTCTACGAGCGCTTCCGGGCACGCACCGTGTTCAAGCGGTTCGGCCAGCCCGACGACATCGCCAACACGATCGCATTCCTGTGCTCTGACGAGGCCGGCTACATCACCGGCGCGGTGATCGAGGTCGCCGGCGGCATTCCCCTGTTCACGGCATAGCCGTGGGAGAGCTGGTCGA
>DATLUC010000032.1:0-7603 GCA_035533335.1 Candidatus Baltobacterales bacterium
CAGCGTCTCGAGGCGGGCCAGCGCATCGCGTGGGCTGTTGGCGTGGAGGGTGGTCATCGAGCCGTCGTGGCCGGTGTTCATCGCCTGGAGCATGTCGAGGGCCTCGCCCGAGCGGCACTCCCCGACGACGATGCGCTCTGGTCGCATGCGCAGGGCGTTGATGACGAGGCGCTGGATGGTCACCTCGCCCTCGCCGTTGATGTCTTTGGGGCGGGTCTCCAGGCGGCACACGTGCTCCTGGTGGAGCTGCAGCTCGGCCGCGTCCTCGATCGTGACGATGCGGTCCTCCACCGGGATAAAGCCCGAGAGCACGTTGAGGAACGTCGTCTTACCGGTGCCGGTCCCACCCGACACGATGATGTTGGCCTTGGCCAGGACCGCCGCCTTGAGGAAGCCGAAGCCCGCCTCGTTGCAGCTGCCAAACCGGATCAGGTCTTCGACCTGGAACGGGTCCCGCGAGAACTTACGGATGGTGAGAAGCGGGCCGTTGAGCGCGAGCGGCCGGATCACAGCGTTGACACGCGAGCCGTCTGCCAGGCGGGCGTCACACAGGGGCTGACGCTCGTCGATGCGGCGGCCAACGGTTCGCACGATGAACTGGATCACGTTGAGGAGCTGATCCTCGTCGACGAACTTGATGTTGGTGAGCACGACCTTGCCCGCCATCTCGACGTAGACGTGGTCGTTGCCGTTGACCATGATCTCGGTCACACGGTCGTCGCGAATCAGGGGCTCGATGGGCCCTAGCTGCTGGTAGTACTCATCGATGTTGATACCGGGGATCCGAACTGCCATTCGCTAGCCTCCGCTCGCGATTTGATGAACCGAGCGCCAACTATACGTTAACCCTCGCGATTGAGATCCCCATTACGGGTCCGGAGCCTGCCGCGCGCAACGCGCGTGCACATGCGCCGAGGGTGGCGCCGGTGGTGGCCACGTCGTCCACGAGGAGCACCGAAATGCCCTCCAGCGACTCCCCCCTCCACTCGAAAGCAGCCCGCACATTGGCCAGGCGCCAGATCCGGCCGTGGCCGACCTGGGGAGGCGTCTGGCGGGTCCTGACGAGCTCACCGGGCGGCGCCTCCAGGGCCCGGCGACGTCGCAGCTCACGGGCCAGGAGGTCGGCCTGGTTGAACCCGCGCTCGCGCAGGCGGTTCGGGTGCAGCGGCACACCCAGCACGAACCGGGCCGCCAATCCCTCGACGGCCAGGCGCTCGGCCATCAGCAGCGCGAGGGGGCCGCCAGACGGCGCCAGCCCTGCTACTTGAAGCGGTGGATCGCCGACTCGACGGGGCCCTCATAGGCCGCCGACCGCATCCTGGCGATGCTCCGCAGCCGGGAGCGGCAGCCGCATCCGGCGCGCGCCGACTCGACCTCGACCCCGCAGCGGCGGCACAGGGGCTCTTCGAGCCGACGGATCCAGGCGCGGCAGCGCGCGCAGAGCCACGAGCCCACGGTCCGGCATGGCGGCAGAAACAGCTCGAGCAGGTCGACGCTCACATGCCGAGGTTAAGAAGGGGGTCAAGACCTTCTTAACAGCCCGCGGACCGGCGTCAGGTGATGACGATCTGGTCGCCGCGCTGCAGGTCGATGTCCGCCATCGACCCCGAAGGGAGCTCGAGCACGCTGCGCGCGCCCCACACCAGCCACACCACCCCCCACCACGGCGGCAGCCTTCGATAGACCTTTCTCACGCGTTCGTTCTTGTCGAGGAAGACGGCGTCGATCGGAAACCTCATGAACATCATGTGGATGCCGTTGCATGGGTTGAGCCACAGGCCGCGGCCTGGCTCGAGCGTGCGGCGAAACATGAGGCCCGCCGTGAGCGCGACCACTGACGTGGCCGCCTCGAGGTCCTCCGCCAGCGTCCTTCCCGTACGTTCGTGCACCGCTCGCCGTCCCGCCATAGCGATCGACTAGCGTAATGGCGGCGCATGGATTTCGACAGCGACGGCATCCGACTCCATTACGAGGTGCACGGATCTGAGAGCGGGGCGCCCCTGGTCGCCGTGCACGGCTTCGCGTCGGACTACCGGCTCAACTGGGTCGGCACCAGGTGGCAGGAGACCCTGACCAATTCCGGATTTCGGGTGTTCGGGCTCGACTGCCGGGGTCACGGGCACAGCGACAAGCCCCACGACCAGGCGGCTTACTCGGTCGAGGTCATGGCCGCAGACGTGGCGCGCCTGCTCGACCACGTCGGCGTCCCGTCCGCACGCTACCTCGGCTACTCGATGGGCGCGCGAATCGGCCTGCAGGTCGCGTTGGACTTTCCGCAGCGTGTGTCACGCGCCGTGCTTGGAGGCCTCGGCTCGGCAGGTGCGATCGCAAGCGCGGGCGCGATCGCCGAATCGTTCCTGCGCGGCGAACCCACGGACGATCCGATCGCACAGACCTTCTACCGCTTCGCCTCCGCCCGGCCGACCAACGACCTCAAAGCGCTGGCGGCGTGCATCACCGGGTTGCGCCCCATCCCCGACGCGCGCAGGCTCGCTGCCATCAGCACGCCGATCCTGGTCGTGGTCGGAGACAGGGATGAGCTCGCTCGCGACGCGCCCGAGCTCGTCGAGCTGATCCCCTCAGCCCGCCTGGTGACGATTCCCGGACGCGACCACATGAGCGCAGTGCCAGCCCGCGAGTTCAAGATCGCCGCCATCGACTTCCTGACCGCCGAGTAGACGCCGGCTAGGTGCGGCGGTTGAAGCGCACGCGGTGCTTGGTCCGCTGCATCACAGAACCCTCGGGGACGATCGAGATGGTGCCGTCGGACTCGAGCACGCCGAGCTGCACGTCCTTCACGTCCTTGATGCCGTGCTCGCGGATCGCCATCTCGATCTCGTCCTGGTCCACCCCCTGGCGCCGCATGACGTCCGGCAGGTACTTCCCGTTACGCACGATCACGGCCGGCGCCGGCGTGAACAGCCGATGCAGCCGAGGCAGGCTGTCAAGCCGTCCGACGAGGTAGTTGGTGCCCACCAGGGCGACCACGAGGATCAGGCCTCCGACCAGCGAAGTGTCCGGTCCGGTGATCGCCGGCTGCAGGGCGTTGGCGACCAGCAGGATGAAGACCAGGTCGTAGAGCGTGAACTGGCCCACCTCGCGCTTGCCGAACAGGCGCAGAGCGACCAGCAGCGCGACATAGATGATGACGGCGCGAACTACCAGCTCCCACGCGGGGATGCTGGGGAGCAGCGAATGAAGCAGTCTTTAGGACCTTGGCTTCATGAGGATCAGCGCGGCGGGCCCGAGGAGGACGATCCACAGCGTCGGGAAGATGCAGCCGACCATGGGCAGCATCATCTTCAGCGTGGCCTGCGCGGCCTTTTCCTGCGCCCGCTGGCGCCTCTTGCGGCGCATCTCGTCGGCCTGGATGCGCAGGATCTTGCCGATCCCGGTGCCGAACTGCTCGGACTGGATCACGGCCTGGATGAAGTTGTGCAGGTCGTCGACCCCGCTGCTCCTGCCCATCTCGTCCATGGCCTCCATCCGGGGCCGGCCCAGGCTGACCTCGCGCAGGACCTTGGCAAACTCCTCGGAGAGCGCGTTCTTGTACTTGTCGGTGACGCGCGCGAGCGCGGCGTCGAAACCGAGCCCGGCGTCGACGGCGATCACCAGGAGGTCCATCGCGTCCGGCAGGCCCTTTTGGATCTCCGACCGGCGGGCGTCCACTTTCTGCTTCAACCACAGCACCGGGAGGTAGTAGCCGAGGATCGCCCCGACCGCCAACGAGATGATCAGGTACACCGGGGTCCCCAGCAGCAGCCCAAGGCCGAGGCCGATTGCCGCCATCACCGCGGCCGCGACGATACGTACGGCGGCGAAGTCTTCAGGGGTCAGGTTGCCGGGACGCCCCGCCAGGTCGAGGCGGTTCATGAGATCCTGGCGCGCCTTCTGCGGCGTGGAACGAGAAAGCAGAGAGCCCAGCCGCTCGATCGAAGGTCGCAGGAAGCGCTCGCTGAACGGCCGCTGCAGCTCAACCTCCTCGAGCGTCAGCGGTTTCTCGCCACCGTACACGGACAGGCGCTGCTGGACCATTTCCGCGGTGTTGGTGGATGGTGTGCGGGCCAGGCCGATGAAGATCAGCATCACGCCGCCGCCGCAGATCAGGGCAAAGAGCAGGGTGGTCGTCATCGGCTATACCTCGATCGCCACGACGCGGCGGATGATCAGGTTGCCGATGAAGATCATGAAGGCACCGATCGCGATCAGCACCCAACCGACGAAGTTCTCGAACATCGGCCTGAAGTAGGTCGGGGTCACGAAGTACATGAACAGGGCGAGCACCAGGGGCAGGAAGGTGATCAGGGTGCCCGAGGCGCGCGCCTGCGCGGTCAGCGTCGCGATCTCGCCCTTGATGCGCACCCGCTCGCGGATCGTGTACGCGATGTTGTCCAGGATCTCGGCCAGGTTTCCGCCCACCGTGCGGTGGATCGAGTACGCGGTCGCGACCAGGTCGAAGTCGGCGCTGGCGATTCGCTTGGTGATGTTCTGCAGCGCCTCGTCCGGCGAGCCCCCGAGGTTCATCTCGCGCACGGCGCGACCGAACTCGTCGGCGATCGGCGGCACCGCGTTCTTGGCCACGGTGTCGATGGCCTGGGCGAACGAATAGCCGGCCTTGAGCGCGTTGGAGAGCAGCGTCAGGGTGTCGCCGAGCTGCGCATCGAACGCCTTCAGGCGGTGGCTGATGCGATAGCGAACGTAGAAGCCCGGGATCAAGTAGCCGACGAACCCGAAGACGATCATCTGGATCAGGCCGCCCAGAGGCAGGCCGAACCGGATGAGCGAGATCAACACCAACAGGACCGTGCTGCCGATCTGGATCATGAAGAACTCGGAAGTGCGCAGCTTCAGGTCAGCGCGCTGCAGCTGCTCCTGGACCGACGGCTTGCCCTTCTTGGCGTTGCCGCGACCGACACGGTCGGCAGCGGGCTGGAACAGCCGGTTGAGCGTGTCCCGCATCCCGGTGGAGGGCGGCAGGGCCTGCGCCCCCGCCGTCGTCACGCCGTAGGCGGCCAGGCGCGCCTGGAAATCCTCGGAGCCGCCCGCGGCGCGCCGCATCTGGCTGATGCCGAGGAACAAGAGGAAGATGCCTGCGAAGGCGATCAGCCCGAATACCACGGGGAAGGACATGTAGACCTCCTAAAGGGTCAGTACAGCTTATCCGGCGCCGGTTGCTGGTTGGGTATGAAGATGTCCTCCGGAATCTCCTCGCCTTCGGCCCTGAGGTGCTCCATCCGGAACGGCACCACCCCAGTCGCGGTGTGATAGCCGACCGCTTTGCCCTCGGCGCTCACGCCGACCTGCTTGAAGGTGAACAGCTCCTGGTACTGCACGTCGCCGTCTTTGATCCCGAGGATCTCGGCCACGCTGACGATCCGGCGCACGCCGCCCCGAAGGCGGGACTGCTGGACGATCAGGTGGATCGCCGCGCCGATCGTCTCACGGATGGCCCGCGAAGGCAGGTCCTGCCCCGCCTGGAGGACCAGCGTCTCGAGCCGGACCAGGGCCTCGTGAGGGTTGTTGGCGTGCAGCGTCGACATCGATCCATCGTGGCCGGTGTTCATGGCTTGGAGCATGTCCAGCGCCTCCCCGCCGCGGCACTCACCGACGATGATGCGGTCGGGCCGCATACGCAGACAGCTCTTGACGAGCTCGCGGATCGGAACTGCGCCCTTGCCCTCGACGTTGGGCGGGCGCGACTCGAGCTGGATCCAGTGAGGCTGCTGCAGCTGGAGCTCGGCGGCGTCCTCGCACGTGATCAGCCGTTCGGTCTCGGGGATGAAAGACGACAGGATGTTGAGCAGCGTGGTCTTTCCGGACCCGGTGCCGCCAGAGACCAGGATGTTCATGCGGGCCCGCACGCACGAGCGCAGGAAGGTCATGATCTCGGGGCTCGAGGAGTGGAACCGGTTGACGACATCCGCCGGGCCCCACTTTTCCTTGGCGAACTTTCGGATCGTCAGGCACGGGCCCTTGAGCGCGATGGGCGGGATGACCACGTTGACACGTGAGCCGTCTTTCAGGCGCGCGTCACAGATCGGTGTCGACTCGTCAACACGGCGGCCGACGAGGCTGACGATGCGGTCTATGACCTGGCGCATCTGGCGCTCGGACTCGAAGGTGACCGCGGACAGCGTCGGCTCGCCGGCCTTTTCCACGTAGATCTGCTTTGGATGATTGGCCATGATCTCGGTGATGTTCGGGTCGGCGAGAAGCGCCTCGAGCGGCCCCAGGCCGAGCACGTCGTCCAGGACCGAATCGACCAGCCGCTCCTTGTCGGTCTTGGTCATGGTCATCGCCGTGGTTCGGAAATACTCCTCGGCGAGCTCGACGATCTTTTCCCTGACCCCGGGCTTGTTGCTGGAGTCGATCTGGTCTGCGAACTTCTCGATCAGCCGGGCGTGAATCTGGACCTTGGCCGCCGTGAACGCCGGCGTGAGATCCGCGCCGCTTGCCACCGCGCGCTGTGAGAGCGAGATGACCGGCGCGGGCGCGGGCGCGGCGACCGGAATCGCCGAGGAAGGGATGGCGGTCGTCGGCGCATACGTGGCCGCGCCACCCGGCATGGTGGCTGTGGCGGGGCCGTTCGAGGCCGGCCCCGCCGGGGGAACAGTCTGGTTTTGCTTGACCCTATCGAGTAGACCCATCCGGCCTAGGTCAGAGGCTCGTGAAATGGAACTTGGCGTCGACTTCCTTCCCGCTGACGCCCCCGGCCGCATCGACGGTCGCGCAGGTGGGGTCCGGGGCACTGGGCGGCTGGGCCAAGTAGTCCTTGAACGACTCGAGCGTGTAGCGCAGGGTCATGTTGCCGAGGAACCAGGTGAAGTACTCGGCGTCGCACTGGGTCACCTCGATGGTCAGGCTGGAGGTCACGCCGCTGGTGGCCTGGGTTCCTCCCACGGTGGCCGCACCACCGGCAGGCTGCACGTTGGCCGTCGCCGGGCCGAGGCCGATCACGTGGACGTTCGTGAATATCGTCTTGCTCACGGTCCTCTGGAGGCCGGGCGACGACGTGCCGCCAGTCGCGAAGATCTGCAAGCTCGAGGATGCGATCACGGTGATGTAGTCGCCGACGCTGATGTGGCCGGCAACGCCCTGCTGCTCACCGGTCGGGATGGTCATGGCGACGTAGCCGCTCGCCAGCGGCAGGTAGGCGGGCGCCGAGCCCGCGGGCACGAGGTTGATATCCCTCGCCAACATGTCCGACGTGATCACGGATCCTTTGGTGATCTGAATCTCGGCGATCAGACCCTTGACATCGCTGATGTTCGTGTAGGTGTTGTTGGCGCTGGTGAAAGCGCCCGACACCTTGGCAGTTTCGAGGTCGGCCGTGGTGATGGAGTGGCGCAACGGAATGGCCTGCTTGGCTACCACGACAGTCGTGGTCGGGCCACCACCGCCTCCGCCCCCGCCGAACGTGTTACCGAGCAGGAACACTCCGCCGAAGGCAAGGACGGCGAGAAGCAAGCCGACGATGATGAAGAGCCGACCACCGCCTGGTCGGGGTCTTGCTGGAGCTGGTGCGACGGCCAAAACTAAGTCACCTCCGCATGAGCGATCTTCGAGAGTGCCGACATTGTACCCACGGGAACCGCGATCGTCC
>DATLUC010000033.1:0-4318 GCA_035533335.1 Candidatus Baltobacterales bacterium
CACCTACGCCGAGCAGTGGCGTAAGGCGCAGCTACAGCACAGCCCGGCGAGCGCGCGTGATGTGGAGGGCGCACTGCGTGTCCACCTCTACCCCGCTCTTGGTGAGCATCCGATCGCGTCGGTCAGGCCCTCGGACGTTCAGGGATGGGTGGCCGGAATCGCGAGGACACTAGCCCCCGCCACTGTGACCAAGACCTATTCGTTCTTCGCGACGATGATGAAGGCCGCCGTCCGCGATGGCCTGATCGCGAAGACCCCATGCGTTGACATCCACCTGCCGAAGATCGCAAAGAAGCGCGTGGTGCCTTTGACGATCGAGCAGGTAGCAAAGCTCATGGAGGCCGTTCCCGAGAATTACCGGCCACTCATCCACTTCTTCGCCGGGACCGGTGCGCGGGCGAGGGAGGCGTTCGGCGTCACGCTCGACAGGATCGACTTTCTGCGGCGTCACGTCACCATTGACCGCCAGCTCGCGACGCGGAACGGAGAGGCTGCCTGGAAAGCTCCGAAGACGGCGTCCTCCGTTCGGACAGTGCCACTCGATGACGGCGTCTTAGAAGCCCTCAGTCGTCATCTGGCAGCCAATCCGACCACCGGAGGCTTGATCTTCACCACGCCAGACGGAAAGGCGCTTGACCTCACCCGCGCATACGGTGGCGGGCCGAAGGTTGGATGGTTCAGGAAGGCGGCAAGGGCGGTGGGATTGTCGGACGAGATCACCCTCCATGACCTCCGCCACTTCTACGCCTCGCTTCTGATCCGCAATGGCGCGAACGTGAAGCTCGTCCAAGCCAGGCTCGGCCACAAGAGTGCTACCGAGACGCTGGACACCTACGGTCACCTGTGGCCGGACGCCGACGAGCAGACCCGCAACATTCTGAACGAAGCCCTGACCGGCCTTCGAAAGGCAGACAGTAAGTTCGGCGTACTGGATCAGACCTAGCCGAGCTGCGTACTGAATGCGTACTGGAGAGCCCTCGGTCTCGCGGCCGGGGGCTCTTTTTGTATTCAAAACTGGCGTTGGTGGGCCGAGAGCGGACTATAAGCCGGGTTCTGTATCCCTTTCGGGACGGTGACCATCTGTCTGGGACGCCGGTCTCCCGGCGCCTCGAGCGACCGATACCCGAGGGCTCGGCGAGCCGCCGTGATCGCCCTCCTATTTGGTCTTGCTCCGGGCGGGGTTTACCTGGCCGGCCGGTCACCCGGCCGCCGGTGGGCTCTTACCCCACCTTTTCACCCTTACCCGACCGCAGCTCTCCGGAGATCGTTGCAGCCGGGCGGTAATTTTCTGTGGCACTTTCCTTCGGGTCGCCCCGACTGGGAGTTACCCAGCGCCCTGCTCTGTGGAGCCCGGACTTTCCTCCAACCGCTTACTAGGTCGGCGGTCACCCGTCCGCCTCGGCCCGGACTGATTCTACCCACGAGACCTCTACTTCTCGGCCGGACCGGTGAACCGGTATTGCCAGGACGCCGCGACCAGGGCATCCCTGTTCAACCCGTGCTGCATCTCAGCGATGTCGAGCTCCCGGGGCAACGTGGTCGGGACGAAGGCGGGGTCGTCCGTGTTGACGGTCACCGGAATGCCCGCGGCGGCCAGCTTCTCGTACTCGGCCCGGAGGCCGACGTGGGCGTTGCTCGATGGGCACACGCACAGGCAGATCGAGCGCTCCGCCAGCAGGGCCATCAGTTCGGGATCGCGCACGGCCGAAACCCCGTGCGCCACGCGAGCAGCGCCCAGGACCTCGACCGCCTCTCGTACCACGCCCGGCCCACCCACCTGTCCGGCGTGAGGCATGAACCCAAGACCGGCTCCTCGTGCACGTGCGATCAGCGGGACGATCGGCACCGCCGAGATCGACTCGTCGCCGACCAGGCCGATCCCGACCACGGCCTCGGTGGCAAGCGCGATCTCCAGCGCTCGCTCGCTGTCCGCCGGGGGCGCCCCGCGGATCATCTCTACCAGCCACGCGATCTCGATGCCGAGCTCTTGTTCGGCGCGCCGCCTGCCCGAGCTCACACCGTCGATCCAACCGTCGCCAGGATGCAGGCCCGGGTTGAAGCTGATCTCGGCGTAGGCGATTCCCTGCTCCGACATCGACCTGGCATGCTCGAGGATGACCCGCTCGAAGTCTTCACTCGTGGTCATCGCCCGGCAAACGACGCCGTAGACGGAGAGGAACTCAGCGAGGGTCGAGTACTCGTACGCGGGCGGTGCCGGCAGGCCGTGTGCCGATGCCAGGGCGATCGCCGTCTCGCGGCGCACCGTTCCTTCGAGGTGAACGTGCAGCTCCGCCAGTCGATCGGTCATGCGCCTACCCGGCCGACCTGGCCTTCTTCACGTGCTCGTCGATCGCCATGTTGGCCAGCGCGTCGGCGCCCTTGTTCTTCTCACGCTCGACGTGCTTGACGTCGACCTCCCCAAAGGAGCGCATCAGCTCGGTCGCCTTCCGGCAGAGGACCTGCAGCTCCGGCTTCTTGATCTTGTATCGTCCCGACACCTGCTCGACCACGAGCTTGGAGTCCAGATAGAGCTCGAGGCGGTCTGGCTTCCATTCGGCGACGGCTTTGAGGCCTTCGATCAGCGCGTGGTACTCCGCCTCGTTGTTGGTGGTCACGCCCAGCCAGCGGTGCAGCCCGCGGAGTCGCATGCCGTGGTCGTCCTCGATCACCACGCCCAGGCCGGCCGGTCCGGGGTTGCCACGCGACGCGCCGTCGGTGAAGACGCGAAGCGTCTTGCTCAGCTCAGCACCAGGATGCGGCCGCAGTGCTCGCAGTGGACGATGTCGTCGGAACCCTTGCGAAGCAGCTGCATCCCTGACGACGTTACGGTCACCCGGCAGGCCTGGCACTGGTTGCCTACCACCGCTGCGACCGGAGGATGCATTCGCATGCGCGTGTAAGCCGCCTGGGCCACGGGAGGCACCTGTGACCAGATCTCGTCTCGCTCGCTCTCTACCTCGGCGAGCTCCGCGCGCCACGCACCCAGCTCCTTCTTCAGGTCCGGCTCCTCGGATGCGGACCTCTTGCGGGTCTCGGCCAGCTGCGCCGTCGCGACACGCACCGCCTCGTCCGCCGAGTCCGCATCCTCCATGAGATGGAGCTCTGCGTCCTCTTCCTCGGCGAACCGGGCCTTCATGTGCGCAACCTCTTCCGACATCTGCATCAGCTCGGTCGGATTGCGGATGCGGCCGCTCATCAGCTCCTTCTCGCGAGACCGGAGCTTGGTGCGGTGTGCCTCGCGCTCGCGGTCGGAGTCGCGCAGCCTGGAAGCCATGACCTCCTGGGCGGCGAGCGCCTGTGCCAGCGCCTCCTCGAGCTCGACCACCTCCGGGTCGGAGGCGAGCCGGGACTCGACACGCTCGATGTCGTCACGCAGCGTCCGCTCGCGTTCGACCAGCCGGTGATGGGCGAACAGCAGCTGCGCCGGCTTCACCGGTTCTTCAGTTCCCGGCTCATTCGAGGACGACCAGCACCTGGCCCTCCTTGACCACGTCGGCTTCCTTGACCTTGATCTCCTTCACCGTGCCTGCGCGCGGCGCGGTGACCGAGATCTCCATCTTCATCGCCTCCAGGATCAGCAGCACGTCTTCCTCGGCGACGCTCGCCCCGACCTGGCTCGTGATCTTCCAGACAGTGCCCACCAGCTCGGCTCTGACCTCCGTCATCGGGCGCTCCTCGACGGAGCCGGTCGCGGCAGAGCGTCCAGACCAAGGAGGTCGCGGGCATCCCCTGCGGTTGCGACCGGCCGGCCCAGATCGCGCGCCAGGCGCGCCGCCTTCTCGACCAGGTCGCCGTTGCTTTTCGCCATCCTTCCGTCCTCCACGTAGAAGTTGTCCTCCAATCCGACGCGGACGTTGCCGCCCATCGTGAGCGCGGCCGCCAGGAGCGGCCACTGGTTCAAACCGATGCCGATCACCTGCCAGTGAGATTGCGGCGGCAGCGAGTCGACCTGGTTGACGAGATGACGAGTGGTGCCTGGAATGCCGCCGAGCACTCCCATGATGAGGCTGAACTGGTACGGCGCTTGCAGAGCGCCCAGGTCGATCAGCGGCCGCGTGTTGGCGACGTGTCCGGCGTCGAAGCACTCCATCTCGGGCCGCACGCCCGCCGCGTTCATGGCTTCGAGGAAGAACCGGATGTCCTTGAACGGGTTCGCGAACACGTGGTCGTGATAGAAGGCCTTCTTCTTCTCCGAGTAGATCGCGTAGTTCATCGACCCCATGTTCAGCGCCGCCATCTCGGGACGGAGCTCCGCGATATGTGCCACTCGTTCCTCTGGCGGGACACCGACCGCGCCGGTCGAGAAGTTGATGATGAC
>DATLUC010000034.1:0-6287 GCA_035533335.1 Candidatus Baltobacterales bacterium
TCAAGGCGGACGGGCGAATCGCGGGCGCGCTCGCCTACCGCCGTTCCGACGGCTCGCTGATCCTGTACCGCTGCGCTGCGTTATTGCTCGCGACCGGAGGCACCGGCAAGATGTATCGCGTCACGTCTAACTCGTGGGAGAGCACGGGTGACGGCACCGCGCTTGCGTACGGGGCCGGCGCGCAGCTCCGCGACATGGAGATGATGCAGTTCCACCCCACCGGCATGGTGTGGCCGGTTGGCGTGCGAGGCCTCCTGATCACTGAAGCGGTGCGCGGCGAGGGCGGCGTGCTGCGGAACAAGGACGGCGAACGATTCATGGAACGATATGACCACGAGCGTATGGAGCTCTCGTCGCGCGATGTAGTCGCGCGGGCCATCAACTCTGAGGTCCTGGCCGGACGCGGCACGCCGCACGGCGGCGTATTCCTCGACATCACGCATCGAAAGCCGGAGTTCATCAAGAGCAAGCTCCCGTCGATGTACGAGCAGTTCCTGAAGCTGTCCAACGTCGACATCACCAAGCAGCCGATGGAGGTCGCGCCGACCATCCATTACGCGATGGGCGGGGTGCGGGTGGACGCGGAAACCGGCGCCACCAACGTTCCCGGGCTGTTCGCAGCGGGAGAGGTCGCTGCAGGGCTGCACGGCGCCAACCGGCTGGGCGGCAACTCCCTGAGCGACCTGCTCGTGTTTGGCAAGCGCGCCGGAGAGGGCGCCGCGGCGGCCGCCAAGACGGACGCGACGGCGGCTCAAACCCCCCTCGACGACCAAGAGGTGGAGGAGGCGATCGCGGCCCTGATGGCGCCCCTCGACCGGCCTGCGGGCGAGAGCCCTTACAAGCTGATGGCCGAGATCCAGGAGGCGATGACGAAGTACGCGCCGATCGTGCGGGACGGTCCGGGGCTCCAGGAGGGTCTGACTGCGATCCGCGAGATCGGCGCCCGCGCCGCTGTGTGCGGCACCGGCGGTTCGAAGACCCTCGCCTTCAACCCCGGCTGGCACACCTCCGCCGACTTGAGGTCGATGCTGGTCAACGCCGAAGCGCTGCTCCGAGGCGCCGTCGAAAGAAAGGAGAGTCGAGGCGCGCACGCGCGCTCGGATTATCCGAAGCTCGACGACCAGCTGGAGATGGTCAATTTCGTGGCGGAGAAGACGGCGGAGGGGATGAAGGTCACCGCAGAGAAGCGGGCCCCGATGCCCGGTTATCTCGCGGACGCCATCCACCATTCCTATGCCCGATACACCCCTGAGGAGATCGAATAACCGACTGATGGAAATCTCGAACCTCGACCTGAACATATGGCGCGGTGATTCCAGCGGTGGGGACGTCGTCTCTTATCGCGTACCGGTGCGAGAAGGCATGGTGGTGCTGGACGCGGTCCTGTGGGTGCAGGCCAACATGGCCTCCGACCTGGCGGTCAGGTGGAACTGCAAGGCGGCCAAGTGCGGGTCGTGCTCGGCCGAGGTAGACGGCTTCCCGCGCCTGATGTGCAAGACGCCCATCACCGACTACGGGACCAGCCTGACGGTCCGGCCCATGAAGGCCTTCCCGGTTATCAAGGACCTGGTCACGGACGTGAGCTGGAACTACGAGGTCAACAAGCAGATCCCGCAGTTCACGCCGAGCGAGAAGGACAGCACCAGCAGCGAGCCGTGGCGCATGCAGCAGAAGGATGTCGAGCGGGTGATGGAGTTCCGCAAGTGCATCGAATGCTTCCTGTGCCAGGACGTGTGCCACGTGCTGCGAGCCCATGATGCTAAGAGCGTCTTCTATGGTCCACGCTTCATGGTCCGGATCGCCAGCCTCGACATGCATCCAAAGGACGTGCTCGACCGCCGGCCGATGCTGAAGGGAAAGGCGGGCGTTGGCTACTGCAACATCACCAAGTGCTGCACCGAGGTGTGCCCCGAGCACATCAAGATCACGGACAATGCCATCATCCCGCTCAAGGAGCGAATGGACGATGTCTACTTCGACCCCATCAGGGCGATCACCAAGAGGCTGGGCGGCGGTCCGAAGCGGCGCCCGGTCTGAGTCCGCGGACATGTACATCGAGCACTCCGAGCACGTCGATCACCCCATCAAGGCTTGCTCTGATGCGTTGCTGGAGGGGCCGCGCAAATGGTTCCCACGCATCGGCGACAAGAATGTCACTAGGGTGGGGGTGCACGTCGCCGGTCTGCCGATTCGCAAACGCGTGACGGTGGAACTCGGTGAGCCGGTGAAGACCTCGACCTGGACCGTGATCCCGCTGACCTGGAAGGCGACGTTCCCCGAGAAGCTGTTTCCCGAGATGACGGGAAAGATCGAGCTCTCGCCGTCCGATCGGGACGTGACCCGCCTCACGGTCAGCGGGATGTATCAGCCACCGTTGGGGAGCCTGGGTCGCCAGCTGGACCAGGCGTTGATGCACAACGTGGCGGAGGGCACGGTCAAGGAGCTGGCGGAGTCGATTGCTGCCCGCCTCGAGAAAGCCCTGAAGGGCGAGGCCCGGAAGCCGGGGTAGCTAGCCGTTCGAGCCCGGCGTCGTCGTGTGTCGCGCCAGGTATGCCGCAGCTTCCGCGCGCCGGGCGACCTCGAGCTTGGAGAGAATCGTCGACACGTAGTTCTTGACCGTCTTCTCGGCGAGCCGAAGCTCCTTGCCGATCTGGCCGTTGGTCATGCCCTGCGAGACGAGCGTGAGGATGCGCTCCTCTTGCGCCGAGAGCCGGGCCAGCTTTTCGTCGCGCATCGTCTTGCCCTTGCGCAGGCGCTCGAGCACCGACTTGGTGACTTCCGGGTCGAGCAGGCTCTTGCCGGCTCCGACCTCGCGGATGGCACGGACCAGCTCGCCGCCCCGGATCTGCTTGAGGACGTAACCCGCCGCGCCGGCCATGATCGAAGCGAAAAGCGCTTCATCGTCGGCGAATGACGTGAGCATCAGAACCTGTGTCTTCTCGAGGCGAGCGCGGATCTCGCGAGTGGCCTCGATGCCGCTGCCGTCGATCAGCCGCACGTCCATGACAACCACGTCCGGCCGCGTCCGCACGGCCTGGTCGATCGCCTCCTGGACAGAACCTGCCTCGGCGACCACCGTGAGATCATCGTTGGCGTTGATCAGGGACTTGACTCCGTCGCGCACCACCTCGTGGTCGTCGACCAGCAAGATCCGGATTCGAGTCTGGGGCATTGCACTCATGTTCGCATCCCGCTCCCTCGTTGCGTAAGGCCACTGGTCCCGATTCGAATGGACCTTTCGGCCCTGTTCAGCCTTCTCGAATCGGCATCTGCACGAGCAAACGTGTTCCCCTTCCGGCCGTACTCGAGATTTCGAGGGTGGCGCCAAAAGACGAAGCCCTCTCCCGCATGTTGCGCAGTCCATTGCCCACGGTTCCATCGCCCGTGTCGAAGCCGACGCCGTTGTCCTCGATCTCCAGCAGCGCGGTCGACCCCCTGCGCCCGAGGCTCATCCGGACCATTGACGCCTGTGCATGCCGGGAGACGTTCGACAGCGCTTCCCGGGTGAGCTGGACGATGTCGGTCGAGCGCGACGAGAGCGCGGCGGCGACTGCAGCGTCGACCTCCACCGTCACCGCAATGTGTGAGCGCGATTCGAGGTCCTGTCCCAGTACGCGCATCGCCTGGTCGAGCTGGCGGTCCGCCAGGATGCCGGGGCGCAGGCCGAAGATGTAATTGCGAAGATCGCGAATGACTTTGTCCAGCTCTTCGACCGAGCTCTCGATCCGGGCCGCGGTGTCGGGCGAACCGGCAAGCAGTGCGGTCCCCTGAAGGTTCATCCCGACCGCGAACACCGACTGGATGATGCCGTCGTGCAACTCCTTGGCGATGCGCTCGCGCTCCTCCATCAAGCCGAGGCGACGCAGGTCGGCCTGCGCCTTGTCGAATTCGAGCGCCACCGAAGCCTGGTCGGTGAAGCTTTCCACGATCCGCCGCGTCTCCTCGTCGAACCGGCGTCCTCCCTTTAGGTTGGCGACCATCAGCGTGCCCGCCGCCCCCCCCGGCACCCGCAGCGGCACGAACAGCCCGGGTCCGTGGCGGCCCAACCGGACTATGGGCTGGAAGGCTCGCGAATCGGAGCTGAGGTCAGCGAACACCAGCGATCGCCCGACGCGCATCACCTCGCCCGAGATCGAGCTGTCGGCCGGCATGGTCTGGCCGAGCAGCTCCGCAGACCGGGCGCCGACCGAGGCGGCCACCACCAGCTGACCCGGAGTGCCGCTTACCGTGATGATCGTCGCCACGTCCGCCGACGCCAGCTCAAGTGCATGCTCGGCGATCTTCTCCAGGAGGGAGCCGCGGCCGGCACCGCCGAGCACCTGGTCTGTGATGTCGCGGAGAGCGTCCAGCCAGCGCTCGCGGGAGCGGATCTCCTCGTACATCGAAGCGTTGGCGATCGCCACGCCCGCCTGCGTGGCAAGCACGACGAGCGATTCCTGATCCTCCTCGCTGAACTCATCTCCGGTGCGCTTCTCCGCCAGGTAGATGTTCCCGTACACCCGTCCCATGGCCTGGACCGGCGCGCCCAGGAATGAACGCATCGCCGGGTGGTGAGCTGGAAATCCGACCGACTTCTCGTGCCCTGCGATGTCCCGGATGCGGACCGGTCGCGGATCCTGGATGAGCAGGCCGAGGATCCCGTGCCCCTGCGGTAGCGCGCCGATCTGGCGACGCTCCCTTGCTGAGATGCCCGTCGTCACGAACTCGACGAGGAAGCCGTGTTCGCCGATGACGCCGATCGCCCCGTAGCGGGCGTCGGTGAGCTGCGCGGCGACGTCGACGATACGCTGCAGTACGATCGGAAGCGACAGTTCCGAGGCCAAGCTCAAGCCCGCCTCGAGCAGCACGTCCTTGCGGTCCGCCGGGCCTGCCATCGATGGCGAATCTACGACAGTTGGCCCTCAGTCAGTGGGGCGATGGACCCTACTGGCGAACGACCCCCTCTGGAAAGCTTGGGGCATGAGCAACCAGGGTTTCGGCCGGATTCTTCTGGCCACCGACGGAAGCGACCAGGCGAAAGCCGCTGTCGCGGTCACAGCATCTCTGGCGCGCGCGTCATCGGCCGAGGTACGTGTCGTTCATGTCTGGAACCTCGAGGTGCACCACCGCCACGGCGTGTGGGACGTGGAGATGCGAAGCGAGGCGGAGAAGCTGCTCGGTGAGACCGTCGACAAGCTGCGCGCCGTTGGAATCCGAGCCGAGGGCCAGATCTGCCGGGCCGACGCGGGCCACGTGGCGGCCGCCATCGCCGAGTCGGCGCGCGAGTTCGGGGCCGACCTCGTCGTGGTCGGATCACGCGGCCTGCCCGACTGGCAGGCGATGATCCAGCACAGCACCAGCCACCAGCTTCTCCGTTCGGTTGACGCGCCAGTGCTGATCGTGCGCGGGCCGGCGCCGGAAGCCCAGCACGAGTCCCCCCGCGTGCTCCTCGCCATCGCCGGCGGCGACGACCTGGTGCCCGGAGTCCGTGCCGCCATCGCGGCCGCCACGGCACCCGGCGCCGAGGTGCTCGTCGTCCACGTTGCCCAGGCGGTCGTCGGGATCCAGGGAATCGCTTATGTCGAGCCCGATGAGGAGATCCGCGCGACGATCGACGAGGCCTCCGCGCTGCTCAAAGAAGCCGGGGTCAAGTTCGACTCGATGGTCCTGGAAGACGGACCGGTGGCCAGGGCTGTGGCCGACATCGCGGGCAAGTGGAAGGCCGACGTGATCGTCGTCGGCGGAAGCCGGATGGGTGATCTCGGAAGCCTCATGCTCGGCTCCGTCACCCACGACCTCCTGCGCACGACCGACCGACCGATCCTGGTCGCGGAGCGAATCAGGTGAGCGGCCTGCCGCGCCGGCGGACCGTCGCCGACGTCATGACCGCTCGCGTCCACGTCGCGGGCCCACTGACTCCGTTCAAGCTCCTGGTGCGTCTGATCCAGGAGAACCGGGTCAGCGCGATCCCGATCGTCGATCCCAACGGAATCCCGGTGGGGATCGTCTCCGAGACCGACCTCTTGCTCAAGGAGCGCCGGCACGAGCTCGAAACCGAGCCCGACCTGCTTCACCTACGACGCCGCCAGAGAGAGCGGGCCAAGGCCGATGGCCAGGTCGCGTCCGACCTCATGACCACACCGCCGATCACGGTCACCTCGACGACGGACCTCAAGCTGGCCGCCCGGTTGATGCAGGTGCGCAACGTCCGCCGCCTGATCGTCGTCGACGAGCGCGGCCGGATAGCCGGCGTGGTGAGCCGCAGCGATCTGCTGCAGGTCTTCCTGCGCACCGACGAGGAGCTGCGG
>DATLUC010000035.1:0-44218 GCA_035533335.1 Candidatus Baltobacterales bacterium
GGAACCGCGCCATGGCTATCGGATGGCGCACGGTGCCTTACGTCTCGAGGGGTGGTTGGTGAATCGCAAACGAGTTCAACGGCTGTGGCGGGAGGAAGGCCTGCGGGTGCCGCCGCAGCAGCCCAAGCGATCACGGGTCGGACAGAGTACGGTGCGAGCGGACCGGCTGCGCGCGATGCGCCCCAACCACGTGTGGGCGCTCGATTTCCATTTCGATTCGACCTCGGACGGCCGGCCGATCAAGGCCTTCGCCATGTGCGACGAGTTCACCCGCGAAAACATCGGAAAGGACCTGAGGCGTTCGATCAAAGCCGACGCTGTAGTCAAGGCTCTGGACCAGGCCAAGGCCAAGCGGGGCGCACCCGAGTTCATCCGAATGGACAACGGTCCTGAGTTCATCGCGCAGACGATTCGCGATTGGTGCAGGTCGAGCGGAGCGGGCACGGTCTACATCGAACCAGGCAGCCCATGGGAGAACCCCTTCATCGAATCGTTCAACAGCCGCGCCCGCGATGAGCTCTTCTCACGCGAAGTCTTCCACTCGGTCCTCGAGGGCCGCGTCATGTACTTCGACTGGTGCGATCGCTACAACACCAAGAGACCGCACAGCTCGCTCGGTTATCTGCCGCCGGCAATGTTCGCCGCGTTGATGGCCAATGGGCCGACGCTGACGGAGACGACGTCGTCGTGATCAACGCTGATTCGGCGCGAATTCCGACATTGGCCGGCATGCCGCTGAAAGTCGACGCGCTAGGACGGCCCAGGACGCCCGCAACAATGTCGCTGCGACTCACAGGACCTCGCCGACCACGTCGATCTGCCCGTCTCTACAATCATCGAAGCCGACGACGTCGGCACCCAGCCGCGGTGCCCATCGCAGCTGGAGTCAGAATCCCGGAACTCTCATTGAGGGTGGATCCGTTTTCGGGGTCCCGTCAAGGTGTCCAGTCGTGATTGGACCCCTGATTACAACGAGGGACAAAGAGATCCTTGCGTATCTGACCAGGTATGGAGTGTCTACCCCTGATCAGATATGGAGGCGATTCTTCACATCTCAATGGGCTTGTTACCGAAGGCTCAGGAAGTTGGAGGGTCTTGGTCTTGTTGTTAGGCGGAGAACATGGTGGCAGCAACCCAATGTCCTAACCCCAACTTCATTGGGCACAGCTTTGGCTCAGGTAGATCTTCCAACTGTTCCAAAGCTAGTCCTGGCCCGGCTTGAGCATGATCTGGCGTTGGTGGATCTGAGTGAGCTGATTCTTGCTCACAACAGAGGGGCATCGTGGCTGACTGAAAGGGAGCTGAGGCGTGATGCAGCGAGAGAGCTGCAGGCGTCTGGGTTTGGGCAGAAGCAAGTTATGCCCCCCAGGTCGCCAGATGGAATGGTGGTTCTTCCGGATGGCCGGCGATTCGCGATTGAGCTTGATCTGACCGGCAAGACGTCGGCGGTGTATCGCCGAATTCTCTCCGCGTATGTGGCCAAGTCCGGAATTGCCGGGGTGTGGTGGTTCAGCCCAAGTCCGGCTGTCAGGGCGCGAATGGCGGAATTGGTAAGGGAATCCAAGCTCGACGGCTATTTCAAAGTCGATGCGTGGACTCCTAGGGCAGCAGGTTCTCAGCCTGCGAAGGAATTGGCAGGTTGAGGACATGGATGAGTCAAGTCTCCATTGGCGGCATCAGTTGGCATCGAGCTTACTTTTGGCGCTCGCGATTTCCGCGCTATGCCAGCCAGGCTTGCTCATTGGTGCAGCTATTGCGGCAACAACATTTGCGTGGCGAGGTATTTCCCCATGGCTCAGGTGGGTTGCTGCTCTGGCAATGGCCGGGCTTGCGCTCCATCTCCTTTCGTATGCCGTATGGGCCTGGCCGGAGCGACTGGCTGGAACCTCGGCTGTGGCGTGGTGGCCTGCAGGATGGTCATTCCATCCGTCGGTCGCATCGATCAGCAAAACCCTTGTGGACGAAGCGCTCGCCGGTCCCCTTTGGGTCCTTGCTTTTCTTTGGGAGGAGAAAGTTCGTACTGGCCGGCTCAGTCACGCGGTCATGCGCGACACCAAGGAGAAGCGCGCAATTCAAAGAGCTTTCGCGTCACACATCCCACCGAATGGAGGTGTCTTAGCGATGACACATTCGGATGGCGCGCTCACGCTTGGCATCGAAAGCACAAGCCACAAAGCTTTCGACCTGACGCTGCCCGCGACCCTTGGCCGCCACGTCACCGTCTTGGGCAGGCCCGGGTCAGGCAAGACAACCACAGCTCTTCGGCTCATGCAGGGCGCACTCGCTGCCGGATATCCGGTTGTTGTGGTTGATGCCAAAGGACTGGGGAGTCTGAGGCGAAATGCCGAGGCGATATCAGCGGCATTGCCTTTTCAAGTGGTCGCGCCAGGCGATCCAAGAACGCTTAGGTACAACCCTTGCGCCGGGACACCCTCCCAGGTCAGCAACAAGCTGGTTGGTGCCTTTGCTTTCGGTCCAGAAGCCGAGATCTACAAGAACATCGTCCAGGAGACGCTTCCGATTGTTGTTCGCGCGCTCCTGGTGACACAGCAGCCTGTGACCCTTGCGAACATCTCCGAAGCGCTCGATCCGAAGTCGATGCTTGGTTTTGCCGCGCAAGTTGGAGACAAAGACGACGCTGCAAAACAGTTGCTCGTCAGCTTTGCAAACCGCGGCAGCTTGTATAACTCCGCGTTTGCTGGGATGCGCGCCCGGCTCGGTGCCCTGATGCACGGAGAGTTTGGTGAGGTCTTCGCATCGGATGGGCCTAACTCGGTCCTCGACCTGGCCGGCGCATTCACTAAAGCTGGCATCACGTACATAAGCCTTCCAGCAATGGCCAGCTCGGAGGATGTCGGGCTCATGGCTCGCGTCCTCGTGCAAGACATCAAGCAGGTTGCGGCAGCGCGACTTAGGAACGACGCAACTATTCCAGCGCTGCTAGTCCTTGATGAATTCGCCGCGCTCCAAGAGGCCAATCAGCTCAACGACTTGCTGCTGCAAGCGCGAGAGGCCGGCATCGCCTGCGTCGTCTGCACACAATTCTTGCCTCCGGCATCAGAGGCTCCGCTGTTGCGCGCTGCGCTAATGGGTGCAGGGCTCTTCATCGCACACCAAACCGGGGCCGAAGACGCGGAGCCTGTGGCCAAGCTATTCGGCACCGAGGCCCGGCTCGACTGGACCGCTCAGATCGACAACCAGACCGGATATTCCGAGAAAGGCACGGTACGCCCGGTGCACGAGTATGTCGTGCATCCGGACACCCTCCGCAACCTTCCGCGGGGAAAGGCTGCGGTGCGGTCGGACGTTGACACCTTGCGTATCGCAAGCGTCGACATTGCTTTGCCTGCGGCCAGCACCAATGGCGAGTTTGCTGTGCAGCATCCGACGCCGCCAGCCGCACAATCCCCAGCAACCGCGTTACCAGGAACTGCCGAAACCGGTACGCCAACATCGTTCATCGGTGCGTTCGCCCGCGCCACCCTTGGCGATGGGCTTTTGCTTTGGGCGGTCGCTCTGCTGATTGGCTGGGAGGGTTTCTTCCAGTGGGCACTCGCTGCTCTATACGGCGGCTTCACTGCGACTCTGTTTCTAGAGGTGCAGCTTGGGGCGCATGCGTATCTAGGGCTGAGTGGAGGAGGGGCGATTCTCGCAGTGATCGTCACTGCAGTTTTGGGAGTTGGCGGCGGGGCCATAGCGGGCGTTGTCGCGTTCCCGTTTCTTGCGGTTGTTTGGATCATTCAGAACTTTCAAGCCGGCATTCTCTGGGCCGGCTTTGGTTTCGCGGTTGCCCTCGCCGTCGTGTACTCGATGTATCTCACCGAGCGCTCGGCCGGTATCCCTGGATATCGGCAGCTAAGTAGTGCGGAGCGCGATCTTGTCCTACCCATCTACTCGGAAGTTGCGTCGGAGCTTGACGTGCACGACCCACCGAGGCTCCTGATCGCCGACAGTCCGATGCCCGGCGCTGGCGCCCATCTCGCAACCATCACGTTGACCACCGCGCTTTTGATGCGGCCACAGTCAGAGATCGCTGCGGTCCTTGCCCACGAGCTGGGCCATCACATGCACGGCCATGCACTCAGGCTCAGGCTTGCATGGGCCGCCGCGCTGCCGATCGTGGTGCTTTACGGGATCGGGTTTGCGCTCACAGACACGAAGCCCGGCCAAGCTCAGCTCCCGCGCACTCCGCTTGGAGTCGATCCCGTCCAGTTTCACCAGCAATTGTTGAGCGCCGGGGTCAGCTCAGCTCGAAGCGTCGTAGCTCTCGCGCCCCGGCTCATTGGGGACGTCGCCTACTTCGTGGCATGGCCGGCGATGCACCTGATGCTTCTGCCATTCGTGGCCGCAGCATCAAGACGAATGGAGCTGGAAGCTGACGCCGTTGTAGCCCGCATTGGCGGAGCCGAGCATCTCGTGAGTCATCTCCGCCTGAGCGAATTCGCGGATTGGACCCATGGTGGTTGGGAAGCCTTCAGCGTCAAGACACACCCGCCTGTGGCTGTCCGGATCGATCACCTCAGCGGCAAACCTCGCCGATCGACACTCGATCCTTTGACGCACACACTCGACCGCCTCACGCCGTTCGGACTTTCCGTCAGGGAGTTGGTCATATGGGGAGTCTTCCTTCCGTCCGTGCTGGTCGTCGCTGGCTACTGGCTATCAAATCTATGGAGGTTGCACTCGTGATATTTGAGCCACTCGTCTCACAAGATCCGGAGAAACCGGCCGCGCCTATCTGGCGGAGCCTGCTTGGAACAGGCCTCGCCACGGCCTTTGCCGTCATGGGAATTCTCATCAGCACCTGGGGCTGGCGCGCGTGGACGTGGAGCCAGTCCGGGTACAGGCCGGACAAGTCACTGCTCGCGCCACTCGTTGCTGCCGGTCCATTTGCGTGGCTCGTCGCGTCACTGATCGTCGGCGCAATCGCGATGTTGGTACACGCAATTGCAATTCGAAAAGGAGGTAAGCGCTAAAGCGGCACAGCCGCAGCGCAAAGAAATATGGCTACTGATCCAGTTCGCGATCACCGCATAGACCTGTATGCGCGAGCGCCTGAGCAACGGCCGTCGAGGCTATTGCTTAGCGTGGACGAGGTGCAGGACCTGCTCGGTGTTGGGCGGAACCTCATCTTCGCGCTGCTCTCGACTGGCGAGCTGGAGTCGATCAAGATAGGCCGGCGTCGTTTGGTGCCGGTAGGTGCAGTCGATCGGTATATAGCTGCCCGCCTGGCAGACGCGCGATCAATGCACGATGGGTTCGAGGTGGATCGGGACGTTATGTAGCGCGCCTAAGTGCCAGGGTCCCGTTTGCTCTGAGGCGTCGGAGCTAGCAGATCCTGGATAGCGTTCGCCGCACCAAGTTGCATAGTGGCGGTCGCGTGCGAGTACAGATCGAGGGTTATCGCGATGGTCGTATGTCCGAGCATCTCTTGTGCGATCTTCGGATGAACGCCCTGCGAGAGCATCAGGGTTGCCGCCGTGTGGCGCAAATCGTGAAAGCGGATACGAGGTAAGCCGGCTTTCTCCAGCAGACCACGAAACGTCCTGTTCGTGAACTCGTTGGCCCATATCGGGTTACCGAATGATGTGCAGAAGACGAGGTCGTGATCGTGCCACAGGTCTCCGAGCTTCATCCTGTGCGTGATCTGATCCTTGCGGTGCGCACGAAGAGCGTCGATACACATAGGGGTGAGAGTTATCTGGCGCCGGCTGCTTTTGGTCTTGGGTTCCACGATGCGGAGCCCATCAGGTCCAGGCTGGAGACTTCCGGTGACTCGGATGGATCCCCCTTCGAGGTCCACATCTTTCCAGCGCAAGGCAAGAATCTCGCCCTGGCGCATTCCGGTGGTAACGGCAAGAACGTAGAGAGCGTAGTTGCGCTCGTCACGGGCCGTGTCTAATAGCTGACGGACTTGCTGCGCGTCGAGCGTCTTCATCTCGGTTCGCCGAATACGAGGCGACTTTGCCAGGCCTGCCACGTTGCGGCCGACCAGTCCCCATCGCTCAGCATCCGCAAGGGCGCGATGGATGACTGCCGCGAGGTGGTGGACGCTGGTGCTGCTCAGTCCGGCTGAAAGCTTCTTTGCATACAACTGTTGGAGATGAAGCGGTGTGAGGCGCTGCAGCGAAATGCGACCGATTTCTGGATTGGCATGCATCGTGATATTTCGCTTGTAGTAAAGAAAGGAGCGGTATCGAACCTGGGGCTCGACGGCTTTGAGCCAATCGCTGAAGAACTCTTCGACCGTGAGGCGTGCGGTTGGCAATGCCTTGCCCTGCTGTCGTGCTCGAACTGCCTCACCAAGCTTTGTCTGCACCTCAGCTCGAGTGGTGCCGTAGAAGTACTTGCGCTTGCCGTTGAGCTGAAGGATGCGAGCCATCCAGCGGCCATCGGCGCGCTTGGTAATGCTTCCCTCCCCGTGTCCGCGCTTAGGCATCGGGGCCACCTTGGCGGAGGGGGAGGGATTCGAACCCACGATGGCTTTCGCCATGCCGCTTTTCAAGAGCGGTGCATTCAACCGGACTCTGCCACCCCTCCGAGAGATGGATCCTAAGGCCGAAGAGTACCTGCTTCGAGCGGTACGACGACGCGAGCATATATCCAGATTGTGGCATCGGGTCGAGTTGGTGTCAAGATTGGTGTCACACGGGCGATCGATGCCCTCTGGCTAGTCGAATTGTATTCAGATGTTGCCATCTAGCCGCTGTGTCTATCGGTTTTCAAGACTGTCGCCATCAACCGGACTCGGCCACCCCTCCGCGAGGCAAATGGATTCTAAGAGCTAGCTCACCGTACCCCGATCAGCTCCACCCCGCCCATGTACGGTCGCAGCGCCTCAGGGACCGTGATCATCCCGTCCTCTCGCTGGTAGGTCTCGATGATCGCATCGATCGTCCGCGGCAGCGCGAGTCCACTGCCGTTGATCGTGTGCGCGAAGCGCGGCGGCGAGCCCCGTTCGGCGCGATAGCGGATGTTGGCGCGCATCGCCTGGAAGTCGTTGAACACCGAGCACGACGAAACTTCCAGGTAGCGGCCGAGGCCCGGCGCCCAGGCTTCCAGGTCGTACTTCTTGTACTGGGCGAAACCCATGTCCCCGGTGCACATGGACAGCACGCGATAGTGCAGGCCGAGGCGCTGCAGGATGTCCTCCGCATCCTTGACCAGCTTCTCGAACTCGTCCATCGACGTCTCCGCGGTCGTCACCTTGACCAGCTCGACCTTGGAGAACTGGTGCATGCGGATGAATCCACGGGTGTCCTTGCCGGCGGCGCCCGCCTCCGTGCGCCACGATGGCGCGTAGGCGACGTACTTCATCGGCAGCCTGTCGGCCTCCAGGATCTCATCGCGATGGAAGTTGGTGACAGGAACCTCAGCGGTCGGGATCAGCCACAGGTCCTCGTCTTGCACCTTGAAGGCCTGGTCGGCGAACTTCGGCAGGTTGCCGGTCCCGACCATGGACGCGGAATTGACGAGCATCGGCGGCCATACCTCGGTGTATCCGTGCTCGCGGGTGTGCACGTCGAGCATGAACTGAACCAGGGCGCGCTCCAGGCGAGCGCCGTCCGCGAGCAGAAACGCGAAACGAGACCCGGAAACGCGGGCCGCATGCTCGAAATCCATGATGCCGAGCGCCTCGCCGAGGTCGTAATGGGTCCGCGCCGCGAACCCGAGCTCGGGCCTGGTTCCCCACTCCCTCGCGACCACATTGTCTTTGTCCGTCTCGCCGACCGGCACCGATTCGTGAAACAGGTTCGGCACTCGCAAAAGCAGATCGTCGAGCGCTTCCTTGACGTCGTCGGCCCTGGCGAGCTCCTCCTTCGAGGTGTCGGCCATCTCCCGCAGCCTGACTTTCAGCGCGTCGTCGCGCGTCTTGGCGAAGTCCTTCGAGAGCTTGTTCTGCTCCGCCTTGATCGACTCGGCCTTGTGCAGGTGGCCGCGCCATTGCTCATCGAGCTTGAGAATCTCGTCTACCGGAGCGGGCTCGCCTTTGAGCTCCGCCGACCTCCTCACGCGCTCGGGGTCGCGCCGGATCAGTTCCAGTGGAAGCATTACGACTCCGCTTTCATGACCGGGAACAGGATCACGTCGCGCACCGACGGCTGGTCGGTGAGGAGCATCACGAGACGGTCGATGCCGACCCCCAGGCCGCCGCACGGCGGGAGGCCGTACTCGACGGCACGCAGAAAATCCTCGTCCATCGGGTGCGCCTCGGCGTCCCCCGCTGTACGCCTCGCGGCCTGGGCCTCGAAACGCTCACGCTGGTCGACGGGGTCGGTGAGCTCGGTGAACGCGTTCGCATATTCGCGGCCGAGGATGATCAGCTCGAACCGCTCGGCGAACCTGGGGTCGTCATCGCGGGGACGCGCCAGCGGTGAGATCTCGATCGGGTAGTCGGTCACGAAAGTCGGCTGGCGCAGGCGCGGCTCAACGTGCTCCTCGAACAGGTCGTTGAGCTCCTGGCCCACCGCATGCCTGCCCGTGTGCTCGAGCACGAGGTCGGCCATCCGCTCGCGTCGAAAAGGCGGCGTCAGGTTCACCCCCTCGCCCTGGTAGGTAGTCGCGAGAGGGCGGCCGGCGGCCATCGCGGAAGCGACCATAAGGTCTTCGACCAGCTTCATCACGTCGTCATAGTCGGCGAACGCCTGGTAGCACTCGAGCAGGGTGAACTCGGGATTGTGGCGCGTCGACAGCCCCTCGTTGCGAAAAACCCTGCCGATCTCGTACACGCGCTCGAACCCGCCCACGAGCAGCCGCTTGAGGTGAAGCTCCAGGGCGATCCGGAGGTACAGGTCACGGTCCAGAGAGTTGTGATGAGTGACGAAAGGCCGGGCGTGGGCGCCCCCGGGCACCTCCTGCAACACGGGCGTGTCGACGTCCAGGAATCCACGCTCGTCGAGGAGGCCGCGGATCGAGGTAATGATCCTGGTCCGCGCCCTGAACACGTCACGAACCTGGGGGTTCGCGATGAGATCCAGATATCGCTGCCGGTAGCGGATCTCGACGTCCTTCAGCCCATGCCATTTCTCAGGGAGGGGCCGCAGCGACTTGGTGAGCAGTTGGAACGACTGCACCTCGAGCGTCACCTCGCCTCGCCTCGTCCTGAAGACCGGGCCTGTGGCACCTACGATGTCACCCGCGTCGAGGTCAGCGAAGCGGCCGAACTCCTCGTCCCCGAGGATCTCGCGTGTCGCCATCAGCTGGATCGGGCCGTGCCCGTCCTGCAGATCCGCGAAGACAAGGCCGCCCTGCACGCGCTTGACCATCAAGCGCCCGGCGAGGGCGACCTGCCCGGTGCGCTCGCTCTCGCCGAGCAACTCGCGCGCCGAACTGGTCGTCTGCGTGGGCCGGAACCCGCGCGAGAAGGGGTCGATGCCGGAGGTGCGCAGCCGCTCGAGCTTCTCGCGGCGGTCGCGCATCACGGCCGGCAGGTCGATCTCCGCCCCGTCCTTCTCCTTCTCTTTCACGAGTGAAGCGCCGTGGACAGCCGGAGAGCCGATGAGATGTGGGCCGGATGGACGCGGCGCTTCACCGGGAAAAGACTAGCGGTTAGAGAACTATCTCCTGGTCCTCGGCCGCGGGGAACGTATTGACCTCTGCCCCGCCCGACTGGCGGTGATTTCCCAGTGCCTCCTCGATCAGCCCGTCGATATCGGTGTCCGAATGGAGGGGGTCGTGATGGAAGAAGGCCAGCTCCTTCGCCCCGGCCTGATCGGCCAGTGACAGCGAATCCTCATACGTCGAGTGCCCGAAGCCGGCGTGTGTCCTGTACTCCTCGGTGCTGTACTGCGCGTCGTGAACAAGGAGGTCTGAGTCCCGGCACCAGTTGGCCAGCTCCTTCAGCGACCCGTTGGCCTCGGCGGCGAACATGGCGATCTCGTTGTCGGTGGCGAAGGTGAAGCGCGACGAGCCCTCGTCGATGCGGTATCCGAAGGTCGGGATAGGGTGCATCAACAGGTGAGGCGTGATGCGCAGAGCTCCCACTTCGAAAGTCTCCCCCGGGTTGCGCTCGATGAACTCCATCTCGGCGGGCATATGGCTCAGGCGGACCGGGAAATACGCGGGGTCCATCTGGTCCGCGAAAGCGGCCTGCAGCGATTTGGCCGAGCCGGCCGGCCCGACGATCGTCAGGTGGGTGCCGGGCACGAACGCGGGCAGGAAGAAGGGGAAGCCCTGGATGTGGTCGAGGTGCGTGTGGGTGATCAGGAGGTGTGCCTGCAGCGGCTCGTTGGGGCTGAAGGTGGCGCCCAGCTCGGCGATTCCAGACCCCGAATCGACGATGAGCAGGTTGTTGCTCTTGTCCCTGACCTCGATGCAGGTCGTGTTGCCGCCGTAACGCAGGGTGCGCCGGCCCGGCGTCGGCCGGGTCCCCCGCGTGCCCCAGAACTTGACCCTCATGTGTTCGCGGTTACCTCGTAAACGCGCTTGTCGATGAAGATCTTAAGAAGATCCTGGTCGAGCTCCCCCCGATCAGCTTCCGCATGCAGCATGTCGAGCGCCTTTTGGGTCGGTACGGCGGCCTTGTACGTACGGTCGCGCGCGGTCAGGGCGTCGTATATGTCCGAGATCGTCATCATGCGGGTCTGAATCGGGATCTCGTCGCCGCGCAGGCCTCGCGGGTAGCCCGAGCCGTCCAGCTTCTCGTGGTGGCCCCACGCGATGTCCGGAATGTTCTTCATCGGTGCCGTCCACGGGATCCGGGCGAGGAAATCGTGGCTCTTGGTGACGTGCGATTCGATCACCTTCCGCTCCTCGTCAGTCAGCGTGCCCTTCTGGACGCTTAGGAAATGGAACTCCTGCGGGGCGATCAGGGGCTGCACCTTGCCGGTCATGTCGGGGAAGGCGTGCTCTTTCACGGCCACCAGGATCGAGGCCTTGTCCTCGGGCAGGACGCTCGGCTCGTTGGCCGTCTCGATAGCCTCGAACCAACTGCGGAACTGGTCGATCTCGGCATCCAGGCGACGTCGGATCTCATCAACCTTGGCGGCGTCGACACCATCGCGCCGAGCGGCCTCCAGCTCCGCCACCAGGTGCTTGTTCTGGGCCCAACGCTGGACCGAGTCGAAGCGCCACTCGATCAGGCCCAGCTGGTACGGATAGAGCTTCTTCGCCTTGACCAGGATGTCCTCTTTGACTCCGATCTTTCCGAAGTCGTGCAGCAGGCATGCATAACGAAGCTCTTTGAGCTGGTCGTCGCTGAACATGATGTCGCGGTACGTGCCGACATCAATCCTGGTGACCTCCCTGGCCAGGGTGGTGGTGAGGGTCTCGACCCGCCCCGAGTGACCGGCGGTGCTCGGGTCTCTCTGCTCGATCGCGTAGACACTAGCCGTCACGAATTTGTCGAACAGATCCTCGATCTCTTTCAGCAGGCTCTTGTTATCGATGGCTACGGCGGCCTGGCTGGCGACGGACTCGAGCATCTCCAGGTCCTCCGGCTTGAAGCTCACCACCTCGGTCGCGACGTTATCGACCGTGAGCTTGGTCTCGAAATGCCGCTTGGCATTGATCAGCTGGACGGCGCCGACCACCTCGTGGTTGTAGTTGCGCATCGGCACGGTCAGCATCGACTTCGTCCGGTAGCCGTACTGAGCGTCGAAATTCTTGCCGCCCTGCGGCCTGCCGGGCGGGGGATTGTAGGCGTCTTCGTAAATCTGGCTGGTCTCAGTCGTGACCGCGTAGCCGACCACCGTCTTGTCGTCGACAGGCACCGTGAAGTCCTGGTAGGTGTCGTTTTCAATCGAGCTGTTCTGGCTCGAGGCCAGCGCCAGCTTGGGCATTCCATCCTCTTCTCGCTTGAGCCAAAGGCTGGCGCCGTCGGCGTTCGTCAGCTGCTGCATGGTCGTGAGGATGAACTTCTGCAGCTTCTCGATATCGCGCTCGGCGGACAGCGCGATGCCGATGCGGTTGAGCTCCTCGAACTGACCGTGCTGCCGCCGGGCCTGCTCCTCCAGCTGGGTGACCTGCTGCTTGAGGGCGATGTTCTCGATCGCGATCCGGACCAGCTCTCGCAGGGCGGTTGGCGAGGTGTCGCCGGGCACCTCGATGGCGATGTCGGCCAGCCCCTCGGGGGCCACCTCGCCCGAGGCGAGCAGGACCAGGGCCGGCTTGATCACCTGCACGGGGTCTCCGAGCGCCTGGCTCTCCAGGCCTGCGCCCGCCAGCGCCGCGGGGAGCCCGGTCTGGTCCAGGCTGCGGGCGATATAGAGGTGGAAAGGTTGGGCGGTCTTCATCTGGGCTGGTTCACCACGTCTTGTCTAGCACCGCCATTGGAGTTTTGGGCGTAGATAAGCCTTAAACCTTCGAGGGTCAGGAGCGGGTCGGTGGTTTCGATCACGTCGGTCAGCCCCGCCACCAGGGCGGCCTGGCCGCCGGTGGCGATCACCCGCGCCGTGCCACCGAGCTCAGCGACCATCCTCTTGACCATGCCCTCGACCTGCGCCACGAAGCCCCAGACGAGGCCCGACTGGATCGAGGTGACCGTGTTGCGGCCGATCACCGAGTCGGGGGCAACCGGCTCGACCCTCCGAAGCATCGCCGTGTGCGAGACCAGGGCGTTGAGGGAGATCTCGACCCCGGGCGCGATGGCGCCCCCCAGGTAGTCGCCCTCGGCGTTGATCGCGTCGTAGGTGACCGCGGTCCCGAAATCAATGACCACGATCGGGCCGCCGTACTTGGTGAAGGCCGCCAGCGCGTTGGCGATCCGGTCGGCGCCGACGTCCTTGGGGTTGTCGTACCGGATGCGAACGCTTGTCTTGATGCCGGGACCGACCATCACAGGCTCGCATTTCAGGTACCGGCGCGAGGCCTCCAGCAGAGCGGGGTTGACGGTGGGAACGACGCTCGAAATCACTACCCCGTCGACCAAACCCAGGTCCAGGCCGCGCAGCTCGAACAACTGGACGAGCTCCAGGCCCATCTCGTCCGCGGTCCGCTCGCGATGCGAGGTGACACGCCAGTCCGCCACCAGGCTTTCCCCGTCGAACAGGGCGAGCGTCACGTTGGTGTTGCCTACGTCGACGGCGAGCAGCATCAGGCCCCGAACTCTACGTTGGAAGGCCAGGGGGGTGTGCCTCGCTCCAGCGCAGGAGCCGGGCGCCCTCGCGGCGCACCTCCGCGGCCCGAGCCGAAACTCGGCGAGGGTGAGGGGCCCCTGGGAGATCGCGCCTGCGCAGCGAGGCGGCGGCCCTGGAGGGCGCCTTGAAGGCGCCGTCGCGAACCTGCCGCCCGATCGCCTCGTGGGCGCGGCGGAAGGGGATCCCGGCGCGGACGAGGTCTTCGGCGGCGTCCGTGGCGAGCAGGCCGCCGTCGGAGGCTGCGGCCGCAAGCCGCTCCCGGTCGAACTCGAGGTGCCGGACCAGGAGCTCGGCAGCGCGGATCGAGTCGAGCGCATTTTCGACCGCGGCGAAGAGGGCCGGCTTGTCCTCTTGCAGGTCGCGGTCGTAGGCGAGCGGCAGGCCCTTGAGGACGGTCCCGAGCGCCACCAGCGAACCGAGAGCCCGGCCCGCGCGCCCTCTGAGCAGCTCCGCGATATCCGGGTTCTTCTTCTGCGGCATGAGGCTGGAGCCCGTGGCGATCTCGTCGGCCAATTTCACGAATCCGAATTCCGAGCTCGCCCACATCACCACGTCCTCGCCGAGGCGGCTCAGATGCAACGAGATACTTGCGCACGCGTATGCCAGGTCGAGGGCGAAGTCGCGGTCGGCCACGGCGTCGATGCTGTTGGCCGTGAGCCGGGAGAAACCCAGCTCTTTGGCCACCCGCTCGCGGCGCAAAGGCAGCGTCGAGCCCGCCAGGGCGCCTGATCCCAGCGGCATCTCGTCGGCCGACGCGTACGCGTGACGGAAGCGCTCGGCGTCCCGAAGCAGGGGCTCGGCGTGCGCCAGAAGGTGGTGACCGACCGTCACCGGCTGGGCCCTCTGCAGGTGCGTGTAACCGGGCATGACCCAGGCGGCGTGCGTCGCCGCGCACCTGGCGAGAGCCGCAGCGAGCTGCGCCACGCCGGCGATCGCCTCCGAGGCGGCCGCGCGGCAGTACAGGCGGAGGTCGAGCGCGACCTGGTCGTTGCGCGACCTGCCGGCGTGCAGTGAGGCGCCCGCCGGCGTGATCTCGGTCAGCCGCCGCTCGATGGCCGTATGGATGTCTTCGTCGGTAGGCGCGAACTTGAACTCTCCGCCGTCGAGCTCCTTCTTGATCCGGCGCAGCCCGCGCTCGATGGCAGTGAGGCGCGACGGCGACAGAAGGCCGGCGGCGGCCAGCCCGCGCGCATGGGCGATGCTTCCCGCGATGTCGTAGGGGTACAGCTCGAAGTCGATCTCGAGCGACGAGGAGAAACGCTCCAACTCCGGCAGCAGGCCGCGGCTGAAGCGTCCGCCCCAGAGCTTGGTGGTGCGCTTGGCGCCCGCTATGGCGTCAACCTCTTCACGTCGCCGAGAAGATTGCCCAGCTCGCGCGCGTGGAGCCGGCCCTGGACCTGGGCGGACGTCCGGATGCCCATGCCCCAAAGCTTGATGAAGCCCGCGGCTGCGGACTGGTCGAACGCATCGCCTTTCCCGTAGGTCGCGAGCGAGAGCTGGTAGAGCTGGCGGGGACCCTTGCGCCCGACCACCTGGGAGGAACCCTTGTAGAGCTTGAGCCGGACCTCGCCGGTGACGTGGCGCTGCGTCTCCTCGACGAACGCGTAGAGCGCGTCGCGCAGCGGGCTGAACCACAGCCCGTCGTAGACCATCTGCGCCCACTGCTGCGCGACCAGGTCTTTGAACCGCGCAACCTCCTTGGGCAGGGTGATGTCCTCGAGCGCCTGGTGAGCTTGCAGTAGCAGCACGGCGGCCGGCGCCTCGTAGATCTCGCGCGACTTGATCCCGATCAAGCGGTTCTCCAGGTGGTCGATGCGTCCCACCCCGTGCTCGCCGCCGACGCGGTTGAGCGTGGTCACGAGCTCGATGGCGCTGACCGGCTTCCCGTCGAGAGTTTCCGGCAGTCCCTGCTTGAATCCGATCTCCACGTACAACGGCTCATCCGGGCATTGACGGGCGTCCCTCGTCCACGCGTAGACGTCTTTCGGCGGCTCGGCCCAAGGGTCTTCCAGGACGCCTGCTTCGACCGAGCGGCCCCACAGGTTCTCGTCGGTCGAGTAAGGCGACCGAATGGTCGCCGGCACCTCGATGCCGTGCTTGGTCGCGTACTCGATCTCGTCGTCGCGGTTCATGCCCCACTCGCGCACCGGCGCGACCACCTCGAGCTCGGGCGCGAGGGCGGCAGTCGCGACGTCGAAGCGGACCTGGTCATTGCCCTTGCCCGTGCACCCGTGCGCGATGGCCTGCGCGCCTTCTCGGCGCGCCACCTCGACCATCATGGCCGCGATCAGCGGGCGCCCCAGCGCTGTGGCCAGCGGGTACTCCTTCTCGTAAACCGCACCCGCCTGCAGCGACGGCCACACGAAGAGTTGCAGGAATGGCGCGCGGCCGTCGGCGACGTATGCCGCCGATGCGCCGATCTTCAGCGCGCGGGCCTGGATCGCGTCGAGGTCCTTCTTCTCGCCCAAGTCGACAGTGAAGGCGATCACGTCCCAGCCCTTGTCCTTCAGCCAGCGGATTGCCACCGACGTGTCAAGGCCACCCGAATACGCGAGGACGAGCTTTCTATCCGGCATGGGCCAGCAGCTGTTTCAAAGCGCGCGCTGCGCCCGCGTTGCGAAGCACGGCGATGATTGTGTCGTCCCCGGCGACGGTGCCGGCGACGCCCGGAAGCGCAGCCTCGTCGATGCGCCGCGCGATGAGGTTGGCCGTGCCCGGCGGGGTCCTGATCACGGCCAGCGGCTGGACGAGCTCGACAGAGAGCACGAGCTCCCTTACCAGCGCAGCGGAGCTGCGGTAGCCGCTGCCCGAGCGAACCAGGCCGAGCTCCTGGATGTCGCGGGAGATGGTGGCTTGCGTCGCGCGGACGCCACGCCTCGCCAGGGCAACGGCGATGTCCTGCTGCGTGTGAGCCGAGCCGCGATTGACCAGCTCGAGAATGGCGCTGTGGCGCTCCGATTTGGTGACCGTCATCCGGCCGCCTTCTCCATGGTCGCGTGGGCGCGCTCGACCTGGGCGGCGGTGATGATGAGCGGCGGCACGAGGCGCACCGAGTGGTCGTCGACCGCGTTGACGATGAGGCCTGCTTCGAGGCATGCCTGCTGGAAAGCCTTGGCCCGCGGCTCGGCAAACTCGATGGCCTGCATCAGGCCCAGCCCGCGGACCTCACTGCCGCCCAGGGTGCCCAGCGAGGCGTGCAGCATTTCCCCCATCTCGGCGGCGTGCCCGACGAGCCCGTCTCGCTCCACCACGTGGAGGACGGCAATGGCGGCAACGCACGCCAGGGGATTGCCTCCGAACGTCGACCCGTGGTCGCCCGGCTCGAGCACGTCCGCCCGCGGGGAGGCCAGGCACGCGCCAATCGGCACCCCGCCGCCCAGGCCCTTGGCCAGCGTCATCACGTCGGGGGTGATCCCGTGGTGCTGGTGCGCGAACCACCGGCCGGTGCGCCCGAGCCCGGTCTGGACCTCGTCCAGGATGAGGAGCAGGTCCTGGCTGTCGCACCATTCGCGCACGCCCTCCAGGTAGCCGGGGGCCGCAGGGATTACGCCGATCTCGCCCATCACGGGCTCGAGCATCACCGCCACGGTCTTCTCGCCCGTCGCCGACTTGATGGCGTCCAGGTCGTTGTACGCAACGTGCACGAAGCCCTCCGGCAGCGGCTTGAACGGGTCGGAGTACTTGTGCTGGCCGCCCGCCGTGACCGTGGCGAGCGTGCGGCCGTGGAACGAGCCGGTGGTCGTGATGATCTCGAAAGCGCCGTCGCGGTGGCGCGTCCCCCACTTGCGGGCGATCTTGATCGCGGCCTCGTTGGCCTCGGCGCCCGAGTTGCACAAGAATGCCCGCGACGGAAACGACAGCTCGACCAGGCGGCGCGCCAGCTCGACCTGCGGATGCGTGAAGTAGAGGTTCGAGGTGTGGATCAGCGTCGACGCCTGGCGGGCGACGGCGGCCGCGACCTCCGGGTGCGCGTGGCCGAGCAGGTTCACCGCGATGCCCGCGACCAGGTCGAGGTACTCGCGTCCGGATTCGTCGTACACGAGACACCCCTGTCCGCGGACCAGCGTCAACGGGAGGCGCCGGCCCGTCTGCATCAGGTAGCGCTCTGCCAGCTCCGGGGTGGACTCGACGCGCGAGCTCACGGCGTGACCATCGTCCCGATCCCGGCCTCGGTAAACAGCTCGAGCAGCAACGCGTGCTTGGTGCGCCCGTCCACGATGTGCGCCAGCGGCACGCCGTCCAGCGCGCGCATGCACGCCTCGAGCTTCGGGATCATGCCGCCTGTCACCTCGCCGGCCTCGATGCGCTGCCGCGCGTCCTCGCGCGAGAGCACCGCCACCACGTGCCCGTCGACGCCCTGGACTCCCGGCACGTCGGTCAGGAGGATGACCTTGGCCGCGTTCAGCGCGACCGCGATCTCGGCCGCCACCGTGTCCGCGTTGATGTTGTAGGCGTGGCCGTCGTAGCCGAGACCGATCGAGGCGATGACCGGGATGTAACCGCGGCCCAAAAGCGCTGTGATCGGCTCCTTGTTCACCTGAGTCACCCGCCCGACAAACCCCATCGACTCGTCGAGGGGCTCGGCGATGATGGTGGGCCCATCCTCGCCGCTCATGCCGACCGCCTGTCCCCCGAGACGGTGAATCGCCGCGACGATGTCCGGGCTGACCTTGCCCGTCAGCACCATCTTCACGACCTCCATCGTCTTGTCGTCGGTGATCCTCAAGCCGTTCTTGAACGCGGGCGTGAGGCCGAGCCGCTCGCTCATCGCGGAGATCTCGGGACCGCCGCCGTGGATAAGGACGGGCTGCATGCCGACGTAACGAAGCAGCACGATGTCGAGCAGCGTCTCGTCGCGCGCCTGCTCGATCGCGTTGCCACCCACCTTGATGACCACGACCTGCCCGTGGAAGCGTTTGATATAGGGCAGCGCCTCGACCAGGACATGGGCGCGCTCTTCGACCGTCAGCGTCATGTGGTGTAGTCGGCGTTGATTCGCACGTACTCCTCCGATAGGTCACAGCCCCAAGCTTCGGCTCGTCCGTCCGCCAGCCCGAGGGTGGCCACGATTTCAATTTCCGGCTGCTCGAATGCGCGGCGAACGGCCGCCAGGTTGACTTCCACTCCGGACCCTCGCTCGAAGACGGTCAGGCCGCCCACCGTCAGGTGCAGCCGGTCGAGCGCAAGCTCGGAGCCACTGTATCCGAGGGCGCACACGATGCGTCCCCAGTTCGGGTCACCGCCGTGCACCGCGGTCTTGACCAGGCTGGACGAGGCGACCGTGCGGGCCGCGGCTCGAGCCTCCTGGTCCGACATGGCGCCCTCGACCTTGACGCTGATCAGCTTGGTCGCGCCCTCGCCATCCTTCGCGATCGAACGGGCCAGCTCCCGAGCGACCTCGAGCAGGGCCATCTCGAGCTCCTCGGCCTCGACGCTGCCCGCGCGGACCGGCTCGTTGCCGGCCGCGCCGTTGGCCAGGAGCAGGAACGTGTCGTTGGTCGAGCTGTCACCGTCGACCGTCACCTGGTTGAAGCTGCGGTCGGCGATCGACTTGACCAGCGACGCCATGAGTCCCGGCTCAACCGCGGCGTCCGTGGTGATGTACGCCAGCATCGTCGCCATGTTGGGGTGGATCATGCCCGAGCCCTTGCACATGCCTCCCACCCGGACGGTGATCCCGCCGATCTCCAGCTCGAGCTGTGAGGTCTTGGGCACCGTGTCGGTGGTCATGATCGCTCGCGCGGCCGCGTCGCCGCCCTCTTCGCTCAGGCCGGCGCACGCCTGTGCGATCCCGGCCTTGATCGCGTGCATCGGCAGGTACCGGCCGATCACCCCGGTCGAGCTGATGAGCACCTGGTCGGGGTCAAGGTCGAGGCGGTCCGCCGAAAGCTTCGCCATCAGCAGCGCATCCTTGAAGCCCTGGGCGCCGGTGCACGCGTTGGCGTTGCCGGAGTTGATTGTGATCGCCTGCACCCGGCCGTGCTGCAGGTGCAGCTGGTCGATGACCACCGACGCCGATTTCACCTTGTTGGTTGTGAACACGCCGCCCACGTCGCAGGGCGTGGCCGAGTAGATCACGCAGAGGTCGTCACGCTGCCCGCTGGGGATCGCGGACGCGCCTGCCGTGAACGCCTTGATCCCGCAAGCGGCGGTGCCGGCTCGGTATCCCCGCGCGAACGTCACGGCCACTGGATCGGCCCCTCCAGCGCGGTGGTGCGATCGAAGCCGAACGCGATGTTGAAGCACTCGACCCCCTGTCCGGACGCGCCTTTCACAAGGTTGTCGAGGGCGGCGGTCACGACCGCCTTGTCGCCCTGCGCGGAGACGTTGACCAGGCAGAGGTTGGAATGGGCGGCAAGCTTGGTGGCGGGGGTCCGGTCGACAACCCGCGTGAAGGGCTGCCCGGAGTAGAACTTCCGGTAGGCGTCCTGGAGCTCGGCCAGGGACCCCTTCAGGTCGAAGTAGCAGGTGGACAGGATGCCGCGCGTCATCGGGATCAGGTGCGGCACGAAGGTGATCCGCGGTTCCGGGTGGGGAGATGCAAGCCGGCCAAGCTCCTGGACCAGCTCAGGCAGGTGTCGGTGGCCGGCGATCGCATAGGCGCCGACCGACTCGTTGACCTCGCTGAAGTGCGCTCCCATACCAGGCGAGCGCCCCGCCCCGCTCACCCCCGATTTGGCGTCGACCACGATGTCAGAGCCAACCAGCCCTGCCGCCACCGCGGGGGCCAGCGCGAGGATGGAGGCGGTAGAGTAGCAGCCCGGCACCGCGATGAGCTCAGCGCCGGCGATCTCCTTCTCGTGCAGCTCAGGGAGGCCGATCACCGCCTTCGGCAGCAGCCCGGGCTCCGGATGGGGCTGCCGGTACCAGGTCGGGTACTGCGAGGTATCGCGAAGCCTGAAGTCCGCGCTCATGTCGACGACGCGCGCGCCTGCCGCCAGCCACGCCGCCGCCTTGCCGGCCCCCACGTTGTGGGGCAGGCAGCTGAAGACCACGTCGATCCCGGTCGCGTCCGGTTCGGCCTGAAACTCGCCCTTCAGGTCCAGGAGAGGGAATACCTCGCCATAAGCTTTGCCTGCGAACGAACGGGACGTCAGCTGGACCAGCTCCACCCCCGGGTGGCGCGCCAGGAGGTGGACGGCCGTCATCCCGGCGTAGCCGTTGGCCCCAGCGACCGCCGCTTTCAGCATCTTCGCCACGAGCGCATGAGTATACGCAATAGTGCATAAACATGCGCGCTTAGAATTGCGCGCGTGACCCTGCAAGCCATGGATGTAGGCGGCCGAGTCGTCTACGAAGACCTAGGCGGCTCAGGGCGTTCGATGGTCCTGGTGCATGGGCTCGGTGGCTCGAAAGAGAACTGGATGCTCATCACGCCTCAGCTCACCGAGCGGGGCTACCGGATTCTCGCGCCAGACCTCGCCGGTTTCGGGGCCACGCCTCTCGACGGCAGGCAGTCGACCCTCGAGGCCAACCGAGAGATCGTGGATGCCGTCATCGCCCTCGGGACCGGACCCGCCGTGCTCGTGGGTCATTCCATGGGCGGCCTGATCGCGATGATGCAGGCCGCTTCCCGTCCCGCCTCCGTGGACCGGCTCGTGCTCCTGGACCCGGCTGTGCCGCTGGCCCGGACCAGCCCGATGAAGCCGCTGCCGACAGGACTGGTCA
The DNA here is from genome assembly GCA_035533335.1 of Candidatus Baltobacterales bacterium. Lineage (GTDB taxonomy): Bacteria > Chloroflexota > Dormibacteria > Dormibacterales > Dormibacteraceae > DATKSS01. The sequence continues at coordinate 20,745 of DATLUC010000035.1, forward strand.
ACCTGCTGGCCCGGCGGCCCGCCATCGGGGCTGCGGCCGCAGGGGCCATCGCGCGGCTCGAAGGCCCGCGCAACTTGATCGAGAACGCCATGCGGCAGTACTGCTTCGACTCGGCCCAGCTCGACCCGGCCCTAGTGGACGCCCTCGTGGCCGGCGAGCGCGCACGCATCGCGGGCGGACGTGCATTTCTCGGGTACATGCAGGCCTACCGGTCCATGCGGGCATGTCTTGACCTCAAGACCGAATACGACCGTGAGATCGTCCAGCGGGTGAAAGCGCCGACTCTCCTGGTCGCCGGCGCGGCGGACGAATTGGTGCCGACGCCGCTCATCCGCCGGCTCGCGGCCCTCCGACCGGACTGGACCTATCACGAGATGGAAAAGGTCGGCCACAACCCGCAGATGGAGGCGCCGGCGCGCCTCGTGGAGCTGATGCTGAAGTGGCTCGCGGCGCCTACCCCGGCTCGTTGAAGAAGCAGGACTCCGCGCCGGTGTGGCATGCGGGGCCGGCCGGGTCGACGCGAAGCAGGATGCTGTCGAGGTCGCAGTCGAGCTTCACCTCGACGACCCGCATCGTGTTTCCGGAAGTGGCGCCCTTCTCCCAGAGGCCCCGCTCGCGCGAGTGGAACCATGCGTTCCCGGTTTCCCGCGTCCGCGTCCACGCCTCCTCATCCATGTAGGCGAGCATCAGCACGCGCCCGCTCTTTTCGTCCTGCACGACCGCGGGCACGAGGCCCCTGGAGAAGTCCGGGTTCATTGCCTGACCTCCAAGCCGAGCTCCGCCAACTCTTGCTTCACGGTAGCGATCGACAGTTCGCCGAAGTGGAAGATGGACGCCGCCAGCGCCGCCTCCGCCCCACCTTGCGTCAACGCGTCGTGGATGTGGCGGACCGAGCCGGCGCCCCCGGAGGCGACCACGGGAAGCCGGACCGCCGCGTTGACCGCTCGCAGAAGCGCGATGTCGTAGCCGTCACGCGTGCCGTCGCGGTCCATCGAGGTGAGCAGGATCTCACCTGCCCCCAGCTGCTCGCCACGCATCGCCCACTCCACCGCCTCGCGTCGGGCGGGACGCCGGCCGCCGTGGCTGAACACCTCCCAACCGCCGCCGTCCACGTTCTTCCGCGCGTCGATCGCAAGGACGACGCATTGCGACCCGAACATCTCGGCGCAGCGCGTGATCAGCGTGGGGTCGTCGAGCGCGGCGGTGTTGATCGAAACCTTGTCTGCGCCGTGGGTCAGCAGCTCGCCCACGTCCTCCACGCTTCTCACACCGCCGCCGACCGTGAGGGGGATGAAGACCCGGTCCGCCGTCCTCTCGACTGCGTCGAGCAGGATCTTGCGCGCGTCGGAAGAAGCGGTGATGTCGAGGAAGACGATCTCGTCGGCGCCCTCGCTGTCATACAGCGCGGCGAGCTCCGCCGGGTCCCCTGCGTCCCGCAGCTCCTTGAAGCGGACGCCCTTGACGACCCGCCCTTCGGTGACGTCAAGGCACGGGATGATCCTCTTTGCGGGCATGTGATCGACTCTCTTCTGGAATCGCCGCTCGCTCACGCGCAGAGCTTGACGAAGTTCTCGTAGATCTTCAGACCGTCGGGTCCGCTCTTCTCGGGGTGAAACTGCGTGCCCATCACGTTGCCCAGGGCCGCTGCCGCGGCCGGCGAGTGCTCGCTTGCCCCGATCGCATGGCTGGAACCGGCCGGCGTGAACGAGTGGACGAAGTAGAAGTACGCCTCGTCCGCGATGCCCCGCCACAGCGGCGAGTCCCCGGTCTGCCGGACGCGGCACCAGCCGATCACGGGCAAACGCTCCGACGTCGTGACCTCGATCACCCGGCCGGGCAGCAGGCCGAGTCCCTCGTGGCGACCGCGTTCGGACGACTCTTCGAACAGGAGCTGGTAGCCGAGGCAGACGCCGAGCACCGGCTTGCCGCCGCGTGCCATGTCGACCAGCAGCGCGCCCAGTCCGTGCTCCGTCAGCTTGGCCAGGGCAGGCGCGAACGCGCCGACTCCGGGAAGAACGACGCCTGCCGCGCTTTCGAGCTCGCCGGGGTCTGAGGTCAGCAACGCCTCGGCCCCGACGTGCGCCAGCGCCCGTTCCACCGACCGTACGTTGCCCACCCCGTAGTCGACGATTGCGATCATCGCGGCCTCGTCATCCGAGCAGACCCTTGGAGGAGGGAACGCCGCCGCCCGGACCGGCGGCCATCGCCTGGCGGAGGGCCAGCCCGAGGGCTTTGAAGGTCGCCTCGGCGACGTGGTGGCGGTTGCGGCCGCGGATGACGTCGACGTGGATGGTCGCCCCGAGGTGGATGGACAACGCGCGCCAGAACTCCTCGAGGACCTCCGACTCGAGGGTCCCGATCCGTCCGCGTAAGGGGACGTTGTACGAGAGGAACGGCCTCTTGCCGAGGTCCACCACGACCCGGGCCAGCGACTCGTCGAGCGGCGCATAGGCGGATGCAAACCGCGCGATTGCGGTACGGGGTCCGAGAGCCTGGGACAGGGCCTGGCCGATCACGATGCCCGCGTCCTCGACGAGGTGATGAGTGTCGACGTGAATGTCGCCTGCGCCGCGCATCGTGATGTCGAATCCGCCGTAGCGCGCCACCTGCTCGACCATGTGATCGAGAAACGCCAAGCCGGTCGAGACCTTGATGCGGCCTCTTCCTTCCAGCACGATCTTCGCGGTGAGCTGGGTCTCCTTGCTCTTGCGAACCACGTGACCTTCTCTACTCAAGTCGCACCTCCAAAAGCCCCCTTACTCAAGGCGGACCTCCACTGCATGGGCGTGCGCGCCCAGGCCCTCCATCTCCGCCAATCGAACGCACGCGTCGCCGAGCATTTCCAGGTCACCCCGGTTCAGGCTCAGCACGCTCGTCCGCTTCAAAAAGGTATGGACGCCCAGCGGCGACGAAAACCGCGCTGCTCCAGACGTGGGCAGCGTGTGGTTCGGCCCGGCCACATAATCGCCCAGCGGCACGGTTGAGTACGGCCCCACGAACACTGCGCCGGCGTTCTCCACCTGCGCCGCGAGCCGCGCCGCATCGGCCGTAACGATGAGGAGATGCTCCGGCGCGAAGTCGTTGGCCAGGTGCACCGCCTGGTCGAGATCGTCCGCCACGATCACACAGCAGCTCGCCTTGCGGATGATCTCCTTCCGCTCGAGGCCACCGACCAGGCTCTCAAGCTCTTCTTCCACGCGGTCCGCCAGGCGCGATGAGTTCGTGATGAGCACCGCCCACGCGAGCGGGTCATGCTCGAGCTGCGCGGCCAGGTCCGCCGCCACGAAATCGGGCCGCGCACCCTCGTCAGCGATGACCAAGACCTCGGTCGGACCGGCGATGCCGTCAACTCCGACCGCGCCGAACACCTCTTTCTTGGCCAGCGTCACGTAGATGTTCCCCGGACCGGCTACGACGTCGACGCGCGGAATCGTCGCGGTGCCGTAGGCGAGCGCGGCCACGGCCTGGGCGCCCCCCATTCGGTAGACCGCGTCCACGCCGGCGATGTGCGCCGCCGCGAGGATCGCCGACGGGACGCTGCCGTCAGCTCTGGGCGGCGTGGCGAGAACGACCTCGGCGACCTTCGCCACACGGGCCGGGACCGCTGTCATCAAGACCGTGGACGGATACGCGGCGCGCCCGCCCGGCGCGTAGAGCCCGGCCCGCTGCACCGGGCGGGTGACGAGCTTGAGCCCTGGCGGGCCAATGGCCGGAGGCTCGACCTGGCGGACGTGGAAGTCGCGGATGCGGTGCGCGGCGAACTCAAGGGCTGCGCGGTCTGCCGCGGGCAGGCGCTCGGCAGCTGCCGCGAGGTCGGCCTTGGGCACCTCGAACGACTCGTCTGGCCCGGGCGCCCAGCCGTCGAACTTCTTGCCCAGCTCGCGCAGCGCCTGGTCGCCCTCGGCCCCCACCCGGGCGCAGATCTCCGAGACCACGGCCCGCTCGTCTGCGAACTGCGACAGGTCGAGTCGGCGGCGCGACATCGGCGAGTCCAGCCACGAGCCGACGTCGAACCTCTTAACCGGCACCGTTGACGCCTTCTCGAAGCTTCGATATCACCGCCTGCACTGCCTGCGTGCGCGTCTTCAGGCTGGCCTGGTTGGCAATCAAACGCGCGGTCGAGGAACCGAGCAGGGCCGCCACGCGAAGTCGGTTCTCGCGAAGCGTCCGTCCCGATGCGGTCAGGTCGACGATGCCGTCCACCAGTCCCACCTGGGGCGCCAGCTCGACCGACCCGTGCAGGCGGACCACCTCGACCGCCTGGCCTCGGCTCTCGAACCAGGAGGCGGCGGTCCGTGGGTACTTGGTGGCGATCCGGAACAGCGGTGGCCATGTGTCGGGACCGTTCAGCCGCGACTTGTCGGGCACCGCCAGCACGAGCCGGCACTCGCCGAAGCGCAGGTCGACGAGCTCGTAGTGCGAGCCGGGCGTCTCCCATAGGACGTCCTTGCCTACGATGCCGAGGTCGGCGGCGCCGTGGTCGACGTAGGCTGGCACGTCCGCCGGCCGCACCAGGATGACCCTCACCCCGGGGCGCTCGACCAGCAGCTGGCGGCCGAGCTCGTCCGCGCTCAGGCGGGCGACCCGCGAGCGCGCCAGGAGGCGGAGGGCGCCGGCGAGCAAGGCGCCCGTGGGCACGGCGATCGAGACGTTGACCTGGGCTGTCACGAGAGGCCTCCGGCCAGCCGTCCGGCTACCTGCTCAGGCGGAAGGCGCCGAGTCCGCTGACCGCGCACGGTCCAGGCCACCGACGACTCGCTGTGGCAGTGGATGAGGTTGACCGCGCCGACTGCGCGCCACCAGGCCTTGCTCTCCGCCTGGCTTCGCGCCTCGGTGTCCACCACCGCGCGCATGCCGAACAGGCGCAGCGTCGAGCCCAGGCGCACGGCGGTGGCGAGGCCGTTACCGCTCCACGTCAAAGACGCGTCGAGGCGCGGCAACGCGGGCGGCCGCGAGCCTTGCGTGAGCATCTCGGAGACGAGGTCTAGCTGGATCATGAAGCCGGTGGCGGGCGCGGGCCGGCCGAACTTCTCCAGCAATCGGTCGTACCTTCCGCCCTGCGCGACCGGGCGCCCGACTTCGGGACCGTATCCCTCGAAGATGACGCCGGTGTAGTAGTCGAAGTCACGCAAGGCCCCCAGGTCGAGGTTCACGACGTCTCCCAGGCCGTGCGTGATGAGCAGCTCGCGGACCTGCGCGAGCTCCGCCAGGGCTTGCTCGGAGCGCTTGTTCCGCACCAATCCCCCGGCCGCCGCCAGGATCTCGGGGCCGCCGCGCAGCGCAGGGAAGCGAAGCAGAAGCTCGTGCTCGGCCGAGCGGAGAGACGTGCGCTCGAGTAGAGATTCGAGCGCCACAAAATCGCGCGCCGCCAGGGCGCCCCGCACTCCGGCCTTCACCTCCGGAGGCAGCTTGACCGCGTCCATGATGCCGTGGAAGAACTCGGCGTGTCCGACGTCGATCTGGTAGCGGCGGATCCCGGCCGCCTCCAGGCATCGGGCGGCAAGCGCGATGACCTCTGCGTCGGCGACCGGGCCCGGCGCACCGATCAGCTCAGCGCCGACCTGGTAGGTCTCGCGGCGTTGCTGGAACCGGCCCTGGTCGGTCGAGAGCACCGGCCCCGCGTAGCACAGGCGCAGCGGCAGCTTCGCTGAACGCAGCTTGCCCGCCACCACTCTCGCGACCGGGACGGTGCGCTCGCCCACCAGGGCGATGACGTCGCCACCGGCATCGGCGAACTTGAAAAGGCGCCGCCTCTGCTCCGGCCCGAGTCCGACCTCGAGCACGTCGAGGTTTTCGACCAGAGGTGTGATGACATGCCGGTAACCCCAGCGCCGCATCTCCGCGAGGAGGGATTCCTGCGCCTCACGAAGGATCTCGGCCTCCGCCGGCAAGAGGTCGCGAAACCCGGGCACGCCGCCCAGTTGCGGGGTCACCGTGGATTCAGAGCGTTCGGTCATATCAGGTGGCGGAACGCCGTGTTACCGGGGGTGAAGAGACCTCCGGGCCGCGGCCTCGGGAGCTTGTTCGACCGTCATCTCAGCTGTCGTCCTCGTCGTCGTCGGAGTCGCTGTCGGCATCGTCGGAGAAGTCGATCGGCTCGGCCTCGTCCTCGACTGCGTGCATGCCCTCCTCCAGCTCGTCGGTGACGGGGGTTTCGACCAGCGTCTCCTCCTCCTCGTCCCCGGTGAAGACCTCGATGTCTCGCGAAAGCAGGCTCTCCTTCGCGTAAGGCCGGAACTCCACCTCGCGCTTGCGGCGCATCGGAAAGCTCGGCTTGCCGGCGAAGTGCGGGTCTTGGTAGGTCTCGCGGACGATCAGCTTGACGGTGCTTCCCTCGCAGGAAGTCACGCCGCCCTGGTAGCGGTTGCCGCCGCGCATGAACTTGATGAGGCGGCGAGCAAGCTTTGCCTCCAGCGTGCCGAGCCTGACTCCACGCGAGGTCTCGGCCCAGATGCCGTCCCCGTCGACGCGAAGCTCGGCGACGTCGCCGGCTGCGACCTTGGAGCAGATGTCGGGGCTCTGGCCTTCGAGCGGGGTGATGATGGTCTTTCCCATCTCCTCGACGAACAGGTTCAGGTCGACCCGCGTGCCACCAACCTTGAGTCCTTCCTTCTGGTGCAGCAGCGCATTGATGCGCGCAGCGTTCTTCTTCGCGATCGAGTTCATCGGGTTGAGCTTCAGCGCAACCTCGTACGCGGCCTTGGCGTCCTTGAGCTTGCCGAGCTCGGCGAGCGCCTTGCCGAGTCGATTCTGGGTCTCTTCATCGGCGCCGAAGCTCTCGATGATGAAGCGGTTGAGCTTCACAGCCTCGTCCCACTTGCCGGCGACGGCCAGCTGGACGGCGTCGTCCCCGTACTGCGAGCGGGGCTTCAGGTGTTCGCCGGTTTCAATCTTCAATGCTTGCGCTCCATACCGCTGGCCCCCCACGCCGAATAGACGCGGGAGGAGGGATTACGAGTATAAGTTCTGCCGGGACGCGAGAGATTATCCGCCCCAAGATGGGATCCTCTCGGTGGCGCGTCCCGCCCTGCTCGCTTGGCTCGGTCTCGGCCTGATCATGGGCTCCGCCTGCTTCGGCGGCGGGTCAGCCCCGGCGCCGCCGCACCGCTCCACATCGGCGTGGACCTCCCCCTAACCGGCCCGGAAGGTCCCGCCGCACGGCCGGCGCTGAACGGGATTCGCTTCTTCGTCCAGCAGCATCCGAGGCTCGACGGCTTCGACGTGTCGATCACGTCCGCCGACGACGCCGGCGGCGGCATGCCCAACCCGCAGCTGGGGGCATCGAATGTCGCCGCGTTCATTGAAGACCCTGCCCTGGTCGCCATGATCGGGCCGTTCGACTCCTCGGTCGCCCGCAAGGAGGTCCCGGTGGCGAACGCCGCCGCGCTCGCAATGGTCAGCCCGTCGGCCAGCAGTCCCTGCCTACCAAGGACACCTTCCTGCCGGCCGCCGTGGACCCGACCGGCAACGCGATCACGTGCCAGGAGGCCGGGCTCCCGTCCGCATCCGCGCTAAGGCCGGCCCATGTCAACGACTTCTTCCGCCTCGCTCCGACCGATGAGCTGCAGGGGCCGGCGGCAGCTGACTTCGCTTTCAAAAACCTCCACGTCCGGCGGTCGTCTCGGACCATGAGGCTTACGGGCAGGCGCTGGCCGCCGGTTTCACCGAGCGGTTCGAAAAGCTGGGCGGCAGCGTGGTCGGCGGTGTCGACCTCGAGCCCCAAGCGGCCGGGGACGCCACGGCCTTCCTCGCTCGGACGGGATCGCGGACGATCCCGCCTGCGTCCGGGCCGCGGGCGGCCAGATTCCCGTGCGCGGCAACGTGAGACCCGTGCAATATCTATCCAGGAATCTCACCTAGCTGTCGGCCACGTTCGGTTTTCCCGGAGCGACCGGACCGATCGGCTTCGACGCGGCCGGCGACACCACCAACCGCATGATTTCGGTGACCGAGCCCGCCGGGGACGACCCGCGGCCGCCTGGAAGCTCGCCGGAGTCGTTGATTACAGCGCTGCGCTCCCTTATCAATGGCGCAGTAGACTCATCTCCAGACACGACTTGACTTGTGGGCCGCCGCAGGTCAATAGTTTCAGACGGAGTAGCGGTTCGGCCACCCCATGTGGCCGCACTCGACGCCGGCGCACTCTCGCCCCGACAAAGTTGGGAAGAGGGCGGCGAGTGATGGGAGTCCAACGGCTGTGAACGCTCACGGCCTCCCAGGAATCACAAGGGGGAACCATATGTTTCGAACTAGGGGACTCGCAGTCCTCGCATCGGCAACTCTGCTGCCACTCGCGTTCGCATGTGGCAGCACCGGAAGCGGAAGCGGAGGCGGAACTGCATCGACCTGCAAGCCGGACTCCGTGGCGGCAGTGCCAGCACAGACGGCGGCGTTCTCTGCCAAGCTGGCCAGCGTCGTCCATCGAGCCGTCCAGACGGCAAATGATCCGATCATCAAGATCGGCTTCATCGGCATCCTCTCCGGCCAGTACGCCTCCTACGGTGTCGACGAACAGCGTGGCGCGCAGCTGGCCATCGATGCGGCCAACGCGGCGGGTGTGTCGTACAACGGCACCAGCTACACGTTGCAGCTCGACTCTCAGGACGACGCGGCTGACCCGACCAAGGGCGCGCAGGGCGCCACCAAGCTGGTCGACGACCAAGTCGTGGCGGTGATCGGAGGCACGTTCTCAGGCGCCACCATCGCCGAGTCGAAGATCTTCTCCGACAACGGGATCACCCAGATCTCACCGTCGGCCACCAATCCGAAGTACACGTCGCAGGGCTTCAAGACCGCGTTCCGCGTCGTCGGTCGCGACGACCAGCAGGGGCCGGCCGACGCAGACTTCATCGTCAAGACTCTCGGCTGTCTGAACGTCGGGGTCATGGACGACAAAAGCCAGTACGGGCAGGGCCTTGCGGACGCGGTCAACGCCCAGGTGACCGTGGATAAAGGCACGGTCGTGGACCGCGAGCACGTCGACACCAACCAGACTGACTTCTCCGCTCAGCTCACGACCATGAAGGGCCACAACCCGGACGTGATCTTCTACGGTGGCTACTCGGCCCAGTTCGGCCCGATCGTGCAGCAAGCACGGCGGCTCGGCATCAAGGCGACCTTCGTCTCCGGTGACGGTTCGCAGGACGCGTCTGCGATCCAGCTGGCCGGTTCAGACGCGGAAGGCCTGTTCGCATCCAACGCAGGTCCGGCTCCGTCACTGCAGCCCGGATACGCGGCCTTCCAGGCCGCGTACAAGGCCAAGTACAACGCCGACATCTTCCAGTACGCGCCTCAGTCCTTCGACGCCACCAACATCATCATCAGCGCGATCAAGGCGGGAGGCGCCGACAAGGCCGCCATCTTGGCGGGCGTGACGGCGACGAACAACTACCAGGGCGTCGCGCAGAGCTATACCTTCACCAGCACGGGTGACGTGAAGGAGAGCATCTTCACCATCTACAAGGTCGAGAGCGGCGCCTGGAAAGCTGTCAAGGCAGTCACCCTTAACGTCAGCTAACTCTCTCTTCTTCGAAGCGACCAAGGGGCAGGCCACCGGGCCTGCCCCTTCCCCATTCCGTCCGAAAACGTTAGGCTGCCGCTGCACGTGGCGAACTGTCTAAACATCCTGACCTCGGGGTTCACCGTCGACGGTTTAGTTCAGCAGTTGATCAACGGCCTCACCCTGGGAAGCATCTACGCACTGATTGCGCTTGGCTACAGCATGGTCTACGGCGTCCTGGAACTCATCAACTTCGCCCACGGCGACGTCTTCATGATCGGCACGTTCGTTGTGCTCGGCGTGGTCGACCGCTTCGGCCTCACCGACCAGTCGTCCCTGGTAGTTGTCATCCCGGCCCTCCTCGTAGCGATGATCGCGGCCATGGCCGTCTGCGCCGCACTCGGGTTCACCATCGAGAAAGTGGCATACCGGCCGCTGCGCAACGCCCCTCGACTCGCTCCCCTCATCAGCGCCATCGGCGTCAGCTTCGTGCTCGAGGCGTGGGTTGCCACATACGTGTCGGCGAACTACTTCACGCTGCCGAATCTGATTCAGGGCGAGATTCCCATCCTGTCGGACGTGTCTATCAGCTACGTCCAGATCCTGATGTTCGTGGCCTCGCTCGCCATGATGTTCTTCCTTCAACAGCTGGTCCAGCGGACCCACCTTGGGCGCGGCATGCGCGCGGTAGCCCAGGACCGGGACGCAGCGGCCCTGATGGGCGTGAACATGAACCGAGTCGTCTCGTTCACCTTTGTGATCGGTTCGGCGCTGGCGGCCGTGGCAGCGCTTCTTTGGACGCTTAATTTCTCCTTCAACCAGACGGTCGGGTTCATCGCGGGCCTGAAGGCATTCACTGCGGCCGTGATCGGAGGCATCGGCAACATTCCGGGCGCGATGCTGGGCGGTTTCCTGCTCGGACTGGCCGAGTCCCTCGGAGCGGGCTACATCAGCAACCTGACCTGCGGAGTCTTCAATTCGTCGTATCAGAACGTGTTCGCATTCGCCTTCCTCATCCTGATGCTCGTCTTGAGGCCGTCTGGAATCCTTCGCGAGCACGTGAGCGAGCGAGCGTGACGGCGACAGCGCGCCGCACCTTGGGATGAGCTTCCTCGATATCTTTCAGGCGGTCCTGCATGGACCGTTCGGAGACTTCCCTTTCGCGATCCTCGCCTGGCAGGCGATCCTGGTCGGGGCGATCTACCTGGCCGTGAGGCTACTTCGCGGCCGAATACCCAAGACGGCCCTGTTGCCCCTCCGACCAGTCGGCCGCGGCGCCTCCGCCGTACTGCGAAATATCTACGTTCTGGTCGCCATCGGTCTGCTGCTTCCGCTGGCGGAGCTGTTCACCGGGGGCTACCTGATCAGCGTCACCTACAGCATCGAGCTCTACGTGATGCTGTCGATCGGCCTGAATATCGTGGTCGGCTTCACTGGCCTGCTCGACCTGGGATACGTGGCCTTCTTTGCGGTCGGCGCCTATGTGTTTGGAATCTTCGCGTCGCCTCAGCTGGCCGACGTGGTTCATGGGACTCTCTACTTTCTTGTCCCCTCCGGGCCGGCGGCGGGAATCCACATCTCGATGTGGGTGCTGCTCCCCATCGCGGGCCTGGTGGCTGCGTTGTTCGGAGTGCTGATCGGCCTGCCGACGCTCCGGCTGAGAGGCGACTACCTGGCCATCGTCACGCTCGGCTTTGGCGAGATCACCAGGATCTTCGCCAACAACCTCGACACGCCCGTAAACATCACCAATGGCCCGAGTGGAGTCACCGACATTGATCCCATCTGGATCGGCAACTACAGCTTTGGCGACCCGAACCACTATCTCGGGCCGTTCCGTTTCACGCCCTTTCTCAACTACTACTACCTGGTATTCGTCTTGATCCTGATCACCGTCTTCTTCGTGAACCGCCTCGCGAACTCTCGGGTCGGGCGTGCCTGGGGGGCGATCCGCGAGGACGAGACGGCGGCAGAGGTGGCGGGTATCAACACCCGCAACCTCAAGCTGCTGGCTTATGCCTCTGGCGGCTTTTTCGGCGGGATGGCAGGTGCGGTTTTCGCGGCCGGCCAGCACATCATCGCGCCGGAATCATTCCAACTCTTCGTTTCCATCCTCGTCCTTTGCATGGTGGTGGCGGGCGGCATGGGCAGCATTCCGGGCTCGATCCTGGGCGCCGTGGTGGTCGGCGCCGTGTACTTCCTGACCTCTCAGTTCCAGTACCTGAGCATCCTGGTCTTCGGCATCCTGCTGGTGCTTCTGATCATCCTGCGACCCCAAGGCATCCTCCCGAGCACACAGAGGAAGCTGGAGCTTGAACTCGAGGTCGATGAAGCCTCCGGACTGCCCCCGGCCGGTGAGACGCTACCAGCCTGATGCCAGCGCTTCTCGAGCTCAAATCGCTCCACAAGGAGTTTGGTGGACTGGTCGCGTGCTCAAACCTCGATCTCGAAATCAAGCAGGGCGAGATCTTCAGCCTCATTGGTCCCAACGGTGCCGGCAAGACCACGGTGTTCAACATGGTCTCGGGCCTGTACGCGCCGACTTCGGGCGAGATCCGACTAGACGGAGCCCCGCTCACCGGAAAGTACCCCCATACTGTCGCCGCGAAGGGGGTATCGAGGACATTCCAGAACATCCGTCTCTTCGCGAAAATGACCGTCCTGGACAACGTTCTGGTGGGCGGCCACCTCCGCTTCCACGCACCGTACTGGGCGTCGATCCTTCACACGCGGCACGAGCGCCGTGAGGAGAAGAAGGCTATCGAGCACGCCCGGGAAACTTTGGCTTTCGTGGGGCTGACGCGCCGCTACTCCGACCTGGCCCAGAACCTCCCTTACGGTTTGCAACGCCGGCTGGAGATCGCGCGAGCCCTCGAGAGCGAGCCGCGATTGCTGCTGCTCGACGAGCCGGCTGCGGGCACCAATCCCCAGGAAAAAGGCGCACTGGGCGAGCTCATCCGCGCGATCCGTGATCGGGGTGTCACGCTCTTCCTGATCGAGCACGACATGAAAGTAGTGATGGGCATTTCCGACCGGATCGCGGTTCTCGACCACGGCGAGAAGATCGCGGAAGGCGTTCCCGCGCAGGTGCGGAGTGATCCTAGGGTTATCGAGGCCTATCTGGGCAAGGGCGCGTGAGCGCAACCTCGCCAGAAAGTCCGATCCTCGAAGTCACCGGACTCGAGGTCGCCTACGGCAAGATCACCGCCTTGCGCGGCGTGAGCCTGACCGTGGACCGAACCGAGATCGTGACCCTGATCGGGGCCAACGGAGCCGGCAAGTCCACCACAGTCCGAACGCTGGCGGGACTCCATCGACCGGTTGCCGGCCGCGTCGTCTTCGATGGCAAGGAGACCACCGATCAGCCGCCGGAGGAGATCGTGCAGCGCGGCATGTGTCTTGCCCCCGAGGGCCGGCGCATTTTTCAGCGCATGAGCGTCTACGAGAATCTGCTTATGGGGGCGTATACACGGCGCGACGACACTGAGATCAAGTCAGACTTCGAGCGGATGTACACCCTGTTCCCCCGCCTGAAGGACCGCACCAAGCAGGTCGCGGGAACGCTCTCGGGCGGGGAGCAGCAGATGCTGGCGATCGGCCGCGCCCTGATGGCCCGGCCCAAGCTGCTGATGCTCGACGAGCCATCCCTTGGACTCGCGCCTCTACTCGTCGAGACAATCTTCGAGATCATTCGCGAAATCAACGCCCAGGGCACGCCCGTCCTCCTGGTCGAACAGAACGCGACTAAGGCGCTCAACGTGGCGCACCGCGGCTACGTGCTCGAGACCGGGGTCATCGTCCAGACCGGCAGCGGCAGGGACCTGCTCGCTTCCGAGGACGTCCAAAAAGCCTACCTGGGCATGTAGCTGGCGACGCTCCGAAGCGCCGCGTAGAAGCTTCGTCACCGGGCGGGTTGGTAGCTGGAAACGAACAGGTAGATCAAGACCACGGCGAAGGCGCCGTACTCCAGGACCACGTTGCGAGTGAAGCTGTCCTCGACGGTGTGGCGGACCAGGCCGCGATTGATGTACCAGGCGAACAGCAGCATCACCGCGAACGTGCCCTCGTTGACCACCAGGTACAGGGATAGAGCTGTGATGGCCCAGGCCAGGAAGGTGACGACCTGCCCGACGAACAGAGCGAAGATGAAGGCACGACGCGGCGCCACCGCGGATCCGTTGATGCGGAAGCTGCGGAATGACGCGAGAAAGGTGATGGCGAAGATCCAGAGCAGGCGCAGGATCGGGTTGAAGGAAAGCGTCACCACCACCAGGTAAGCGCCGGCCAGAACGAGCACCAGGATGGCTTCTTGCAGCACCACGTGGCCACGCTTCTCCGCGTCGCGCAGGCGCAGGTAGTCGAGTCGGGCGGCGATGATGAATCCGGCGCCGAAGGCTGCTGTGAGCACCAGGTACTTCCAGAGCTCGGGGACCAGGAGCGACATGCCCGCGAGGGTTATAGCCCCGAGCGCGACCGGGATGTAGTGCTCGATCCGCGGAAACTCTTCAGCCCCTCTCAGGTAGCCCAGCAGCGCCGGCGCCGCGATCACGACGAGGCCCAACGCAAGCGCCCAGACCTGGCCCTGCCCGAGCAGCTCGGACTTGAACCCCAGCGCGATCGCGACCAGCACCACGGCGGCGAAGATCAGGAAGCTTCGATCGCGCTCCGCATAGGCTGCCGTGGTGGGCTGGGCGACCTTTTCAACCAGCGCCGGAGGGACTTTCATGTGGTCGGTGGAAGTCTATAGAGCCCGCTCGTCAAGTTCCAGCGCGCCCATAGCGGTCTTCGAGTCGGACGACGTCGTCGATCTCGGGAGTCGATACCTCGAAGATGTCGGTATCTTCGACCGCGGTCATCCGGTGGCGAGTACCCGGCGTCAGGTGCAGGGTGTCGCCCGCGCTCATTCGGTGCGTGGCCAGCTCGCCATCCGCTCCGCCGAGCTCCATGTCGATGACGCCCTTGACGATGTATTGATATTCGTCCTTGCGCTCGTGGTACTGGAGCGACAGAGCCTCGCCCTTGTTGACGTGCAGGACCTTGCCCACGTAGCGATCCGTGATCGCCCAGCGGAGCTCATACCCCCAGGGTTTGTCGACTTTTGACTTCTCGGCGCTTCCGAGCTCAGGTCGGTGCATGCATCCTGATTCCGACGATGTCCTCGAGCGCGCCGAGGCGGGCTTCGACGGCTTCGCCGTCCGCCGCCTCCGAGTAGACACGGATGAGGGGCTCGGTCCCGCTCGCCCGAAGCAGCACCCAGCTACCGTCCTCGAGATAGAACTTGAAACCGTCGTCGGCCCGCACCCGCTGTACCCTCACGCCGGCAACCTCCTGCGGCTCATTGCTCTCCAGCGTCTCGAGAATGCGCTTGCGGTCGGCGTCGTACGTATCTCTAGGGAGGTGGATGTCGTGTCTCGCATAGGCGTGGGGGCCGACGCGCTGCTCGAGGTCGGCCAGGAGCTGTGAGATCGGCTTGCCCGACTTCACCATCATGTCCGCGAACAGGAGGCCGATGAGGATGCCGTCGCGCTCGGGGATGTGGCCGCGCACCGCGAAGCCGCCCGACTCCTCCCCACCGAGCACCGCCTCGGTCTCGATCATCTTGGGGGCGATGTTCTTGAACCCGACAGGCACCTCGTAGACGCGACAGCCGTACTCGGCGCTCAGCTTGTCGACCATCGCGGTCATGTTGACGGTCTTGACCACCGGGCCGCGCATGCCCCTGACCTCGAACAGGTACAGCATCAGCAAAGCAAACACCTGGAGCTGATTGATGAAGCGGCCGGTCTCGTCGATGATGCCGACGCGGTCGGCGTCACCATCGGTGCAGATGCACAGGTCCTGGCCGCCGACCTTCATGAACGCAAGAGTGGAATCGATGTTGGGCCGGATCGGCTCGGGGTTGATCCCTCCAAAGAGCGGGTTGCGCTGGTTGTGAAGCTCGGTCACCGTCGTCCGCCCTCCGCCGATCATCTCCGCTATGTATGAGTAGCCCGACCCATACATGCACTCGTGGACGATGCGCAGTCCCGCTTCTTTGATCGCATCGACCTCGACCATGCGGGCGATCTGCGCGTAATACGCCTGCCGTGGGTCGTACGCCGACACCAGGCCGTGGGTCGCCCGCGGGTTGGGCGCCGGGACTTCCGGCAGCCCCTCTATGTTGCGTTCCAGCTCGGCGATCACCTCGGAAGGCACTGCACTCCCCGTCTCGGTCTTGTACTTGAACCCGTTGAACTGGTAGGGGTTGTGGCTCGCGGTGATGACCGCGGCGCCGGTTGCCTTGCGGTCGATGACGGTCCATGACGCGACCTGGGTCGGAGACGGGCGGTCGAACACCAGAGTCCTGATGCCGTTGGCGGCAAAAACCTCGGCCACGGCCCGGGCGAAATCCTCGGAAGCGAACCGGCAGTCGTAGCCCACGACGGCCAGCGGCTCGGCGGAACGGGTGCGCATGTACTGCGCGGTGGCCTGGGCCACTCGCCGAACGTTGCCGTAGGTGAAGTCGTCGGCAATGATGCCGCGCCAACCATCGGTCCCGAACTTGATCTGCTGCGTCAACTGGCTTTTAAAGGTACCGGGTCTTGCGGGCCCGCTTGAGGGCATCGACAACCTTGCGCACGTCCTGAGCGCGCGAGCGGGGGCAGACGAGGATGGCGTCCGCGGTGTCGACGATGATCATGTCTTCGAGGCCGATCGCGGCCACCAGCCTGCGACCGCCGAAGACGAGGCTTCCGGTGGTGTCGATCAGCACGGACTCGCCTTCCACCGAGTTGCCGTGAGCGTCCGCCCGGACTCGATCGCCCAGCTCGGCCCAGTTACCGATATCGGCCCAATCGAACTCGGCCGGGACCAGGAGAAGGCGGTCGGTCTTCTCCATGACACTGCGGTCGATGACCTCGACCGGAAGGCGCTTGTACCGCTCGGTCGCCTCCTCCTCGCGACCTGCCTGGCGCGCCTCTACGACCTTCTTGAGGCCGGCCAGGTGGCGGGGCGCATGACGCGAGAGCTCCTCCAGGAACACATCGACACGCCAGGCAAACCAGGCCAGGTTCCAGTAGTAGCCGCCGGCCTTGAGGAATCTTGTCGCCGTCCGCAGGTCGGGCTTCTCGGTGAAGCTCTCGACGCGGCGTGTGCCTGCGGGACCGCGGCGGGGCGCGTGGATGTATCCCAGGCCGGTCGAAGGAAAGGTCGGTTTGAGCCCGAACGCGACCAGGCTCTTGGTCGTCGCGGCCGCGCGAACGGCGACTCGAACCGCGCGCGTCACGGCCGTGCGCCCCCGCACGATGTGGTCCGACGCCATGGCGACCATCACGGTGTCCGGGCCCAGCGCGGCGATCGTGAGGGCGGCCAGACCGTACGCATTGGTCGTGCCCCTCGCCATGGGCTCGATGATCATGTGCCGCGCGTCGATCTCGGGCAGCACCGACTGGATGATCTCCCGCTGGCCGAGCTCGGTGACGACGAACACCTCGTCGGCAAGGCCACGGACACGGTCATAGGTGTCGCGCAGCAGCGGGCGCCCGCCACCTCCGAGGGGAAGTGCGTGCTTCGGAGTGGAGCGTCGCGAGCGGGGCCACAGGCGTGTGCCCGCTCCGCCCGCCGGGATCACAGCGACCGTTCGCGTCATTTGAGCTCTTCGGCCAGCTCTGAGGCACGCGCGGTCGACTCCCAGGGCGCGTCGATATCGGTGCGGCCGAAGTGCCCGTACACGGCGGTTTGCCGAAACAGAGGTCGTCGCAGGTTTAGCTCTTTGATGATGCCCAGCGGGCTCAGGTCGAACAGCCTGGTCACGGCGGCGGAGATCGCCGCCTCGGGCGCCTTGCCCGTACCAAACGTGTCGATGCGAACGGCCACGGGCTTGACCACGCCGATCGCGTACGAGATCTGCACCTCGCACCTGGTCGCGAGCCCGGCCGCCACGATGTTCTTCGCCACGTAGCGGGCGCCATAAGCTCCGGCGCGGTCGACCTTGGTGGGGTCCTTGCCCGAGAAGCAGCCGCCGCCGTGGCGCGCATAGCCCCCATAGGTGTCGACCATGATCTTGCGTCCCGTGAGGCCCGCGTCCGCCACCGGCCCGCCGACGACAAAACGACCGGTCGGGTTGATGAACGACCGGACTCCGCCGTCGCGCAGCTCCGCGGGGATGACTGATTCGACGACGTGCTCCGTGATATCGGATCGAAGCTGCTCGATGTCGATCTCGTCGTGGTGCTGCGTCGAAATGACCACGTTGTCCACCCCGGTCGGATTGCCGCCTTCACCGTAGCGAACGGTCACCTGCACCTTGCCGTCGGGCCTCAGGTAGCTGAGCGTCTTGTTGCGCCGCACCTCGGCCAGTCGCTTGGCCAGCCTGTGGGCGAGCGTGATCGGGAGCGGCATGAGCTCCGGCGTTTCGTCGCAAGCGAATCCGAACATCATTCCCGAGTCGCCGGCGCCCCCGACGTCGACTCCCTGGGCGATGTCAGGCGACTGCTCGTCGATGCTCGTCACGACGCCGCATGTCTCGGCGTCGAATCCGTACTTGGCGCGGGTGTAGCCGACCTCGCGCACGGTCTGCCGGATGATCCGCGGGATGTCGACGTAGCAATCGGTCGTGATCTCGCCGACCACGATCACCAGTCCAGTCGTGACGATCGCCTCACAGGCGACACGGGCCAGCGGGTCCTTGGCCAGGATCGAATCCAGGATGGCATCCGAGATCTGGTCGGCGAGCTTGTCCGGGTGTCCTTCGGTGACCGACTCGGACGTGAACACTGATGACGACATGGGTCCTCCTTCGAATCTCCCGCGCCGGCAAGGACCCGCCTCGATCTAGCGGAGCCCCAAGCGCCAGGTTGATACGGATCCCCTGTGGGACGGCCGAATCCTACCCTAGAGCGAGCCGGTGGATCCCGGAGTGCCGGAAGAGCTTCGACCCGCGCACACGAAGCAGAGCAGCCGCCGCCGCATGCGACGAGTCGATGACCGACTCGACGTGATCGCGCTTCATCTCCCACGTGGCGGTCGGCGCCGTGATGGGGCACAGGACGACGATCCGCGCGCGCTCTTTCAGGCGTTCGTAGTCGCTCAGCATCTGGTGGTGGAGCGAAAGCTGCAAGGTGCGAGCAATGAGCTCGGGCAAGCTGGTCGGCGCTGCCTCCAGCTCTCCGCCGGCCATCAGGCTGATCGCCAGGAGATTCGTGGCCCCGTCTGCGATGGCGGTGTCGAGTGGGGTGTTGTCGACCACTCCGCCGTCGAGGTGCTCGCGGTCCTCGATCCGAACCGCGGGGAAAAGCCCCGGGATGGCGGTCGACGCAAGGAGCGCCGGCGTGAGCAAGCCAGACCGGAACACCGCGGGCTTGCCGGCGTTGAGGTCGGTGGCGACCACGGCCAGCGGGATCCGCAGCTGCTCGAACGTGGTCATCCCCGTCAGCGCCTGCGCTCGCTCGATGAGGCGAAGCACGTTCTCCTGCGGCAGCGCACTGTGCACGTTTCGACGGATGCCGGAGAGAATCACGCCCAGGGGATGTGACTGGAACACCGCTGCAGCCTGGCGGGACAGCCAGACCTCGCGCAGCATCATCGCCCCCGCAAGCGACGGGTACGCCGCCAGCGCGCTTCCGTTGAGAGCGCCGACGCTGGTCCCGACGATGGCGACCGGGGCTTCGACGCCCGCCTCGAAAAGGGCCTGAAGGACACCGACCTGCGCGGCGCCCCTTGCGCCGCCTCCGCCCAGCACCCAGGTGCGCCGCGCCTCGAACATCGCGCTACGCCCCTCCCCCACGCGCGGGGAGGGAATCGGTCGATCCGGGTCTCGGGCGGGTTAGGTTCCCTCTTCCCATGACGAGAGGTAGCGTTTCTGCTCCTCCGTCAGCGTGTCGATTTCGATACCCATGGCGTGGAGCTTCAGCTTCGCTACCTGCGCGTCGATCTCCTCCGGGACGTCGTAGACCTTCATCTCCAGGCTCTTGGCATTCTTGGCCACGTACTCGGCGCACAGGGCCTGGTTGGCGAAGCTCATGTCCATCACCGCGGCGGGATGTCCTTCGGCGCCCGCAAGGTTGATCAAGCGCCCCTCGCCGAGGACGTGCAGCCTCCTGCCGTCCGCCAGGCGGTACTCCTGGACCGACGGCCGCACATGCTTCACGCCGGTCGCGAGCTCGTCCAGTGCTTTGAGGTTGATCTCGGAATTGAAGTGACCGGAGTTGGCAAGGATCGCGCCGTCCTTCATCACTTCGAAGTGACGCCGGTCGAGCACGTTGACGTCGCCGGTGACTGTCACGAAGATGTCGCCCTGGCGGGCCGCGTCGCCCATCTTCATGACGCGGAAACCGTCCATGGCAGCCTCGAGCGCCTTGACCGAGTCGATCTCAGTGATCACGACGTCGGCGCCGTGACCCTTGGCCCGGGAGGCCAACCCGCGTCCAACCCACCCGTAGCCGGCAATGACGAAGGTCTTGCCCGCGAGCAGGACGTTGGTCGAGCGGATGATCCCGTCGATGGTCGACTGGCCGGTGCCGTATCGGTTGTCGAACATGTGCTTCGTGTCCGCCTCGTTGACCGCGACGATGGGGTAGCGCAGCACGCCGCGATCGGCCATCGCGCGAAGCCTGATCACGCCGGTGGTGGTCTCCTCGGTGCCCCCGATCACCTCGCCCAGCTGCGACTGGCGGGACTTGTGCAGCACCGACACGAGGTCTGCGCCGTCGTCCATGGTCAGTGAAGGGTGGTGGTCGAGCGCCGCCTGGATGTGCTCGTAGTAGGTGTCGTTGTCCTCGCCGCGGATCGCGTACGTCTTGATGGCATGCTGCGACGCGAGCGCCGCGGCGACCGCGTCGTTGGTCGAAAGCGGGTTGGACGCGCACAGCGCGATGTCGGCGCCTCCCGCCTTGAGCGTGAGCATGAGGTTGGCGGTCTCGCTCGTGACGTGCAGGCACGCGGCCAGGCGGAGCCCTTTCAGCGGCTGCTCCTTGAGGAACCGGGCCTTGATCAAGTTCAGGACCGGCATCTCGCGCGCGGCCCAATCGATCAGGTCCTGGCCCTGCGCCGCCAGCTTGGCGTCCTTGACGTCGCTTCCGTGTGAACTGACTTTCAAATCGATCTCCTAGTAGACAATCTCGCTGACAACCTCGACTCCGCTCAGGCGCTTACGACCGCCAAGGGCCTCGAGCTCGATGAGCACCTGGACCCCGATCACATCGCCTCCGAGCTTGCGCACCAGGCGGATGGCGGCGGCGGCGGTGCCGCCGGTCGCCAGTACATCATCCACGATCAGGACCTTCTGGCCCGGCTCGACCGCGTCGGAGTGAATCTGCAGCTGATCGCTCCCGTACTCCAGCTGGTAGGCCTCCTCGATCGTCTTCCAGGGGAGCTTGCCGAGCTTGCGTATGGGCACGAAGCCGGCGCCGAGCTTGACCGCGACCGCCGCGCCCGGGATGAAGCCGCGGGCCTCGATGGCTGCCACGAGGTCGGGCTTCCGGTCCGACCAGGCTCTCGACATCAGGTCAACTACCTCGCCAAAGATCTTCTTGTCGCCCAGGAGCGGGGTGATGTCACGAAAGATGATCCCGGGCTGCGGGTAGCCGGGGACGTCGCGGACGAACTTCTTCAGCTCGTCTGGCGTGCTCACCGGTTGGTCACAGCACCGACCGGAAGTACTCGAGGGTGCGGCCCAGCCCATCCTCTAGGCCCACCTCGGGCTCCCAACCCAGCTTGGTGCGCGCACGGGTGATGTCGGGCTGGCGCTGCTTGGGGTCGTCGACAGGCAGCTCGCGGTGCTCGATCTTGCTGCGCGAGCCGGCGAGCTCGATGATCGTCTCCGCGAGCTGGAGGACGGTGACCTCGTGGGGGTTGCCGAGATTGACCGGCATCTCGTCGCCGCGCTCAAGGTTCGCGAGCACGCCGCGGACCAGGTCGCTCACGTAGCACAGGCTTCGTGTCTGCGACCCGTCGCCGTAGACGGTCAGGGGCTCACCCCGGATGGCCTGGGCCATGAAGTTAGGGACGGCGCGCCCGTCTGAGACCTGCATGCGGGGCCCATGCGTGTTGAAAATGCGGACGATGCGCGTGTCCACGTCATGGCTGCGGCGGTACGCCATCGCGAAGGCCTCCGCGCACCGCTTGGCTTCGTCGTAGCAGCCGCGCGGGCCGACGGGGTTGACATTGCCCCAATAGTCCTCGCGCTGTGGGTGGACCAACGGGTCTCCGTAGACCTCCGAAGTCGACGCGAGCAGGAAGGTCGCGTTCTTGGCGCGCGCGAGGCCAAGCATGTTCATCGTCCCCAACGTGCCGACCTTCAGGGTGTGGATCGGATTGGCGTCGTATTGAGGAGGAGATGCGGGGGATGCGAAATGGAGCACGTACCGCACGTCGCCACCGATGAAGATGCCGTGGTTGACGTCCATCTGCCGGAACTCGAAGTCTGGGTGCCCTTCCAACGACCGCAGGTTGTCGCGCGAACCGGTGATGAAGTTGTCAAGCGCCAGCACCGCCAGGCCGCGGTCCAGGAGCGCCTCGCACAGGTGCGAGCCGATGAACCCGGCGCCACCGGAAATCACCGCCCTCGGCTTGGTTGCGTTACTCGCGGCCAATACCTCGGTATGTGAAGCCGAGGCCGCGCATGACCGCCGGGTCGTAGATGTTGCGGCCGTCGATGACGACAGGCTTGCGCATCGAAGCCTTGAGGCGGGCCAGGTCGAGGTGTCGGAACTCGTTCCATTCGGTGACCACGACCAGGGCGTCGGCGCCGGCCGCCACGTGGTAGGCGTCGTTCATGTACTCGAGGGCGGGCAGTAAGGCCCTCATCCGTTCCATCGCAGCCGGGTCGTAAGCACGGACGTGGGCGCCCGCCGCCAGCAGCACCTTGGCGATGTCGAGGCTGGGCGCCTCGCGCAGGTCGTCGGTGTTCGGCTTGAAGGCAAGGCCGAGCAGTCCCACCACTTTGCCGGGCATCTCGTCCAGGCAATCGCGCAGCTTATCGATGACGAGCATGCGCTGGTCCCGGTTGATGTCCATGACCGCATGGAGCAGCTCGGGGTGGTAATCGAAGCGCTCCGCGAGGGCGGCAAGCGCGGCAACGTCTTTCGGGAAGCACGACCCGCCGTAGCCGATGCCCGCTTCGAGAAAGCTGGGGCCGATCCGCTTGTCCAGGCCCATCCCCTCGGCGACCAGCTTCGCGTCGGCATCGACTCGCTCGCAGATGCGCGCGATCTCATTGATGAACGAGATGCGCGCGGCTAGAAACGCGTTGGACGCGTACTTGACCATCTCCGCCGTGTAGATGTTGGGCGTGATCAGGATCGGCGCCTCGAGGGGCTCGTACAGCGCCGCCACCTTCTCGGCCGCCCGGCGGTCATGGCTGCCGACCACCACTCGGTCGGGGTGCATGAAGTCCTGGATCGCCGAGCCCTCGCGGAGGAACTCCGGGTTGGAGACGACGGCAGCGGCGTGCGTCGCGTTTCGCTTCTTCAACACGTTGGCCACCATGTCTCCCGTCAGCGGCGGCACGGTCGACTTGTTGACCACCACGAGCGGCCCGTCCATCGAGTCTGCGATGGAGTTCGCGGCCGCCTCTACGTACGAGAGGTCGGCCTCGCCGCCCTCGCCTTCCGGCGTGCTGACCGCGATGATCGCGTACTCGGCTCCCGGCACCGCGTCTTCGTAGGCAGTGGTGAACTTAAGCCGCCCGGCCCTGACGTTGCGTTCGACCAGCTCGCTCAAACCGGGCTCATAGAACGGCACTCGATGGCTCATGAGCTGGGCGATCTTCTCGTGGTTGATATCGACGACGGTGACGGCATTCCCCAGGTCGGCGAGACACGCCGCCGTCGTGAGGCCTACGTAACCGGCGCCGATGACGGCAACCTTGCTCATGGCGAGGCGATTATCTCAGCCCGCCAGACCGACTCATATCCGGCGATCGTCTCGGTCGCGGCCGTGCGCCAGCTGAACGACTTCGCGCGCTCGAGTCCCGCGCGACGCCAGCGGTCCGGCGCGG
>DATLUC010000036.1:0-8744 GCA_035533335.1 Candidatus Baltobacterales bacterium
GGCGGGACCTGCCCTGCTGCGGCTCTTCAACGCCGAAGGCGTGGACGTGATCACCTTCACCAGCTCCTCCACCGTCTACAACTTCGTCAAAGCCTTCCCCGAGGACCGCCTCCCGGCGATCCTGGGTGACGCTGAGGTGGCCTGCATGGGCCCTGTCACCGCCGACACTGCGCGCAAGCTGGGCCTGAGCGTCGCGATTGTGGCGCGCGAGTACACGACACACGGCCTGGTCCAGGCCATCGCCGAAGCGGCCGCCCGCCAATGAGCAAGGCGCGCGTGAGGCGGCCCGCGTCGAGCGTGCCGTCGGAGGCCGAGCTCTCATGGGGCAGCCGCGGTCCATGGATCCCCTTGCTGGTGATGGCGATCGTGGTCGTCGCTGTGCTCGGCTCTGGCCTTCTGGTCGACAAGGCGCTGCAGACGCCGGCTCCACAGGCCCTGGCCGACTGTCAGACGTCGGCCCAGATCGCGCCGCGGGAGTTCATCGGCCCACAGCCGATGTGCATCAGCGCGAGCCAAAGCTTCGACGCCACGATCAACACCACCCAGGGGGCGATCGTGGTTCATCTCTATCCCGAGATCGCGCCCGTGACCGTCAACAACTTCATCGTCCTTGCGATCCACGGCTACTACGACGGCCTGACCTTTTGGAAGAGCGAGGACTGGGTCGTACAGTCAGGCGATCCTCAAAACGACGGCCGCGGCGGCCCGGGCTACAACCTTCCCGACGAGCCCAACAGCGCGCCCGACTGGGGCCTGGGCGCGGTCGGGATGGCGCGCCCCCCTGGCGGTCCTGTGAACGGCAGCCAGTTCTTCATCCAGAAGGCCGCGTGGCCCGCCCCGGGCCCGACTGCGGTTTACAACCGCTTTGGCACTGTCAGTTCGGGCCTGGACAAGGCCCAGCTGCTGACGGCGACGGACACGATCACCTCGATCACGATCAAAGTTTCTTGATCCGGCTCTGACCTCCGCCTTACGACTCGGAGGCTATAATCGGCTGACATGTTCGGTATTCACCCGGTGTACTTGGCCGTACTGCTCGTAATCGTCTTGATCATCTTCGGGCCCGGCCGTCTGCCGGAGCTGGGGGGTGCCGTCGGCAAGGCCATGCGCGAGTTCCGCAAGGCCACCAGCGAGCTGACCAACGAGGTCACGACCGCGACCCAGGCCAAGCCCGAGCCGACGGCCGCATCGGCCGCATCCACGCCGGAGAGCGCCGCCAAGGGCTCGACGTCCGAGGCTGATCCTTCGAAGAACTGAGGCTGGTTTGGTGGCCCTTCTAGATAGGGTCCTCCAGCGCGGTCCGCGCCCGGCCGCCCCGGCTGCGAACGACCGCATGTCCGTGATCGAGCACCTCGAGGCGCTGCGCCGCGTCCTCATCGTCGCGCTGATCGCCTGGGGGGTGGCGACAATCGCCGCCTTCTTCGTATCGAGACAAGTCATCACGTACCTCGTCGACCGCGCCGGGATCGGACACGCGATCTACCTTCAGCCGGCGGGCGGCGTTCTGCTCGAGCTGAAGGTGGCCATCTACATCGGCGTCGTCCTCGCCTCGCCGGTGGTGATCCAGCAGGTGTGGTGGTTCGTGAGCCCCGGGCTGCACAAGCACGAGCGCAGGTTCATCCTCCCGCTGATCGTGGCGACGATCTTCTTCTTCGCCATCGGGGTGAGCGTCGCGGTGTTCGCCTTGCCGCTCTACTTGAAGGTGCTCAACTCGTTCGCCCCGTCTGGCGTCACCTACCTCGCCGATGTGAACGCTTTCGTCAGCTTCGTGCTGCTGATGGTGATCGGCTTCGGCATCGTGTTCGAGCTGCCGGTCGTGCTGTTCGTACTTGGAATGCTGCGGATCATCAACTCGCGCTGGCTGCGGAAGAACCGCCCGATGTGGTTCCTGGGACTCGGTATCGTGGCGATGTTCCTGACCCCGGGCACCGACCCGGTGACTCCCCTGATCATGTTCGTCCCCCTTTACGTGTTCTACGAAGGAGCCTCCCTCTTGCTCAGAATTCTCAAACGATGACACCAACCTCTCGCACCGACGGACGTCAGCCCGACCAGCTCCGCCCGCTCAAGATCGAGCTCGGCGTGAACGTGCACGCGGAAGGATCGTGTCTGATCGAGATGGGCCGCACGCGCGTGTGGATCACCGCCAGCGTGGAGGACCGAGTCCCCCCCCACCGCCGAGGCAGCGGCCAGGGCTGGATCACGGCCGAGTACTCGATGCTGCCTCGCTCGACCCACGACCGCGGGACCCGCGAGGCGATCCAGGGCCGGATCGGCGGACGCACCCACGAGATCCAGAGGCTGATCGGCCGCTCGCTTCGCGCTGCGGTCGACATGGGCAAGATCGGCGAACGGACCATCACCCTCGACTGCGACGTCCTCCAGGCCGACGGCGGCACGCGGACCGCCTCGATCACGGGGGCGTTCACGGCCCTGTACATGGCCATCAAGCGGATGAAGGACGCGCGCATGGTGGAGCAGGTCCCGGTGCGCCAGTACCTCGCCGCGGTCAGCTGCGGCATCGTCCAGGGCACGCCCATGCTGGACCTCGACTACACCGAGGACTTCCAGGCCGGGACGGACCTCAACTGCGTCATGACCGAGGACGGGCGCTTGGTCGAGCTGCAGGCCACAGCTGAAGGCGCGCCCTACACGCGGGAGGAGCTCGACTCGATGCTGGCGCTCGCGGGCAAGGGGATCAAAGAGCTGATCGTCGCCCAAAAACGCGCCATCGCTTCGCTTGCCTGATCGCCCGCGGCTCGTCATCGCCTCGGGCAACGCGGGCAAGGCTCAGGAGTATCGAGACCTCTTGTCGGGCGCCGGCTTCGAGCTGGTCGCCTTCGACAGCGAGGTCGACGAGGGGGGGGACACCTACGCCGAGAACGCGCGCCTGAAGGCCGAAGAGGCCGCCGCGCGCTCCGGCCTGCCCTCGCTCGGGGACGACTCGGGCATCGAGCTGGAGGCGCTCGGCGGCTTTCCAGGGGTCCGGTCGGCGCGCCTCGCGCCGACGCAGCCCGAACGAACCGCCGAGCTCTGGCGGCGGCTGGACGGCCGGACCAGGCCGTGGCACGCCCGCTTCGTCTGCGTCATCGCCCTGGCCATGCCGGGAAGGCAGACGCGTTTCTTCGAAGGCGAATGCAGGGGTGAGCTGTTGCCGGAGGCCAGAGGGCACAACGGGTTCGGCTACGACCCGGTGTTCCTGGTGCCCGAGGCCGGGAAGACGTTCGGCGAGATGCCGGTGTCCGAGAAGCGCCGGTACAGCCACCGGGCGGCGGCGCTGCGGGCACTCTTGAAATCGGGTGTTCTGGCGGCTCTCGCCGGCTGAAGCCGACCCGCCCCGGTTACAGGCTTTGTTTTGGCTGGCATCGGATCATTGCCATCAATTGGCGACTCCTATCACCGGGCCGACTGCTGGCCCTGAGGCGCGCGGCACACCACCGGTGGCGGCCGTTCGGCTCCAACCGGTCTCAGTCCGTCCTGGGTGGCATGATCTTCCCGCGCTGATCGGCGCGGTCATTGCAGTCGCAGCCGTCGTGGCCTGGCTGACGCCTGGCCCGCTCCTGGCCAGGATGTTTCCGACCGGCCCGGTGATCAAGCTCAACACGGCCATCGCTCTGCTCGCGCTTTCCGGGGCCGTGTATGCGGCGCGGCGCTCGCGGCCCGGCTGGAATCAGCCGAAGTTGATCTCGGCCGGATTCGTCGCATTGACCCTGGCGATCGTAGGCGGGACCGCGTACGAATACATTTCGGGCCATTCGTTGGGAATCGACCAGCTGCTGGTCAAGGATCGTACTCACGGAGTGCTGCCGCCTGGCCGGATGGCTGTCGGCACTCTCATCTTTCTCGGCTCGCTGTGCCTGGCTCTGGTCGCCCTCGACTGGCCGTGGCCGCGGGTACGACCCTCCGAATGGATTGCCTGGACGGTGGCGACCTTTGCGCTGCTGGCTCTCATCGGCGACCTGTTCGCGGTCGGCCAGCTATCCGGCGTCGTAGGCGCCAGCCAGATGGCGGTCAGCACCGGCATCGTCCTCATCCTGCTGAGCGTGGGCGTGATCGCGTCGCGGCCGGAGCACGCGATCTTCAAGGCGGTTGCCGGCCCGGATGCCGGAGCCAGGTTCGTTCGCCGGTTCGGGCTGATCGCCGTCGCGATACCGTTAGCGCTGGGCGTCGCGGTCTTCGGGGCCGGGCGGGCCGGCGCGTTCGGACCCGATTTTGCGCTGAGCCTGGGAACCTTCGGGGCCATGGGCGTGGGGATGGCCGGGGTGCTGGTGGCCTCGATCTTCGTCCGGCGCGCCGAGCTTGCCGGGCTCGGACGTCGCGAGGCGGAGGTTTTCAAGATGATCGTGCAGACCGCCAACGAGGGCGTGTGGACCACCGACGACCTCGGACGCAACCTGTTCATGAACGACCGGATGCTGGAGATGCTCGGCTACCAGTCCTCCGAGCTCATGGGAAGGCGCGCCCTGGACCTCGCCCCCCCAGACATTCGTGAGCTCCAGAGCGCGCGCATGCAGGATCGCCTGTGGGGCCGAACCGAGGCGTATGAGACCGCTTTCGTGCGCAAGGACGGCTCGATCCTGTGGGCCCTTGTCGGCGCGACGCCCAGGCTCGACGCCGCCGGCAAGCCGGCCGGTTCGCTCGCGATGGTCAGCGACCTGACCTCCAGGCGTGCTGCCGAAGAGGAGTTGAAAGCTGCGCGGAGCGGGGCGCTCGAGGCGACGCGCCTGAAGTCGGAGTTCCTGGCCAGCATGAGCCACGAGATACGGACTCCGCTGACCGGGCTGCTCGGGATGGTCGAGCTGCTGAGGGCCACCGCACTGGACGAGGAGCAGGCCGGCTATGCCGAGGCGATCAGCCGGTCTGGCGACGCGCTCCTGACGATCATCAACGACATCCTTGACATCTCCAAGGTCGAGGCCGGCAAGCTCGAGCTCGAAGCCATCGACTTCAAGATCCGGTTGGTCGTCGAGGAGGTCGCGGAGCTCATGGCTCCGCGGGCCCAGGGCAAAGGTCTCGAGCTCATCGATGTGATCAACCCGCTCGTCCCCGAATGGGTGCGGGGTGACCCTGCTCGACTTCGCCAGGTGCTGCTCAACCTGATCAGCAACTCGCTCAAGTTCACCGACCGAGGCGAGATTGTCATCAGCGTCCAACCCGCGCCTGGTGTAGGGCTCGGACGGCGCATCGAGTTCGAGGTGTCAGACACAGGCACGGGGATTTCCGAGGCGACGCAGAAGCGGCTGTTCGAGAAGTTTGCCCAGGGGGACTCTTCGATCGCCCGAAAGCACGGAGGTACAGGGCTGGGCCTGGCCATCTCTCGTCAGCTGGTCGGGCTCATGGGTGGCGAGATAGGTGTGCGCAGCGAGCCTGGCAAAGGCAGCGAGTTCTACTTCACCTGCGTGTTCCAGGAGAGCAGGGTCGGTCGCTCCGAACCGGTCGCGCCGGTGGGCGACCTGAAGGGCTTGCGTGTCCTTGTCGTAGACGACAACGCGACGAATCTGCAGGTCCTCGAGCAGGCACTGAGGAGGTGGCAGGTGGAGGTGTTTGGGGGAGCTCTCGGCGTGGACGCCCTCGCGGTCTTGACCGATGCCGCGGCCCAGGGCAAGCCCTATGACGTCGTCCTACTCGACTCCCAGATGCCAGACCTCGGTGGCTTGGCGCTCGCGCGAATGATCCGCCGGAAGCCGGCCCTGGCCGGCCTCGTCACCGTGCTGCTGACCCCGGCCGCCCGGGGGGCTGTGGCGCAGGATGGAGTAGTCGATGCGTTCCTGAACAAACCGGTGAAGATCGCCGCGCTGCGCGAATGTTTGACGCTGGTCAGCGGGCGGGCTCCCACCAACCCGCTGCCAACGCCGGCGGCGCACTTCGGCCCGGTCTCCGGTGCGGTCGCCGGTCAGGAATCGCTGGTCTTGGTCGTGGACGACAATCCGGTAAACCAGAAAGTCTCCAGCACCATGCTCCGAAAGCTCGGGTATCGCTCTGACCTAGCGATCAACGGCGCCGAGGCGGTGGATGCGTCCGCCAAGCGCGATTACGCCGCCATCCTCATGGACTGTGAGCTGCCCGTGATGGACGGATTCGAAGCAACTGCCGCGATCAGGCTCAGGGAGGGCTCCGCCCTGCACACGCCGATCATCGCCATGACCGCGAGCGCCATGAAGGGCGACCTCGAGAAGTGCATCGCGGCCGGGATGGATGCGTATCTCAGCAAGCCGGTGAAGATGGCAAAGCTCGGAGAGATCATCGCCGCCTGGGCCGGGCCCAATCGCCCCAATCGTGACGCGGCGCTCGCTTTGAACGGACATGCCCCCGACGCGGCGCCGCCTTCTGAAGCTCTGGTGGCCGTGGCCGATCGCCCGGCTTGATCGTCTGCCGCCTCAACCGTCCACCACAAATGCGATTCCAGACCGCCCGCGCGTTATTCAGGAGATGAGAGATGCAGGAGCAAAGCAGAAGACAGTGACCGGGCGCATCAAAGCCACCCGCCGCCGCCGCCATCAACCAGGAGCGCTGGCCACCGCCCAGCGACCGGTGTCCAGCGACCAGGCCCCCGGCGAGGAGACCGTGCAGGTCAACGACCAGTACGTCGGAGGTGGGCCGCCGCCGTCACAATCCATAACGGGGAACGACCAGCACCAGACCGGCGGCTAGCGACGCCTAATCCCGTCGGTGCACCGCCGAGCGCCGGATCGTCGCCGAATACAATGAGCGCGCCTCAGATCGTCGCCATCCGGCAATAGACGCGTGCGGCGAGCGGAGTTCTCAAAGGCGGGCGGTAGCTTAGCTCGGCAAAGCGCCTGGTTTGGGACCAGGAGACCGCGAGTTCGAATCTCGCCCGCCCGACCATTTGGCTATAATTCTGGCCATGGAACCCCTGCCACTCGCTGATGTCAAGAACCGCTTGTCGGAGGTCGTCGAGAAGGTCGCGAGCCAACACGACCGCGTGACGATCACACGCAATGGCCGGCCGGTGGCTGTCCTGGTGAGTCCACAGGACCTGGAGTCCCTGGAGGAGACTCTCGCCGTCTTGGGGGATTCCAAGGAACTTGCTGCCCTGAAGCGGGGTCTGGCCGATCTGGACGCCGGGCGCATCGCGACCTTGGAGGATATGAAGGCCGATCTCGCACGACGTGCCTGAGCTGTACCAGGTCGTCGTCAGTGCGGAGGCGCGCAAGTCTGTGCGCAGGCTTCCCAAGGAGGTGAATGCCGCGGTGGTGGTGGCTCTTGCCGCACTTGGGTCGGAGCCGCGCGCTGGGAAATCCCTTGTTGGGGAGTTGCGCGGCTTGTGGAGCCTGCGTCGCGGCGACTATCGCGTGCTCTATCGAATCAACGACGAAACAAAGCGGGTTGAGGTTGCCCGCATCCGGCATCGACGCGATGTCTACCGCCACAGAGCGCCGTAAGCCCAGTTAGGAGACTGAAAAGCACGTCATACAGTTGTGACATACCAAATGCAGAAGGTGATTTCGATCAGGCTTGACGAGGAGGCCCAAGAAGCGCTCCGCAAACTCACCGAGTCGGGTCGAAACCAATCCGATGCCGTCCGAGAAGCTATCGTCGAGCTCGCGCGGCGCGGACAACGCGGTGAGCTGGTCGCAGAGGCGCAGCGTCTGAGCGTTGACCGCGAGGATCGAACGGAGAAGGCTCGAGTGGCCCGTTTGATGGAATCCCTTCGTGCAGCGAGGTGAGGTTTTTCGACTGCGGGCGCCCCGAGCAACCAGGCGGACACGAACAGGCCGGGCACCGTTACGGTGAGATCCTTCAGGCGGATGAACTGCTCAGCCTGTCCTCGGTGATGATTGCGCCTACTTCTACTCGCGCCTGACGACCGGCCCGAATAACGTGCGCGTCGTCTAACGCGTTAAGAGACTTGCGCGAAAATCTCCATGTCGCGCTAAGATCGGGGCGAATACGGTAGGCCTTAGCCTCCGGTTTGGGACTATGGTCGGTCTTACGGTGACGACCTTCCCGCAAGGTACCGGTTCCGCTGCTCTATCAAGGTCCGGAGATAAGTAGACAGGACCAATCGCTCCGCCAAGCGGCCCAGCCAGCCGGCGGGCGCTTCGAGCTCCACGATGTCAGTCATCTGGCTTCCGCCGTCGACTGGCTCGAATAGATGCTCGTGGTGGAATCGGTGGAACGGCCCGCGAACCTGTTCGTCAATGAACCGGTGTGGCCGGTCGAACGCGGTGATCCGACTCGTAAGTCGCCACGGTACTCCAAAGTGCCAGGCACGCCAGGTGATCTCGTCGCCCGGGCCCAGGAGGTCGGAGGTAACGCGGCCGATTGCGCGCTCGCGCGAGTGGGCCATCGACGCGACGTGTGCGGCCACCGAGAGCGACAGATCGAAGGCCTCGGCGGGCGGCATGGCGAGCTTCGTTACGCACTCAAACCGAACCGCCACCGCGCCATGATCACACGCTTACCCCCTCTCATGGAGATGCACGAACGCGGTCGCCTTAGCGCCGCCGACCCACCGTCGGACGAGCTGGAAGCCAGGAGGCGCGCGTGCGTTACAGCACCTCGACGCGACAACGGATTCCGGGCGCCGTGGCAAGCCGCTTGTCGACGGTCAGGAGGTCGGCCCCCAGGAGCTCAGCCAAAGCGACATAGGAAGCGTCGTAGGCGGTGAGGTTTGCCCTGAGTCGCCAGATGCGCTGCAATAGCGCCAGGTGCCCATAGCGCTGAATCGGAGCCTGCATAAACTCGGTGAGCGCTCGTTCCGCGTGCCTAGGGCTGATCAG
>DATLUC010000037.1:0-3987 GCA_035533335.1 Candidatus Baltobacterales bacterium
GCGGACCACAACCCGCCTGGCACCGTCCACCTGGCCATCCGCCGCGCCGGCGTGCCACGCGCGAACGGGCTCAAAGTCGACCTGTCGGCTGCGTCGCGCATGCCTGGCGTGGTCGGCGCGTGGGTTTTTGGGCAGCTGGGCATGGCGGACGACTACATGCCGGACCCCAACCCTCAGCAGGCGCTGCCGGTCCGGCGTCCCGTGCTCGCCAGGGACGAGGTGCGATTCGAGGGTGATGCGGTCGCGGTGGTGGCGGCCGAGACCGAGTACTGGGCCCAGGACGCGGTGGACGCGATCGAGGTCGACCTGGAGCAGGTCGCGCCCCAGGCCGCTCCGCTGCCGGCGCTGCAGGTCCGCAAAGCCGGCGATTCCGCCGGCGAAGCGCCGGTCCGGGTGCGCGAGAAGCTGACCATGGCACGCATCTGCGGCGCGGCGATGGAGCCCAGGGCGGCGTTCGCGGAGTGGAAAGAGGACGAGCAGACCCTCTACATCAGGGCCAGCGTCGGGGGCGTCCACATCCTGCGAGACACGCTCTGCCGGTGCCTCGGCCTCGACCGCACCCACGTGGTCGCTCTGGCCCGGGACGTCGGCGGCAGCTTCGGGGCCAAGAACCACCCGTACCCCGAGTACGTGATCGCCGCGGCGGTCAGCCGGATCTTGAAGCGACCGGTCCGCTGGGTGGCATCCCGCACCGAGGACGGCCACACCACCGGCCAGGCGCACTCCGCCGAGCTTGATTTCGAGATCGCGTCCGACGTCGATGGCCGCGTGGCCGGACTGCGCGGACGGGTGGAGTGGACGGTCGGCGCCTACCTCGGCCGAGGGGCCTTCCAGGCGGACAGCATCGCGGCGCACGCCATGTCGGCTTACCGGATGCCCTCATTCGAAGTAGAGGTCGCACCTCGCTTCTCCGACACCCCGCCCGCGGCTTTCATCCGGGGCGGCGGCCGGCCGATCGGCAACTTCGCGGTGGAGCGGATGATGGACCGACTGGCGCGTCGCCTGGGCATCGACCCCATCGAGCTGCGCCGCCGCAACCTGGTCAAGCCCGCCGACATGCCCTACGACACCGGGCTCAACGGGATCGTGTTCGACGGTGGCGACTACCCGCGGCTGCTCGAGCTCGCGGTCGAGCGCGCGGGCGCCGCCTCGATTCGCGAGCGGCAGCGCGCAGGCGAGCCGGTCGGCATAGGCGTGGCCATGTGCGTCGAGTCGACCGGCATCGGCATGCCCGAGCCCTCGCGGGTGGCCGTCCGAGGGGACGGCACGGCGGTGGTGTTCGTCGGAAGCACTCCGCAGGGCCAGGGCCACGAGACGTTCGTCGCGCAGGTCGTCGCGGACCGCCTGGGCTGGCCGATCGAGAGGGTCGAGGTGCGCGCCGGCGACAGCCGCGACGTCGCGTTCTCCTTCGTCACCGCGGGGAGCAGGAGCGCGCTGGAAGTCGGCAACTCGGCCGCCATGTCGGCAGCGTCGGCCCGGCGCATGCTCCTCGAGCGCGCCGCCGACAAGCTCGAGGCCGCCCCGGAGGACCTGGTCGCAGGCGCCGATGGCGTGAGCGTCCGCGGTGTTCCCGACCGGAGCATCTCGCTCCAGGACCTGGTCGGCGACGGCCTCGAGGCGGCAGAGGTCTGGGACTCCAAGGGCAAGGCCGCCTGGGCCTCGAGCTGTCATGTCGCCGTGGTGCGCCTCGACCCGGAAACGGGCGGAGTAGACCTGTACCGCTACGTGATCGCGCACGATTCCGGGCGCGCCATCAATCCGCTGACGCTCGAGGGCCAGCTCCACGGGGGGTATGCGCACGGTCTCGGCTACGCCATGTTCGAGGAGGCCCTGTACTCACCCGACGGCAACTTCCAGTCGCCCTCGTTCCTGGACTACACCATCGTCAGCGCGCCCGAGCTTCGGGTCGAGCCCGAGCTGATCCACACCGAGACACAGAGCACCCAGAACCCGGAAGGTTTCCGCGGAGTCGGCGAGGCGGGGACGATTGCGGTCCCGGCTGCCATCGCCAATGCCGTCGAAGACGCGTTGTACGCGATGGGCTATGAGGTGTGCGTCGACTCGGTGCCGGTCACCCCGTTGAAGCTGTGGAACCTGATGCGCGGAGCCTCTCGACCAGCGATTTCTTAGAGACCTTTCCGAAGGTCGACAGCGGGAAGTCGTCCATAAGCTCGAGCCGCTCCGGGAGCTTGAACTTGGCGATGCCCATTTCAGTCAGGTAGGCGGACAGCTCCACCAGCGTGAGCGTCCGGCCCTCGTGCGGGATGACGCAGGCGCACATGCGCTCGCCGAGCACCGGGTCCGGGAGCGGGATGCACGCAACGTTGCGCACCGCGGGATGGGTGAGGATGAGGTTTTCGACCTCTTCCGCGCTGATCTTCTCGCCGCCGCGGTTGACCAGGTCCTTGATTCGCCCCTCGACCAGGTATGAGCCGGAGGGATGGCGGCGCATCAGGTCGCCCGAGCGGTAGAAACCGTCGGGTGTGAACTGCCGCACGTTGTATTCGGCCGCTCGGTAGTAGCCGCGAAGCGTGTAAGGGCCGCGGACGGTTAGCTCGCCGACCTCGCCGTCCGGCACCTCGCGCCCGTCCTCATCGGTGATGCGGACTTCGTCGTCCGGGCTGACCGGCCGCCCGACCGTCTCGAGCCGCACCTCTTCGGGGTCGTCGGGCCGGACGAAGAAGAGCGTTCCCTCGCTCATGCCGAAGTTCTCCTGTACGAAGGCGTTGGGAAAGGTCTCGGCCATCCGCTTGCGGACCTCCGGCTGCAGCCGCTGGCCGCCGGATTGCAGGAGGCGCACCGAACCGAGATCGTGCTTGCCGGCGGCGGGGTCGGCCATCCAGCGGATGTAAAGAGCGGGCACTCCCGCCACGTGCGTCACGCGGTGGCGCTCGATCAGCTCGAAGACGTCCGGCGCCTTGGTGCTGGTTCCGACCACGATTCGCGCTCCGGCCATGAGGAAGCCCTGCACGCCTGGGCAAGCCAGCGGCATGTTGTGCGCCAGCGGCAGCACGGACAGCTGGCAGCTCTCCGGCGTGATCTCCTGGACCGCCGCCGCGGCCCGCGTGTTGTAGAGGTAGTCGTTGTGCGTGCGCGGAATGAGCTTCGGGATGCCGGTCGTGCCGCCCGACAGCAGCAGGGCGCAGGGGTCGTCGGGGTCGATGTCCAGCGAAGGCGCATGGCGTCCGGACATCTGCTTCAGCTCGTCGAGCATGAC
This sequence comes from Candidatus Baltobacterales bacterium, assembly GCA_035533335.1. Taxonomy (GTDB): domain Bacteria; phylum Chloroflexota; class Dormibacteria; order Dormibacterales; family Dormibacteraceae; genus DATKSS01. The sequence continues at coordinate 3,218 of DATLUC010000037.1, forward strand.
GACGTGCGCGAGGCACGAGTTGGCCGCGCGCACCTGTGCGGCCAGCTCGGGGTCGGTCCCGAAGTAGGCCACGGCGCCTGCGAGCCTCACGAAATGGTCGATCTCGAGCCGGCGGTGCGGTGCCAGCGCGAGGATCGGCACCACGCCGATCTTCTGCAGCGCGAAATAGAGATAGATGAACTCAGGGCCGTTCGGCAGGTGCAAGACCACGCGGTCGAGTGGGCGAAGCCCGCTCTCGTAAAGCGCGCCGGCCAGCGCCGAAGCTCGCTCTCCGAGCGCTCCATAGGTGATCTCGGCGCCGTCCGAGATCAGGGCGATTCGGTCGCGGTGCTCTGCGAAGAGGTCGCTGAAGACCTGGTCGAGGGTGCGGTCCTGCCAGTAGCCCAGGCGGCGGTAGCGAGCCGCGAAATCGGGCGGAAAGGGGACGACGCCGTCGAGTGCCATGGCTACGTCGTGGCCGAGAAGCCGCCGTCGATCACCACCACCTCGCCGTTGACCATCGGGTTGCTCGTGATGAGGTTGACGATGGTGATAGCGACCTCGTCAGGGGTCACGCATCGCTTCAGGGGCGTCAGGCTTGCGCGACGGTCCATCAAACGCTGGTAGTTGTCTCCCAGCGTGTGCTCCATCCACTCGCCGACCATCCAGCCAGGCGCGACGGCGTTGACGCGGATCTTCGGCCCGAGCGCGCCGGCGAGCGTGCGCGTGAGGTTGGCGACGGCCGCCTTGCTGGCCGCGTAGGGAAACGGCTGCGGTCCCGGACGGAGGCC
>DATLUC010000038.1:0-5421 GCA_035533335.1 Candidatus Baltobacterales bacterium
GCCCCCACCACCGCTACCGTCTCGGTCCCCTCCTCCACACCCTGGGCCAACAGCCGACCGAGAGCCACCACCTGCGCGAGAACGCCCGCCCATTCCTGCGGGAGATCAGCCGCGCCACCAACGAGACCGCCATCCTCGGAGAGATCCGGGGCGACCACGTGGTGGTCGTCGAACGGCAGCAGGGCGAACACGCCCTCTCGGTGTCCGCCGCCCTCGGGACCCGGGTGCCGCTCGTGGCCAGCGGCATCGTCAAGGCCGTGCTGGCGGCCATCCCCCCCGAGCAGCGGGCAGCGTTCCTGGCGGAGATCCCGCTGCGCCGCTTCACCGCTCGTTCGCCCAGCCCCCAGCAGCTCATCGCCGCCGTCGCCGCCACGGAGCGGGTAGGCTACGCCATCGACGAGGAGGAGTACCTGGAGGGCGTGTCAGCGGTGGCGGGCGCGATCACCGCAGGGCGGGGCCATGTGGTCGCGGTCATCTACGTGGTCGGCTTCACGGTCCGCCTCACCCCAACGGCCTGGCGCCGGGCTGGTCGTCTGGTGGCCCGCGCCGCCGCCGAACTCTCGACCGCCTGAGCTCGGCACCGGCCGGCCGCCGGCCATGGATCGCGCGGACCCCGGAGGACGGCGCCCAGCGGTGGCGTCAGGCGGTGGCGTCCGCACTGACCCGCTGCACGACCTCCTGGAGGGCGAACACCAGGTCGAGAGCCTCGCTGGTCGAGCCGCACTCCAGCGGCAGGCCACGACTGAGGGGCAGGATGGTCCGTTCCAGCTGGGCCAGGGCCATCCAGCAGCCCGGGGGACACTGGCCGCAGTGGCGCAGGTTGGCACTCTCCAACCGCCACAGCAGGGCGTCGAGCTGCCCCCGCCAGACCCGCCACTTGGTGTCGGGCCCACGCCGCCCGCCGGCCGCGACAGCCGCGGACGACAGCGCGCCCATCTCCAGGTCCCCGTGCTGGCGCCTCGTACCGGCAGCCGCTCCGTCGACCATCCCTACACCCACCACACCGAATCCGGGCACCGACGCGCCCCCACGCGCCAGTGCCAATGCCGACCCCGCCGACGCCCCGAAACCTGATCGGGGACCGCTCCACACGGACCCCTGGGCCTCAACGGTGGCGCGGAGTATAGCGGGTGACCTCGTCCCGCGACGCTGGGTCGTGGGTTGACGACGGGCGGCGGCCTCTCCTGGCCCCACAGCACGCGTCAGGCGGTCGACCCCCGAGGCCCGACGATGCGGGCCTGCGCCGCCGCCAGCCGGGCCCCCGGCACCCGGAAGGGCGAGCACGACACGTAGTCGAGCCCCAGCTGCTCGCAGATGGCGATCGATGGCCCGTCGCCCCCATGCTCGCCGCAGATGCCCAGTTCGAGGTCGGGCCGCACCCGGCGCCCCTCCGCTGCGGCGATCCCCATCAGGCGCCCCACGCCGTCGGCGTCGAGGTGCTCGAAGGGATTGGCCGGCAGGATGCCCTCGGCGACGTAGCGGTTGAGGAACTTGCCCTCGGCGTCGTCGCGGGAGACCGCGAAGACCGTCTGGGTGAGGTCGTTGGTGCCGAACGAGAAGAACTCCGCCTCCTTGGCGATCTCGCCGGCGGTCAGCGCCGCGCGCGGTATCTCGATCATGGTGCCGAACTTGTATGGCACCGTCGCGCCCTTCTCTTTCTGCACTGCCTCGGCCACCGGCCTCAGCTGCTCGTGCACGAAGTGCATCTCGGCGCGGGTTCCGACCAGCGGGATCATGATCTCGGGCCGGGCGTCGATCTTGCGCTTGCGCAGGTTGCACGCCGCCTCCATGATCGCCCGCACCTGCATGCGGGTGATCTCCGGGTACAGGATCGAGAGACGCACTCCGCGCAAGCCCAGCATCGGGTTCGCCTCGTGCAGCTCTTCGACGCGAGCCATGATCTTCTCGCGCTCCTTCAGCAGCGCCGGGTTCTCGCCCGTGTCCTTGAGGTGCGTGGTCTCGCGGATCAGGTCCTCCAGGCTAGGCAGGAACTCGTGCAAGGGCGGGTCGATGAGCCGGATGATCACCGGCAGCCCGGCCATCGCCTTGAAGATGCCCTCGAAGTCGCCACGCTGCATCCGCAGGAGCTTGGCCAGTTCTTTCTCGCGATCCTCGGTCGTCGTTGCCATGATCATCGCCTGCACGACGGGGAGCCGTTCCTGCTCCATGAACATGTGCTCCGTGCGGCACAGCCCGACGCCCTGCGCGCCGTTCTCCCGCGCCTTGATCGCGTCGCGCGGGTAGTCCGCATTCGCCCAGACCTCCAGTCGGCGGAACTCGTCGGCCCAGCGAAGGATCGCGCTCGCGGCCGGGTGCTTGCTGAGGGAGCGGGCCTCGATCGTCGGCACGGTCCCGACGTAGACGTCACCGGTGGTGCCGTCGATGGTGATCTGATCGCCCTGCTTGATCGTCGTGCCGCTGGCGGAGAACACGCGCTTGCGCACGTCGACGTTGATCGCGCTTGCGCCCACGACGCATGGCCTGCCCATGCCACGGGCCACCAGCGCCGCGTGGCTCGCCGTGCCGCCGGTCTGCGTCAGGATGCCTTTCGCCTCGACCATCCCGTGCACGTCGTTGGGGTTGGTCTCGACTCGAACCAGGATCACGGCCTTGCCCTGCTTGCCCCACTCCACCGCGGTGTCCGCGTCGAACACTGCGCCGCCGGATGCCGCACCGGGCGAAGCCGGTACGCCCTTGGCGAGCGGGTGCACCTTGGCGTTCGGATCGACGCGCGGAAACAGGAGCTGCTCCAGCTGGCGCGGCTCGACGCGGGCGACGGCCTCCTTCTTTGTGATGAGGCGCTCCTTGACCATGTCCACCGCGATGTTCACCGCTGCTTCGCCGGTGCGCTTGGCCGAGCGGGTCTGCAGCATGTAGAGCTTGCCGCGCTCGATCGTGAACTCCAGGTCTTGCACGTCCTTGTAGTGCTTCTCGAGCTGCCGCGCGTACCGGTCGAACTGCGCGTACACCTTTGGCATGTGGCGCTTCAGAGCGCTGATCTGCTCGGTGTCACGCACGCCGGCCACCACGTCCTCGCCCTGCGCATTGGCAAGGTAGTCGCCGTAGAGCTCCCTTTTGCCGCTGATCGGGTTACGCGTGAACGCCACGCCAGTGCCCGACGACTCGCCCATGTTGCCGAACACCATCATCTGGACGTTGACCGCGGTGCCGAGGTCGTCCGAGATGCGCTCCATCTTCCGATAGGTTTTCGCGCGATCGGTGTTCCAGGAGCGGAACACCGCTTCGATCGCATCGCGCAGCTGCTCGACGGGATCAGACGGAAATTCAGTTTTCGTCTCTTCCTTGTAGATGGCGAGAAAGCGCGCGACCAGTGGACGCAGCTGCGCAGGCTTCAGCTCAGGGTCGGTCTTGACCCGGGCGCGCTTCTTCGCGTCGACCAGCGCGTGCTCAAACTTCTCGCCGTCGATCCCTTTGACCGTCTTGCCGAACATCTGGATGAAGCGGCGTCGGGCATCGAGCGCGAAGCGATCGTCGTGCGTGAGCAGTGCGAGGCCCTTGGCCGTGTCCTCGTTGAGGCCGAGATTGAGGACGGTGTCCATCATTCCCGGCATGGAGAACTTCGCGCCCGAGCGCACGCTGACCAGCAGTGGATCCTTGGAGTCGCCGAACTTCTTGCCGGCATTGCGCTCCAGGACCTTGAGGGCTGCCGTCACCTGGTCCCAAAGGCCGGGTGGGAACTTGCCGCCGTGGGCCAGGTACGCGCGGCAAGCTTCGGTCGTGATCGTGAAACCGGGAGGCACCGGCATGCCGGCGCGCGTCATCTCTGCCGCGCCGGCGCCCTTGCCGCCGAGAAGGTCGCGCATCGCCGCCGACCCTTCTTTGAACTGATATACCAATTTTTGTGTTTTCGGCATTTCTCAGTAAGTGTGATCCAACCCGGCGACGCTACGCTGTTGGTCGATGGACGACCTCGGGGCGGTCACCGACGACCATGTGATCCTCGCGTGGCTGCAGGCCGAGATCGAGTCGGTCGACTTCCAGCAGTACATCGTCGGCGATCCCCCCAATCCCGCCTATCTTTCGATGGCGCTGAAGGCCGCCCGCTCGCCGAACCTCAGGGACGATGAGCAGAACGAGCTGCGGCGCCGGATCATCTCCAAGACGCACGGATTCGGCATGGGCGCGGGCAGCTTCCAGGGGTTGGCCAATGACATCCAGTGGCGCCGGTTCCGCCTCACCACCGCAGAGGTCGGCGAGATGCTTTACGCGAGCCACAGCGGTGCCTGGGTGATCCTCGCCCCGGTCACGCGCAAGGTGACCGAGGGCGCGACCAACGTCGGCCACATGTTCACCGGCGACCAGACCAACATGGTGGTGCTGTCGCTCGCTGCGGGGATCTGTCACTCCGAGAAGAAGCTGCCCGAGATCATCGCGCTGCGCCATCCGGACGGAAGGCTGGTCATCCTCGAAGGCCACGCGCGGGCGACTGCGATCTCGCTGGAGGCCCACCGGTTCCCGCGTGGGGTCGAGGTCTACGTCGGTGACTCGCCCAGCGTCGCGACCTGGGCCTACCTGTAGATCAGCTTCGGGGCTTCAGGAGAAGCATGATCGAGGGTCCCAGGACCGCAATCCAGAGCAACCAGCCCAGGAACACGACCCCGACCGCGATGCCGGCTAGCCGCAGGGTGCGGGCCAAGTCCTGCATGCCGCAAGCCTGGCATCGAGCAGGCCATAATCCCGTGCGGGAAGAGGGCCCAGCTGAATTTGGAGGACTAGCGCCATGACCAGACCACGCAAGATCGCCCGATACGGTTGGATCCCCGACCAGCCCGACCAGCGCGACCACATGTACGCCGCCCCGGCCGAGTTCCTCACCGCCCTCCCCAACAAGGTCGACCTCCGCCGGCGCTGCCCCAAGGTCTACAACCAGGGCCAGCTCGGCAGCTGCACGGCGAACGCCATCGCAGGCGCCATCGAGTTCGAGCGCAAAAAGCAACGGATGACGGACTTCGTCCCCTCGCGCCTTTTCATCTACTACAACGAGCGCGTCATCGAGGGCACGGTGCGCTCGGACAGCGGCGCGCAGCTCCGCGACGGGATCAAGTCGGTCGCCAGCCAGGGCGTTTGCCCCGAGCCCGAATGGCCGTACGTGATCGCCAAGTTCACCGCCAAGCCTTCGGTCAGGGCGTACAACGACGCGCAACTCGACCGAGCCATCTCCTACCAGAGCCTCGTCCAGGACATGAACCAGATGAAGGGCTGCCTCGCGTCGGGTTATCCCTTCGTGTTCGGCTTCACCGTCTACCAGAGCTTCGAGAGCACGACCGTGGCCAGGACGGGGCATGCTCCCATGCCAGGTTGGGGCGAACGGCCGGTGGGCGGACACGCGGTGATGGCGGTCGGCTACGACGATGCGGCCCAGTGGTTCATCGTGCGCAACTCGTGGGGCGCCAACTGGGG
>DATLUC010000039.1:0-41885 GCA_035533335.1 Candidatus Baltobacterales bacterium
TGGCGACCGCCAGGAACCCGAGCATGCCTGCAGTCAGCGAGTACGCCAGCGCCGGCGCCGCAAGGTAGGCGCGGGCCAGCGACACCTGGTTCGCTTCGCCAGGGATGAAGCAGCCCGCGGCGGCCACCGCCGCAAACCAAAGGGCGTACAGGCCCTGCGGCCCCGGCGGGTGGGTGGCGAGAATCCAGGTCGCGCCCGCCACGAGATAGAGGGCGCCGGCGATCACGCCCGGCCTGGTCGGTCGCATGCCCCTAGTGTGGGGTCGGCGAGGCAGGCGGCGTGGGCGACGGGCTCGGCGCGGGAGGCTGATACGGCGGAGCACCTGGTGGCGGGTTGGCGCCGCACGGATACTGCGGCTCGCCTGTGCCCTTGAGGAAGATCTCGCTGTACCCGCTGCCGGCGATATACCCGCCGTCGTATGGACAGACCTGCCGCGTCACCACCCCGGTCGGCTGGACCCACATTGCCGGCCACGGATGCGTCGAGTAGTACTGCTCGAGGAATGGCTTCCAGACTGATATCCCCACGTTCTCGCCGAACAGCTGCGCGGTCGGGCATTCCCATCCGGACGGAGAAAAGTTGGTGGCGAGATACGCGTAGCCGGACTTGCAGGTCGGGCCGGCGTCGATGTGCATCAGCGACGCGGCGAGCGCAAGGTTGGGGGTGTAGCCGATGAAGATCGAGCCCGTGTAAGCCTCGGTCGTCCCCGACTTGCCCGCCACCGGCTTGCTGCCGAGGTTGCCGAGGTAAAGCTTGACCGGCCCGCGCAGCAGGTCCGTCATGACGTAGCTCAGGTCGGGGCTGATCACCTGTGTCCGGGGCGCATTCGGGTCCAGCGCCTCTAGCACCTTGCCGTCGGCGTCGGTCACCTTCAGCACGGCGTGCGGGCTGATCCGGTATCCGCCGTTGTCGAAGGCGGAGTACGCGGCCAGGTGCTCGGCCATCGAGATGGGATCGTGGCCCAGCGTGGTGGCGACGCCGTCCGGGTTCTCGATCTGCGCGGTCACGCCCAGGTTGTGCATCAGCCCGATCACGCGGCTGCCGCCTTCTTGCGCATAAGTCCACAGGGCCGGCAGGTTGCGGGACTGAGCCAGCGCGGTCCGCAACGTGATGTACCCCTCGTGCTTGCCGTCCCAGTCGTTGAACGTGTGACCGCCGATTACGCCTGTCTGGTCGTTGAGCAGGCTGGCGGGAGTCACGATCCCAGCCTGCAAGGCGGCCGCGTAGGTGTAGACCTTGAACGAGGATCCGACCCCTCGCCATCCCAATGGATCCATGCCGGTGAGGTTGATCTGGCCTCTGATCGCGGCATTGTTGTAGTCCGCACTTCCGACCATGGCGAGGATCTCTCCGTCGTTCGGGTTCATGACGAGCATCGCGCCCGTGTTGACCCCCCGTTTGGCGTAGGTGCTCACGCCCGCCTTGACCCAGTGGTCCGCCAGCGCCTGCGTGCCCAGGTCGAGCGTGGTCGTGATCGTAAGGCCGCCCTCATAAAGCGCCTGCTTCCCGTACCGCTGCTCGATGTATTGCTCGATGTAGTCGACGAAATGCGCGGTCAACGGGCTGGGCTGGGCCGGCAGGGCGTTGTGCGCCGTGATCATCTTCGCCAACATGTCGCTCTTGTAGATGGAGTTGGCGGCGTTCGCGCCGAGGTCTCCGACTGCGACCAGGCTGTCGAGCACCTCTCGCCAGCGCACCTTGGCCGCCTCCAGCTGGTCGGGCGTGCCGAACGGGTCGTAGTCGGATGGCGCCTGGGGCAGTCCGGCGAGAAAGCTCGCCTGCGCCCAGGTCAGGTTGGAGGCGTGAACCCCGAAGTACGTTTCGGCGGCCGCCTCCGCCCCGTATGCGCCGTTGCCGTAATTGATCCCGTTCAAGTACAGCTCGAGAATCTGCTGCTTGGTGTAGCGACGCTCCATCTCCTCGGCCAGCAGGAGCTCGCGAAACTTGATGCTGATGGTGCGGCTCGGCAGCGCCGCGCCGGTGTCGAGCACCTCGTTCTTCACGACCTGCTCGGTGATCGTCGAGCCGCCCAGAGTGGCCGAGCGATGGGTCAGGTCGTAAACGATCGCGATCGCAAGGCGTCGGTAGTCAACGCCCGAGTTCTGGTAGAAGGTGCGGTCCTCGGTGTCGATGGTCGCCAGCTGCAGCTTGGTGCTGATCTTGCTCAGCGGCACCACCGTCCGGTTCTCGTGGTAAAACGCTTCGATCAGATTCCCGTTGCGGTCCAGGATTCGGGTGGTCTGCGTGAAGTTGGCCGCCTTGATGGCGTCGATCGACGGCAGGTCGCCGGCGAAGTAGTCGACGATGCCGATGGTGGCTCCGGTTCCGATCAAGCCCATGATCGAGATGACGATCAGGACCACCAGCGAGAAGCGCATCAGCCAGTGGTGCGAGACTCGCTTCTGCGGCCGTCGGGGCCGGGGACGCACCCGAGGGCGAGTCCTCTTGCGCCTCACGTTCGCTTTCACGGCAAGACGGCGGATCTCGAAAGGAGTTCGCGGCGACGGGCCAAGAGCGGGACCTCCAGGGACGTTTTCTGAGACGTAGGCTGAGTCCGGTGCGCTGGAGTTTACGCGGAGGCGCCGCCCTCCCGCGAGGGGTTACCGCAGGCCCAGCGCTTGGGCCCCCTGGTCTGCCAGGCCCATGATCGGGTTCCCCAACAGCCCGTACGCAACGATGACAAAGCACAGCGCGACGGCTCCCATGGAGGACAGGCGGGTGAGGAGCGGGAGGGCCGCGGAGGCGCCCCGGCGCCCTTCCTCGAGCGGGCTCTGGAGGTAAATCGTGCGGAGGGTGCCGAGCGCGGCGGCGATTCCCAGGATCCAACCCAGGGCTCCCAGCGCGAGGAGCGCGAAGTGCCCGCTCTGCGCCAGGGCTGCGGCGACGGCCAGCTCCCCGAAGGCGCCTGCCAGCGGAGGCGCGCCGGCGAGCGAGAGCATGGCGAGGGCAAGCGCAGCCGCGCGAGCGGGACGAAGGGCGCCGAGGCCCGCGATCGCCGCCTCTCCCCCCTCCGCCCGGCCGAGCACCGCCGGCCCGCAGGTGGCCGCCACCACAAACGCTCCAAGCAGGAAGAGCGAGGCGCCGACGCCCGTCCGGTAATGGGTCACAAGCCCGGCGACGAGCCACCCTACCTGGCCGGCGGCCAGGTAAGCGAGGCGGGTCCTGGGGGCGCGGACCGCCAGGGCGGCGGCGCCGCCACCCACCATGGCGACCGCCGCGAGCACCTCGAGGTATGGGGAGTAAACGGCCGAAATCGGAAGGAGCGCCGCGCCGAGCTTGATCGCAACGATCACCGCGCCGGCCGCGATCAGCCCAACCGCCAGGCCCGACCCCAGGGGCGATGCGCCGAGGCCCGCCGGGAGTCCCGCCACCTGGAACGGCACCAGGCTTGCCCGCATCGCCAGCCCGCTGAGGAGCAGCACCACCGGGATGGCGAGGGCGACCGAGGGAGCTGAACCGAGGAGCACGGCGCGGATGGCGGCGATGTCCTGGTTGCCCGTCGTGGCGTAGAGGTACGCGATACCCATCAGCAAGAGAGCGCTGGCCAGCCCGCCCGCCAGCAGCGACCGCAGGGCCAGGTCGGGGCGGCGCAGCGACACCATCACGACGCCGGCCGCGGCGGCCAGCTCGAGACCCGCCCACAGGGCGACGAGGTCGCCGGCCGAGGCCGCGACCATGACGCCAAAAGCGGCGAGCAGCGGCATCGCCACGCCGATCGGGATGGAGTCCTCCGTCGTCCAGTCGGCGGTCGCGATCGCCAGCGCCGCCGCGAGCAGCACCGCCGCCTTGGCGAACAAAGCGAACCGATCCTGGACCAGGGCGCCCCCGAAGTAAGTGCTCAGGGTTGCGCCAACCCAGAGCTCGAGCCCGAACGCGACCACCGCCACAGCAGCCGCGAGAGCCGGCAGGCGCCGGCGTGACGACGCTGAGAGCCACGAGAAGCGCCCCGCCAAGAGGGCGAGGACCGCTGCCGCCACGATCAGGGCATCCGGAACCAGGACGGCGTTCCTCATTGCGCCGAAGGACCGGTATAAGGCGAGGCGATTTCCGAGATGCCCGCGGCCATCACGTTGACCATGCCCGGGTCGAACAGCGGGGTGGCAGTGCCCGGGATGGTCGGGCCGCCCGGAAACACGCCGACCCACAGGAGTCCGCCGGCCAGCAGGGCCAGGTACCAGGTCTCCCCGAGCGAGGAGTCGGAGACGCCGGGCGCGTCGGGGTTGGGCGGGCCGAACAGGATGCGACGCAGGAGCGTGGCGAGAGCGACCGCGCCGACGGCCAGCCCCAGGGCGACGGCAAACGCCCCGATCGGCTGGGTCTTGAAGGCGCCGAAAAACGTCATCAGCTCGGCCGGGAACGTGGCCAGGATCGGAACCCCGAGAATCGCGAGGGCTGCGGCGATCAAGAGCCACGCCAGGTTGGGCATGCGCGGCGCGAGCCCGCGCAGGACGAGGAGGCTGCGGGACTGAGCGCGCTCGGAGATGGTCGCGCACGCACCGACGATGAGAGCTGCGGCGAGGCCGCCGGCGAACAACGACAGCACGCTGCCCGCGATCCCCAGCGGCGAAAGCGCGGCCAGACCCAGCACGGTGACGCCGCCCGGGATCATGGCCAGGTACGCGGAGACCTGGCGGATGTCCACCGTCCTCAACGCGGCGACCGCCCCGTAACCGACGGTGAGCGCGGCAAGGGCCGCGAGCAGGGGTCCGAGGATGTGCGCGGCGACCGGCTCCGCGGCGATCAGGGTGCGCAGCAGCAGGAACGCCCCCAGCCTGGACGCCGCGCCTGTGACCACCACCGACACGCCGATCGGCGCCTCGGCGCAAACGTCGCGGATCCATCCGTGCAGCGGGAAGAGCGGCAGCCGCGTCGCCGCGGCGACGATCATCAAGAGCCCGACCGCCATCTGGATGCGTGGGCTGAGGGTCGCCTTCAGCACGACGTCCATGTCGAAGCTGGTGCCCCCTGTGGCCGCGTAGAGGGTCATCGCCCCGACCGCGAGGGCGGCCGTGCCAAGGCCCCAATAGCCGATCAGTCTCCAGCCCGCGACCTGGCTCCTGGGTCCGCCCCAGCCGAACACCAAAAGGGCGAGCGGGATCGCGGCCGCGCCCCAGAACAGGACGAGGATGAACATGTCGTGCGCGACGATCGCGCCGTTCACCGCGGCCTGCGCCAGCAGCAGCAGGGCGAAGTACGGACGGACGCGCTCGCGGATGCCCAGCGAGGCCAGCACCGAGGCGATGCCGATGAGCCCGGAGAGGATGAGCATCAGCATCCCCGGGCCGTCGACGCCCAGGTGGTAGGTGACTCCAACTGCGGCGAGCCACGGCACCTTCTCCTCGTACTGCATGGTCGGCACGAACGACTGGAACTGGTTGTAGGCGACGAAGAGGACGAACAGCAGCCCCAGGTTGGTGAAGAACGCAATCTGCTTGATCAGGACGTCGTAACGGCCGCGCGGGTTGGGCATCACCGAAAGCGCAGCGGCCACCGCGACCGGCATCCAGATCGTCAGGCTGAGGAGCAGCGGCGACGAGAAGATCCCCGATCCGGGAACCGACACCGGCGTTGGCGTCGGGCTCGCCGCGAGGATGGCGGAAAGGATCAACGCTGGAGCCCCGGCGCCGCGAATGCGATCAGGATGGCCAGGACCACGGCGAGCAGTATCACCAACGGCAAGGCCGGCAGCCGGCCGCCGGCAAGCGCGACCCGCCCTGAGGTGCCGGCAAAGCGGCCCAGGGCACCGTCGCCCGCAGGCAGCCAAACGTCGACCCGGCGCGCCAGGTCGGCAGTCGGAGCCACCAGAAACCGCTCGACCAACGCCGATGCGGTCGCCGTTCGGGCGCTGAGCCAGGCACCCGTAGCGGCGGACGCGACCAGCGCCCCGTCCTTGTCCCGGGCGTAAGCGAACGTCGCGGCGGCGATTCCCAGGATTGGGATCGCAAGCCAGACGGCGAACGAACCCGGGGACGGCTCAGGATGCTGGAACCCGTCGAGAAGATCGAGCCAGCCGCGGATGGTCGAGGCGACCAGGAGGATGGCGCCCGCCATCGCCAGCATGTACGGCCAGCCCAGCGAGGACGACGGCGCCTCGCGCACGCGGTCGGGCTCGAAGGCGCGCCGCCGCCTGAGCGGGCCGGTCGACACGCCCAGAAAGATGCGGGTCACCCCGACCGCGGTGAGAAGCACAGCCTCTCCGAGCAGCACGCCGAGCCACGAGCGCGACGAAACGCCGAACGACAGCGCGCCCAGCGCGCTGAGACCGACCACGATGCCTCCCGCCAGCAGTGCGAGCGAGCTCGCTCGCATTCGCCGCCACGCATCGCCCATCTCCGCGATGTCGGCTGTGCGCATGGCGCCGGCGATCGCAGAGGCGGCCAGGGTGGCCGCGGTGCGGGCAGGGGCCGCGGCGAGAATGCATGCGACGCCGGCGATGGCGAACACCGCATGGCTGTTCTCGGAGCCGTGGATCACGATCGCGGCTCCGAGCGCAGCCACCGCCGACCCGAGCAGGGCGATCACCCGACGCGGCTCGTTTCCAAACAGCGCCAGCAAAGACGCGACCACCGCGGCGGCTGCGCACGCGTACATGCACGCGCGCACGGTCTGCAGATTCGAGGCGGCCAGGATCGGCATCAGCCGGTACAGCACGACGATCGCCAGCACGGACCACACGGCCTGCGCCATCGCCGATGCGGCGGGCGGAGCCGAGACGGCGGTCTGCGTCACCCACGAGTGGAGCGGCCAGAGTGCGAGCCTCCCCGACACGCCGACCAGGATCAGGACCGACGCCACGACCAGCGATCGGACCGTCCAGCCCGGGTTGGTGTGGAGGATCGGAAACAGGGTGTCGAGGCTCTGCACCCCGTAGCGGGCGTAAAGCCAGGCCACGCCACACAACAAGGAGAGGTCCGTGAAGAAAGGCAGCGCGAGCACGATCCGCCCACGCCGCGCGGCTTCGTCAAGGCCCCAGCGGTGGGAGAGCAGCAGGTAGGTCGCGCCCCCCGCGATGCCCCAGAAGGCGAGGAGCTCGGCCAGGTCCCAGCTCACGAGGGCACCGACGCAACCGAAGAGCAGCACGCTGATCAGAGCGTGGAAGCGCGCGGAGCCCGGCTCGGACCGCCCCATGACCTGGTGCCAACCGATCGCGCCGATGACGCAGATCTCGAGGGCGACGAGGGCCGCGATCGTGAGATGGTCGACGTGGAGCACGATGTTGATTCCGAAGCTCTGGAAGTTCACCGGCCCGCTGAATGCGACCGGCAGGTTGATGTATTGGTAGGTCGCAGAAAACGGGGTCGTCTTCTTGGCGAGTCCCCATCCCACCAGGATGGTCAAAAGAAGCGTCACCACCGCGCCGAGCATCGCCATCGTCGATGACGAGCGTCGGGTGCGGACGCTTGAGACGGCCATGATGAAGGCGACCAGCGGCGCCAACACCATGACGGGCACCGCCCACCCCAGCGTGGTCGAGGGATCGAACGTGAAACCGGACGGCCGCGTGCTCGATGCCGCGCCCGATGCAGCCGTGAACATGTCGCCCGCGGCGACCAGCAGGTTCAGCGAGCCCCCTCCCGTCCGGCGATGCCCACGCCCAGCGCAACGAGCGCGAGAGCGGCGACCGCCAGCAACACCGCAACCTCCTGGCCGATGAGCTCCGGGCCGCCGGCGGCCGAGAACCGCGCGACGCCGGCGAACGCCACTCCGGCCCCACCGAACATCAGCGGAATGCCGGCCAGGGCTGCCGTGAGGTCGCGGCGCCAGGCGGCCGCCAGCGCCCCGACCGCCACCAGCGCAGCCGCCACGAACATCACGGTCACCAGGCCGACGGTCACCGGCTCCGGCCCCGGGTGCGCCATGCCGCGCTGGCGCCCACGAGCGCAACCAGGATCATGGCAGCCACGGCCACCGACGCCATCGCGTCGTGGGCGAAAAGGATGCGCCCCACCGCCGAGCCACCGATGGCTCCTCCATAGAAGGTCGCGTGCACGAAGTCGCCCCGATATGCCGCGTATGCCAGCAGCGCAAGGAGGCCCGCGGCGCCGAGCGCGCCGGCCTGTCGCCAGGCGGCGTGAGTCAACGGGTCGAACGACCTGTACTGAGGGCCGGCGAGCAACGCGGCGATCGCCAGGTAGCACACGAGGATGACTGCGGCGGCAAAGCCGGCTGAGAGCGACAGGGCGATGCCCGCCAGCCCGAGTCCGGCCACCGCCAGGGCGATGCCGCGCGTCCCGCGGGCGGGCAGGAATGCGACAAAGAGCGCGCCGCCCATCGACAGCGTCGCGGACACGTAGAAACCTATCGCGTGGAGGGAGTCCATCGGCTCTCCGTGGTGATCGAGAGGTGCTCTTACCGGCTACTCAACGAGGCCGCCGGCTCCAAGCCGCCAAGCATACAGGAGGCCGGAACCCGCAATCGCGAGCAGGGCGAGGGCGGAAACGACGCCCCCGGGAGTCGGCTGCACGGTCGCGGCGGCGAGGGCGTACGCGGCCAGCAGCAACACCGCGGCGGCGCCCGATCCGAGCGCGGCGAGCCGCACCGGATCCCACCGGCCCAGTCTCCGCGACAATTCAGCCATGCCGGCAGTATCGCAGGCGCTGGTCGAGTTCGCCAACCACCACCGGGAGCGGTCGGAGCCCGGGATCGAGGTGATCGTGACTCCCCGCTACGAGATCACGCTGCAGCCGGACTTCCCCGTTCCAGGCCCGAACAGCGTGCGCTGGGTCAGATGCACGGCCGAGGAGGCCGATGACGTGATCCGGGAGGCTCGGGCGAGGGTGGCCCCAAGGCACCTGCCGCTGGCGTGGATACTGGACCCCGAGACCCGCCCGGGAGCCTTCGCGGACCGGCTCCTCGCCCACGGCATCGGCCCCGACCCTCACGGTTTGGAGTCGAAGGTGATGGTGCTGTCGAGCGACGCGACGATCCTTGCCCCGCCCGTGGCCGGTCTCGAGATCGTCGACGCGCTGAGGGACCCGGAGGCGTTCCAGCAGGCCGATCGCGCCGCTGCCGAGGCGTTCGGGGCCGAGTCCATGGGCGAAGACGAGCGGCGGATCGCGGCTCGGGAACGGCGGCGGCGCAACCTCCTCGCCGCCGGCCACCGCCACCTTCTTTTGGCCAGGGTGGATGGCGAGCCGGCCGGCTCAGGCTCGCTGGGTCTGTACCCGCCCGCCGGCGCGAAGATGAACGGCGGCTCGGTCCGGGCGAAGTTTCGCGGCCGAGGCGTGTACCGGGCGCTGGTCGCCGCGCGGGTGGACATCGCGCGCAGGGCCGGCGTGGCGGGCCTCGCCGTCTGGGGCGGGGACATGTCCAGGCCGATCCTGGAGCGGCTGGGGTTCGAGGTCGTGGGCTGGCGCCGCTTCTATGTCGACAGCAGCACGGCCGGTTAAGCCAGAGACTCGACCCATGCCTGGTGGAGCAAGCCGTAGCGGCCGGTCCGCTGCCGCAGCTCCGATGGAGCGCCGTCCTCGACCACCCTGCCCGCATCCACCACCAGGACGCGGTCGGCGATCTCGACGGTCGACAGGCGGTGGGCGATGATGATCGCCGTTCGCCCGCGCAGCAAGGTGCGAAGCGCTCGCTGCACGAGGCGCTCCGAGGGCAGGTCGAGCGAAGAGGTGGCCTCGTCGAGGATGAGGACGCGAGGGTCCGCGAGAAAGGCGCGCGCGAAGGCCACGAGCTGCCGCTGGCCGGCGGACAGCCGCACTCCACGCCGGCGCACGTCGGTGTCGTACCCGTTGGGCATGGCGCTGATGAAGTCGTGGGCGCCGATGGCGCCTGCGGCCGCGACCATTTCCTCGCGCGAGGCTTCTGGCCGTCCGAAGAGAAGGTTCTCGCCCACCGTGCCCGAAAAGAGAAAGCTCTCCTGCGTGACCGTGACCACGGCGCGACGCAGCTCCTCGACGGCGACATCACGCAAGTCGATGCCATCCAGGGTCACCCGACCCGAGGTCGGGTCGTAGAACCGAGCGATGAGTCGTGCCATCGTCGTCTTTCCGGCGCCGGTCTCGCCCACGATGGCGACGACCTGGCCGGCTGGGATCGCGAGGTCGATGTCGTGCAGCACGGCCTTTTCGCGGTACGCAAACGTCACGTGCTCGAAGGCGATCGCGCCCTTGGCGTCTCCCAGCTTCACGGGCTTCGACGGCTCGGGCACGGTGGGACTCTCCTCGATCACGCCGGCCAGCTTCTCCAGGGCGGCGCCGGCGGCCTGGAACACGTTGTAGAACTGCGAGAGGTCCTGCATCGGCTCGAAGAACTGGCGCAGGTAGAGCACGAACGCGGTCAGGACGCCCAGGGTCAGCTGTCCTTCCACCACGAGGTAACCCCCGAACAGGAGAGCCGACGTGGTGGTCAGGCGACCGAGCAGGTTGATCGCGGGGCCGAACGTCGAGGCAAGCCGGTTGGACCAGATGTTGGCATCGCGATATCGGCCGTTGACATCCTCGAAGATCTCCTGGTTGCGAGGCTCACGCCGGAAGGCATGGACCGCGCGGATGCCGCCCAGCGATTCGACGTAGTGCACGATCACCAGGACGATGGCCCTCCGCACGGCGCGGTACGAGCGCGCCGAGTTGACACGGAACCAGTAGGTGAGCGCCAGCACCAGCGGCATCGCCACCAGGGTGACCAGGCCGAGGCGAAGGTCGAGGTGCAGCAGGATGACGGTGATCGCGACCACCGAGATGAGCGACGTGATGACCGACGTCAGCCCGGTCGCGAGCAGCTCGTTGAGAGCGTCGATGTCCGACGTCAGCCGGGAGATGATGCGCCCCGACGTGTAGCGCTCAAAAAATGAGAGCGAGAGCTCCTGCACGTGCGCAAAGAGGGTTCGGCGGAGATCGAACAGCACATTGGCGCCGATGCGGCCGGATAGTCGCAAGAACGCATAGTTGGCGCCGGCGTTGACCACCAGCGCCAGCAGCAGCACGCCGACGATGTCGACCAGGTTCGTCAGGTTGCCCCTCTGTCCCGGACGGATGCCGCTGTCGATTCCGAGACCGACCAGGTAAGGCAGGGCGAGGTAGGCCGCCGACCTGATGAGGATGAGGAGGCCGGCCAGCGCCATCGCCCAGCGGTACGGCCTGGCGAGGCCGGCCAGGAGCCGGCGGCTGCGCCGGCGCAGCAAACCGGCCACGCTCGGCGAGAACTCATCGATCTCCTCCGAGGCAACTCCGCGCCAGCGGTCGGCGGGGGCCGTCACCGCACTCACGCCAGGGCCTCCTCGGCCTGCAGCTCGTACTCCTGCGAGAGCAGCGCCCGGTACACGTCGTTCGAGTGCATCAGCTCCGTGTGAGTGCCCACCGCCGCCACCCGGCCGCCATCGATGAGGGCCACCTTGTCGGCCAGCGCGAGGGTCGAAGGTCGGTGCACGACGAGCAGGCCCGTGACGCCCTGGAGCACGCGGGCGAGCGCCTCTTCGATCACGGCCTCCGTGTGGACGTCCACCGAAGACAGGGGGTCGTCGAGCACGAGCACCGGCGGCGCGCCGAGCACCGCCCGGGCCAAAGCGAGGCGCTGGCGCTGGCCCCCGGACAGCGTATAGCCCTGTTCCCCGACCCGCGTCTCGAGCCCCCATGGGAGATCCCACACGAAGCCGGCCTGGGCGATTTCGACTGCGCGCTTGATCTCATCGTCGGAGACGACGGGGCGGCCCATCACGAGGTTCTCGTGCACGGAGGCCGAGAACAGGATCGGGTCTTCGAACGCGACGCCGATGTGCGAGCGCAGGGAGCTCAGCCGGAGATCACGCACGTCGATGCCGTCGAGCAGCACGCAGCCCTCGTCGACGTCGTAGAGGCGCGGCACGAGCTGCACCAGGGTGGTCTTTCCACTCCCAGTCCTCCCGACGAGCCCCATGGTCTCGCCTGGCTCGATGGTGAGGTTCAGCCCGCGCAGGATCCACGCGTCGGACTTGGGATACTTGAACCCGACGTCGCGGAACTCGAGGCGGCCCCGGCACGGGTCGAGGTTTTGCGCCTGGGGCCGGTCGGCGATCTCCGGCCTTGAGTCCAGCACCTCGTTGAGCCGCTCCGAGGCGGTCTGGCATTCCTCGCTCATGGAGAGCACCCAACCGATCGCGTCCATCGGCCAGGTGAGCATGAAGACGTAGTTCATGAACGCGACGAGACCTCCGATCGTGAGCCGGCCCTGGGTGACGTTGATGCCGCCGAGCAGCAGGACCGCGGCGAGCGAGAGGTTGGGCAGGAAGTTGAGCCTCGTCCAGAGCTGCGCCCGCACATCGATACCGAGCAGGCTCGTGGTGCGCAGGGTCGCGGCCTGATCCTCGTAGCGCTTCTGCATCAGGCCCATGCGTCCGAAGGCCTTGATGATGCGGACGCCAGTCGCCATCTCTTCGATGATCGTGGTGAGGTCGCCCTGTTGGTCCTGCAACCGGCGCGCGATGAGCTTGTATCGGTTGTGGAACTTGCGGCTGAAATAGGCGATCGGCAGCATGCACACCACCACCACGAGAGCGAGCTGCCAGTCGAGCATGAGCATCAGCACCCCGACGACCGCGAACGTGACGATGGTCTGCAGGAACCAGATCAGTCCGAAGCTCACGAACCGGCGCACGGTGCCGATGTCCGAGATCGCGCGCGAAAGCAGCTGGCCCGATTGCCAGTTGTCGTGGAAGCCGACCTGCAAGCCCTGGAGATGTGCGTAGAAGTCGTTGCGCAGGTCCGTCTCCATGCGCAGCGAGGCGATGCCCGAATAGTTCCGCCGAAGGAACACGAACCCGAACTCCAGCAGGCCGATCAAGACCAGGAATCCGGCCATCTGCACCAGCTGACCCAGGTCGTGGTGGGTGATCGGTCCGTCGATGATGCTCTCGATCACCTTGGGAATCGCCGCGGCCGCGGCCAGCGCGGCCAGCTGAGCCAGGCCGAAGACGACGACCAACCGCGTGTATGGCCGCAGGTACGGGAGGTAACGACGCAACGCCAACAAGCCCAAAGCGGTCGAACATCCTCCGCGCCGTCACGATGGCGCGTTGAACCACGGGAGGCTGGGGGCGGATTAGTCTACCGCGTGATTACCGCGCTGTTAACCGGCGAGATCGCGCATCGAGACCATCCCGATCACCTTGCCGTCCTCCATGACCGGCAGGTGGCGGAACCCTCGGGCCAGCATCGTCTTCAGAGCCTGGTCCGCGTCGACGTCCGGACCGACCGTCTGCGGGTTGGGTGTCATCCAGGACGAGATCTCGTGAGTGGGGGCGTCATGTGAGTGGGAGATGGCCCTCACGGTGTCTCGTTCGGTGAAGATGCCGATCAGCCGCGACCCGTCCATGACGAGCGTCGAGCCGATGCGCTGCTGCGCCATCAGCGAGACGGCCTCCCCGACAGTGGCCGTCGCGCCGACCATGTGCAGCCGGGTCTTCATGACGTTGCGCACCGTCGCCACGGCCCAATCCTATGCCCGGAGAGAAAAGTCCGCAGCTCAGGTCGCGGCGGTGATGGTCCCCCCGCCCAGGACCCGGCTTCCCGAGTACAGGACGGCCGCCTGACCTGGAGCTGCTCCAAAGAACGGCTCGGCGAGCCGTAAGGCGCGCGATTCGTACACCGCCGAGATCGCCGGCGCGTGGTATCGAAGCCGTGCCTCGCAGGCGAGCGGCTCGCGGACGGCACCGTCGACGAACTTCATCTCGGCCAGCTCGACTCGGCGGACGGCCAGCTCGTCCTTGCGGCCGACCACCAGCCGGTTGGCGACCGGCTCGAGGCGAACGACGTACCAGGGACCCGGCTCGGACAGGTCCCCGAAACCGCTCCTCTGGCCCACCGTGTACAGGGCCGTCCCGCGATGCCGGCCGACTTCGCGGCCGCCGCCGTCCACCACCGCGCCCTCCTTGACCGGCAGCCGCTGAGCGAGGTAGCGCGCAGTCTCTCCACGAGGGACGAAGCAGATCTCCTGGCTCTCGGCCTTGTTCGCCACGGGCAGGGCGAACTCTTGCGCGTGCTCGCGAACCACACCTTTGGTCATGCCGCCAAGCGGAAACATGATGCTCCGGAGCCGATCGCGGTCCAGGTGATAGAGCATGTACGACTGGTCCTTCGCCGAATCCACGGCCGTGTGGAGCTCGGGGCCGTCTGCCTCCTCGACGATGCGCGCGTAATGGCCGGTGGCCAGGCGGTCGAAGCCCAGCTCGAGGACACGCCCGAGCATGAGGTCGAAGCGGACGAACGCGTTGCAGCGCACGCAGGGGTTGGGCGTCCGGCCTTCGAGGTAGTCGCGGTGAAACGGCTCGATGACGCGCTCGCCGAACTCCTTCTCGAGGTTCCAGCAGTAGTAGGGAATGCCGAGAAGCGAAGCCACGCGCCTGGCGTCCTCCACCGCGGACAAAGAGCAGCATCCCCCATGACGCGCGGCCTCGTCCGAGTCGTCGCGTGGCCACTGCTGCAGCGTCACGCCCACGACCTCGTGGCCCTGGGCCTGCAGCAGCGCCGCGGCCACCGATGAGTCCACGCCGCCCGACATGGCGACCGCGATCCTCATCTGCGTTCCGCGACCATCCGCTGCGCGACGACCTCTGCGTCATCCGCGACTCCGTAAAGGATCGGGGACATGTTCTTGCGCATCCACGGCACTCCCACGAAATACAGTCCCGGCAAAGAGCTTCGGCCATCGACCTGGATTGGAAAGCCCATCTCGTCGAACACCGGGAGGTTGACCCAGCCGTAGTCGGGCCGGGATCCGGCCGTCCAGATCACCGTGCCGATTCCCTCGATCAACTCGGCTCGCCCCATGAAACCGTCAGGGGCCGGGCCGCAGTAGGTCGCCCCCGGCAGCCGCACGCTCCAGTTGGGCGTCACGAGATAGAACGAATCCCACCGCCGGCTGCGCCCGGTCTCGGCTACCCGACCCGCCTCCAGGACGACGTGGTCCACGCCCTCCTGGGCGAGGTACCAGCTGGTCGCGAGCCCGTCCTGGCCGCCGCCGATGATCGCAACCTCGACGTCGCGGGTCACTCGACCAGGTCGCCCTCGGCCGGCTCGACCGAGACTCCTCGCGCCTCGAGGTAGGCGACACCACGGTCGAGCTCGTCAGGCTCCCCCGTTATCTCCAGCAGTACCCAGCCCTGGTCGCGGGTCACGTCCGCCCGCCGGATGTTGGTAACGAGCTCGAACTTGCGGCCGAGCTGGTAGATGACCGGCTCCTTGACCAGGTCGGGACCGAATATGAGCTTGAGCCGCCGTCGCCCCATCAGTCCGGGAGTCTAAAGCTCAAGCACCTCCGGCCACGGCCGGAATGATCGAGATCTCGTCCTTCTCGCCCACCTTCGAGCCCAGGCCGGCGCCCAACCGCACGTCCTCGTCGTTGAGGTAGACGTTGACGAACTGCCTGAGGGCGCCGTTCTCATCGAGAAGTCGGTCCTTGAAGCCGGGATAGCGCGCGTCAAGCGCCGTGATGGCGGACGCCAGGTCGGTCGCCTCGACGGGCACGGTCATGTGCCCTTCAGACAGGCGGCGGAGCGGGCCGGGGATTCGAAATTGCGCCATGTTCTAAATATTCACCTTCTCGCGAAACGACTTTAGCGTCGGATCTATTTCCATCCGCCGCGAATGTCCGTTGGACGATGCCAGCACGTCGGCCGTCTTCAGGCCGTGCCCGGTGACGTACGCGACCACCACCTCGTCGCCCTTCCAGCGCCCGGCGCGCGCCAGCTTGGCGAGCACCCCGATCGTCACCCCGCCGGCGGTCTCGGTGAAGATCCCTTCGGTCCGCGCCAGCAGCCTGATCCCCTCGACGATCTCCTCCTCGGTCACGGCCTCCACCACGCCACCGGTCTCTTTGGCGATCCGGTTCACATACATCCCGTCGGACGGGTTGCCGATGGCGATCGAGCGGGCAATCGTGTTCGGCTTGACCGGGAGGACTCGATCCGGGGTGTCGGAGTGGAAGGCGTTGTAAACGGGCGCGCAGCCGAGCGCCTGGGCGCCGGTGAAGGCCGGTACGCGCTCCTCCTTGACGAGCCCGTACTCGACGAGCTCGCGGGCCGCCTGCCGGTGGCGCACGAACTGGCAGCCGCTGGCGATCGGGATCACGATCTCGTCCGGGAGCTTCCAGCCGAGCTGCTCTGCCGTTTCGAAGGTCAACGTCTTCGAGCCCTCGGCGTAGAACGGCCTGATGTTGATGTTGCAGAAGGCCCACGGTGTCGATTCGACCAGCTGGCTGCACAGCCGGTTGACGTCGTCATAGTTGCCGCGCACGGCGATCATGTTGGGGTCGAAGACCCCGATGCTGGCCACCTTGGCCGGCTCGAGGTCGACCGGGATGAAGACGAAGCATTCCAGGCCGGCGCGCGCCGCGTAGGCCGCGACCGAGTTGGCGAGGTTCCCCGTCGAGGCGCAGGCGATCGTCTCGAATCCATGCGCGCGGGCCCAGCTGATGGCGACTGACACGACCCGGTCCTTGAACGAGTTGGTCGGGTTCATGCTGTCGTTCTTCAGGTACAGGTTGCGAAGGCCTAGCTCCTCGCCCAGCCGGTCGGCTTTGACCAGCGGGGTGAAACCCTCGCCCAGAGTTACGACCGGCACCGTTTCCTCCACCGGCAGGAGGTCTCGGTAGCGCCACATGGACTTCGGCCCTTGCTCGATGCGCTGGCGAGACACCACCTTCTTCAAAGCCGCCTGGTCGTAAACCACGTCGAGCGGGCCGAAGCACATCTCGCAGACATGGGTTGCCTGGAGCTCATACTCCGCTCCGCATTCGCGGCAACGCAAACCGAGCAGCTTCGGCACGGGGCTCAGTTTAGAAGGAGCGGCGGCTCTACCTGGCGTCCCTGACCTGCAGCCACCACTCCAAACTGTCGCCAGGCTCGAGCAGCGGCGGCGGCGCATTCGCATCGGGCCGGTCGTTGCCCCCGGTCGCCGGCTCGATCGCCACCTGGCGGTACCCGCCGAGGTCGCCGTTGCAAACCCATACCCCGACGTAGGGCGTCAGCTGTGGGTCCCACCCCACCTCGACTGCTGCACCCGACCCCCAGCGCAGTCCAGCCCGGTCGACCGACCCGGGCTCCAGGAAGACTTTCTGGCTCGACCCTTCGCCCAGGTGCGCCAGGCGCTCACCACCGGGCACCCCGATCTGCATCCCCGCCTCGTACCGAAACAGCGGGTGGGCGCACCAGTAAGCAGCCAGCGGAACCGCGCCTCGATTGGTGTACCGATACGACAGGGAGACCGCGCTCCCGAGCTCGATCGACCGCTCCAGCTCCCACGGCAGCACCTGGCCCGAGCACCTCATCACGGCCGCCGCACCGCTCGAACCGACCACGGACCACGGGCTTCTCCATGCCTCCCCGTGGTCGGGCAGGGTCTCAGTGGCCTCGACGTTCGGCACCATCTCGTCCCAGCCCCAGGCTCCCGCCTCGACGAAACCCGCCGCCCCGGGCGCATCGATGCCGACGCCCTGGTCGAGCAGCTCCTCCCCGTCCAGGCGCAGTGACGCGATCCTCCCGCCGCGCTCGGGCCTGATCTCCATCTCCCATGGACCGCCGCACAACCTCACGACGACGCGGATCGTAGGCTGATTGGAGATGAGGTTCGCCGCCACGGCCCTGGCTGTGTTCCTGCTGGCCGCATGCTCAACGGGCGCTTCCGGCCACGCCCTGATCTCGCCCAGCGCCAGCCCGTCACAGGTGTTCCAGCCGCTACCCTCGCCGGCTCCGACCGCTGCGCCAGGCCCGGCGCACGTGTTCGTGATCGTGATGGAGAACCGGAGCTACTCCGAGGTGGCGGGCAGCGGCTACATCGCGCAGCTCGCGGCGCGGTTCGCCGTCGCCACCAACTACCACGGCGTCTCCCGTCCCAGCCTGCCCAACTACCTCGCCCTTACGTCCGGCAGCACCTGGGGCATCTCGGATGACGGCTTCCATGCCTTGCCGGCGGGCGGTCTAGGCTCCCAGCTCACAGCCGCGGGCATCGACTGGCGCGCCTACATGGAGGGCATGACGCGGACCTGTTTCAACAGTCCTTACCCCTACGCCCTCAAACACGATCCTTTCGCGTACTACGGCGCGGCCTGCCCGCCGCAGGTCGTCCCCTTCAGCCAGTTCGCAACCGACATGTCGGGCACGGTGCCGAGGTTCGTGTGGATCACGCCGGACCTCTGCCACGACGGCCACGATTGCTCCACTGCGGTGGCGGAGGGCTGGCTGGCGCAGACCGTCCCCCTGATCCTGGCCACGACCGCATGGCGGGACAACGGCCTGCTGCTGATCACGTGGGACGAAGGCGAGGACAGCGCCAACTCCGTGCTGACGCTGGTGATCCAGCCCAACCCGCTGACGCACCAGAGCAGCCGCCCCTACAACCACTATTCGCTGCTGGCCACGATCGAGGACGAGCTTGGAGTGCCGCGGCTGGGAGGGGCGGCGCAGGCGGACCCGATGTCGGACCTGCTGGCGACCCCGCCGGTCCCGGCGCTGCGCAACCTGACCGGCTAGCTGAGATTCCGGGAGGCGTGCACCGTCTCCTTCCAGGAGGTGATCGATTCGAGATATTCGCGGTCGACCGAGACCCCAAGGCCCGGGCCCGTCGGTACCCTCAACCGCCCATCCTCGAGCACGAACGGCTCGGTGATGTCGCGTTCGTAATAGCGGCCCGACGCGGACGTGTCGCCGGGCAACGTGAAGTTGGCCATCGCGGCCATCGCGACATTGCCGGCCCGGCCGAGACCCGTCTCGAGCATGCCGCCCATCCAAACGGGGATGCCGCGCTCGGCGCACACGTCGTGGATCCTCTTTGCTTCCAGGTAGCCCCCGACGCGGCCCGGCTTCACGTTGATGATCCGGCAGGCCCCCAGGGCGATGGCATCGCTCGCGCCCTGGGCCGAGGTGATGGACTCGTCGAGGCAGATCGGCGTACGCACGGTTTTGGCGACCTCGGCATGAGCGAGCACCTGTTCTTCGGGCAGAGGCTGCTCGATGAGCAGCAGACCGTACGGGTCGAGCTTCGCGAGGTGCCCGGCGTCCGAAACTCGATAGGCCGTGTTGGCATCGACCTGGAGGGGCACCTGGCCGAACCGCTCGCGCACCGCATGGACGGGGTCGAGGTCCCACCCGGGCTTGATCTTGAGCTTGATGCGCCGGTATCCCTGCTCGAGATAAACCCCCACGGTGTCGAGGAGGTCGGGAATCGACTTGTGGATGCCCACCGAAACCCCGCAGTCGACCATCGGACGTGCCGCGCCGAAGAACTGCGCGAACGACTCACCCCGAGCACGCAGCTCGGCATCGAGCACGGCCATCTCGATGGTCGACTTCGCCATCTGATGCCCGTGCACCGGGCGGAGCACTTTCGAGACGTCGGCGGCCGTGATCTGAGCCTGGCCGAAGAGGCGTGGGAGAAGGTGGTGGATGAGCACGTGCTGTGCCGCATCCACGTATTCGGACGAGTAGGTCGGCTCTTCTCCGGCGACACACTCGCCCCATCCTTCGCCGTCATCGGTGACGGCGCGGAGGAGCAGGATGTCGCGCTCGGCCTGGACCCCGAACGACGTCTCGAACGGGGCGACCAGGGACATCCTGATGCGGCGCAGCTCGACGGCTTCGAGCTTCATGAGCTAAGCCTGTCCAGTTGGGCGGCCTCGTCGTCGCTCAACGTCACATCGGCTGCCGCTGCGTTCTCCTCGAGCTGATGTAGGCTCGACGCCCCCGGAATCGCGACCACGTTGGGCATGCGAATCAACCATGCGAGCGACACCTGCGATGGCGTTGCCCCATGACGTTTCGCGATGTCTCGGAGCGCGGCGATCAGCGGCTCCCGGCGGGCTCTTGCCTCAGGCTTGAAGTCGGCCCGCATCCGGCGGAAGTTCTTCGGCGGTGCCTCCTGGTACTTGCCCGAGAGCAGACCCTGGCCGAGCGGGCTGTATGCGATCACGATCCGGCCGTTGCGCTGCGCCCAGGGCAGGAGCTCGCGCTCGGGCCCGCGACTGACCAGGCTGAAACGCACCTGGTTCGAGAGGACGGGGCCACCGAATGCTCGCTCGCATTTCTGCCATGCGCCGAGGTCGTGGTTGCTGACGCCGACATGCCGGACAAGTCCCTCGTCAACCAGCCTCTTCATGCGCGACATGGTCGCCTGCGCGGGGAAGAGAGGGCTCGGCCAGTGCTGCTGGTAAAGATCGATGTGATCGACGCCAAGCCTGTGCGCGCTACCACGTGCCCTGCGCTCGACCATGAACGGCAGTCCGATCGGAAACAGCTTCGTCGCGATGAACACATCGTTACGTCGAGCCCGGATCGCCTCACCGACGATTTGCTCCGAGCGGCCGAAGCCGTAGAACTCCGCGGTGTCGATGAGGTTGATGCCCAGGTCGATGGCACGATTCGCAATGGCGTGCGCTGCGGTCTCGAACTCGCGGCCATAACCCCATTCGCGAGAGCCGAACTGCCAGGTCCCGAGCCCGATCGCCGAGACGCGCACTCCGCCGACCTCGACGTACTTCATGCACCCCCCTCCGCCAGGCGGTCGTACACCATCTGCGACCACGATTCCATGCCCAGGTAGTACATGCGCATCTCCTCCAGGGTGAGCAGCTCACCGGCCAGCTTGTCAGTCTCACGGATGCTGATGTTCGGGCTGTCGCCATCGACCACGAACACGACACCGAGATGCACTTTGGAGACGGGCGATGAATCATCGTTCAAGAGGCCGATCAGCCTGGCCTCGAACCGCCCGTCGTAAACGACCTCTTCCTGCCATTCGCGCTTGAGACCGTCGAGGATGGGATCCCCGGCGTCGAGGTCTCCAGGGTTGATGTGGCCGCCGACGCCGAGGGAATACTGCTTGCGCAGGCGTTTCTCGGACGACGCGCGAAGGCGGTGGGTCAAGAAGTAATGGTCGCCGTGGCGGAAGATCACGTAGGGGATGATCTGCTGGAAGCGCGGGTCGTCCTCGACCTCCGAGCGCGGCTTGAAGAAGTGGCGCTCCCGGATCACCGCCTGGTGCCGCCCAAGGTCTTCGCTGACGAATCCATGCCACGCGCCATCGGGAAAGATGTCATCCCTGTTCACGCACAGGACCTGCTCGGAGCCCGCCACCTCAGAGCATCCGGACCAGGCCGCGTCCGAAAACCGCGATCAGCTCGGCGGTGCGGTCGATGTCGTCGTCCTGCACGGGTAGGAAGTAGATCCACACCGCGCGCTCCGTCGACGTGGTGATCATGGTCCGCGCCGAGTCCGCGCTCGGGTTGCCGCACGCGCCGTCGGCGTCCGCGACGCAGATGCGCCCCTCGACGTTGACGCGCTCCTTGCCGATGCCGCTGTACGTCTCACCCGCCTTCCCTAGTCGCACCACCAGCTCCTCGCCTTTGACTTTGTCCAGGTCGTAGAGGCCAACCGGCACCTGAAGCTGCACCGACATTGCGTTGGCTACGTCCACCAGCGAGTTTATGCGCGGCAGCGGCTCGCCTTTGCGCATGCGACGGAAGAGCGCCTCGGACGATGGCCTCATGCGAGTGGGGTCGGTGCCGAAACGCCGGTAGAGCTCGCGTGCCCTGGCTGCCGGTCCGACAGCCCCGGAACGCACGGCCTGCATGGCGCGCGCCACCTCGAGCTCGAAATCGTCGCGGGGCTCGGTGACCTCGAGCTCGTAGAGCTCTAGCGTGACCGGCTCGACGTCGATCTCGCAAAGGACTTTCAACAGAGGTACTCCAGGTGATCGAAGAAGCCGGGGTAGGAGATTTCGACGCATTCGGCGTCCTCGATCTCGGTGCTTCCGTCAGCGAGCAGCGCCGCGACCGCCAGGGCCATCGCCACCCGGTGATCGCCCAGCGATTGGACGCGAGCCCCCTCGAGGCGGCGCGGCCCGTTGATGATCCAGCCATCATCCTGCGCCGCGATGTCCGCGCCCATCGCCAAAAGGCCTTCCTCCATCGCGGCCAGCCGGTTCGACTCTTTGACCCGCAGCTCTGATGCCCCGGCGATGACGCTCGTCCCCGCGATCTGTGTCGCGGCCACCGCGAGGACGGGCAGCTCGTCGATCATCTCCGCGGCCATGCCATCGCGCACCTGGAGCGGCCGCGTCGCCGCGGCCGGTCGGAGGTCCAAGTCCGCCACCGGCTCACCTCCCTCCGTGCGGCCCCTCTCGGCGTGAATCTCCCACCCGCTCGCTCGAAGGATCTCCGCCAAAGCGGTGCGGGTCGGGTTGACGCCCACCGCCTCCAGCCGCACGCGCGAGCCCTGCAGAAGGCCGGCGGCGACCAGCCAGAACGCGGCGGCGCTGAAGTCTCCCGGCACGTCGATGTCCAGGGGTGACAGCTGCTGCGCGCGGCGCACCTCGATGCGCCGGCCGTCCACCTTCAAGTCGGCCCCCATGGACGCCAGCATCATCTCCGTGTGGTCGCGCGTCCTGACCGGTTCGACCACGGTCGTGGCGCCTTCCGCATAGAGGCCGGCGAGGAGGATGGCGGACTTGACCTGGGCGCTGGCCATAGGCATCCCGTATTCGATACCGCGCAGAGGCGCCACGCCGCCGACTCGGAGCGGAGGCCAGCTTGCCGTGGCGCCCATCTGGCGCAGCGGCGCGACGACTCGGTCCATGGGGCGGCGCGACAGGGACTCGTCTCCGATCAGCTCGCTGGCGAACGCCTGCCCCGCGAGAAGTCCCGCCAGGAGCCTCATGGTGGTGCCCGAGTTGCCGCAGTCGAGCGGAGCGCCTGGCTCCCGCAGGCCGGTCATGCCACGACCGGCCAGCTCCGTACCGTCGAGCTCAACCCCCAGCGCGCGAACGCACGCCACGGTTGACTGCACGTCGGCTCCCGGCGACAGGCCGCGCAGCTTGCTGCTCCCAGTCGCGACCGCGCCCAGGATTAGAGCGCGATGCGAGATCGACTTGTCTCCGGGCAGCCTGATCGCGCCTTCGAGCTTGCGGGCGCCCCGGACCGTGGCGATCACCTGGGCTTGGCCCAGCGCTCGCGGACGGCGCGGGCCTCCTCGAAAAGCTCGATCAGGCGCGGGTCGTCCGCCTCCAGGTGACGGCGCAATCGCCCCAGCTCGGCGGTGACGGCGTCGAGCATCTCGACCAGGTTCTCCCGGTTGGTCTTTGCCACGCCGGCGTAGAGCTCTGGGTCGCCCGCGGCCAGACGGCTCATGTCTCGATAGCCGGATGATGCGAGCTGCGCCGCCTGCGGCCAGTCGCTTCGACGCGACAGGGCTAAGACGTACCCGACGGACAGCAGGAACGCCGCGTGACTCACGCCCGCGACGAGCTGGTCGTGGGCCTTGGCGTCCATCACCACCGGGTGCGCTCCGACTGCTTCGACCAGCTCGACTATCCGCGGCTCGCTGCGCGTCAGCACCCACGGCGCACCCTTGAAGA
The DNA here is from genome assembly GCA_035533335.1 of Candidatus Baltobacterales bacterium. Lineage (GTDB taxonomy): Bacteria > Chloroflexota > Dormibacteria > Dormibacterales > Dormibacteraceae > DATKSS01. Next base: position 23,322 of record DATLUC010000039.1, read on the forward strand.
TGGTGGCGTCCGCCGCGTCTATCCCGGAGGTCTCCTTACCGCACATCGGGTGCCCGCCCACGAGGTCGACACCCGCCGCCGCCGCCCACTCCATGACGCTCATCTTGGTGCTGGCCATGTCCGTGAAGGTCTTCCCCGCTCCCAGGCCGGCCAGCCGGCCGAAGAGCCCTGGCATGGTCCGAATCGGAACGCCGATGACCGCCACATCCGCCATCTCGACCACGCTGACGTCAGCGCTCGCCGTCTCCACGATGCCCCGGTCGAGCGCCTTGCGCACCACGGCCTGGTCGAGGTCGCTGCCGACGATCACGATCTCGGGCCGCGACTGCTTCAAGGCCAACGCGAAGGACGAGCCCATCAGGCCCAGGCCCACCACGGCGACAGTGGGCACGGACTAGACCACTCCTAGGCGAGCTGCTTCTGCATCGCGCCGAGAAGCCGGCGAAGGTCTGCCATCAAGCGGTCGAAGCTGTCGAAGTCGAGCGACTGCGCGCCGTCGGACAGCGCCTGGTTGGGGGTCGGATGGACCTCGATGATCAACCCGTGCGCGCCGGCCGCCACGGCGGCAAGGGACATCGGCCGCACGAGCGACCATCGACCGGTCGCCTGCGATGGGTCGACGACCACCGGCAGGTGCGAGAGCTCGCGCACCAGCGGGACGGCGTTCAGGTCGAGCGTGAAGCGAGTCGCAGTTTCGTAGGTGCGGATGCCACGCTCGCACAGGATCACGTCGCGGTTGCCCTGGGACAGGACGTACTCCGCCGCCAAAAGCCACTCCTCGATGGTCGAAGACATGCCGCGCTTGAGGAGGACGGGCTTTCCGGACCTGCCGGCCTCCTGCAGCAAAGCGTAGTTCTGCATGTTGCGCGTGCCCAGCTGCAGGATGTCGGCGTAACGCGCGACCAGCTCGACGTCGCCCGGCGAGACCACCTCGGTCACGACCTTGAGGCCTGTCTCGGCTCGCGCGGCACCCATCATCTTCAGGGCCGACTCGCCAAGGCCCTGGAACGAATAGGGTGACGTGCGCGGTTTGAACGCGCCTCCACGCAGCACCTTCGCGCCCTGCGCGGCGACGTGGCGCGCGGTCTCGATGAGCATCTCCTCACCTTCGACCGAGCATGGTCCGGCCATGATCACGACCTCGTCAGACCCGATCTTCACGCCTCCGACGTCCACCACGGTGTTGGCAGGTCTGAACTCGCGGCTCGCCAGCTTGAACGGCTTGGTGATGGGGATGATCTCGTGGATGCCGCTGAGGTGGGAGAACGCCTCCTTGTAGGCGTAAGCGTTGCCGCCGATGACGCCGACCAGAGTCCTCTCCTCGCCACGGGACAACTCAGTCTTGAGACCGATCTCGTGGACGCGGTCGACGACCGCGGTGATCTCCGACTCGCTTGCGGTATGGGACATGACGATGATCACAGCGTGAGCGACCCCCTGAGGTAATCCAGATCGGCCTTGATGGCCTGCGCGCCGCGAAGATACGCGAAGCGGAACGTTGACTGCGGCCGAGGCGTGTTGTACAGCAAAAGGATGCGCACGCACATCGGCACGCCGCGGGGATTGGAAGCCGGCACGTCCATGTCGTGGCCGCAGAGCAGCGGGACCTCGAGCCAGCCCAGCTTGCGGGCGGCGATCGCGGGGAACTCCGCGTTCAGGTCGCGCGTGGTGCTGAAGTATGCGAACGCGATCTCCGACGGGTCGAGGTCGTTCAAGCGGACCAGCTCCCGCAGGAGCTCGTCGGTGGCCTCTGTGATGGCTTCCGCCGTGTTCGCCTCGGCGGTGGTGGCGCCGCGGATCCCTCTTACCGGCACGCTTTGAGGAGCTCCTTCACGAGCGCGACGGAATCGCCTCCACCGTCTATCTCGTTGACGATCGCGCTCCCGACCACGGCTGCGTCGGCGTTGCCGCGGAGCGCTTTCATGTGCTCCGGGCGTGAGATGCCAAAGCCTGCGGCCAGCGGAAGCATGGTCTTTTTGCGGACGTCGGCGAACAGCTCTTTCATCCCCTCGGGGAGGTCCTTGCGAATCCCGGTTATGCCGGTCACCGTGACGCAGTAGACGAATCCGCTGGAGTGCGCGCAGATGGCCTCCATGCGGTCCCTCGAGGTGGTCGGCGCGACCATGAAGATCGTGTCGAGTGAGGCGGAGCGCAGCCAGCCGGCGACCGGCTCGGACTCCTCGACGGGAAGGTCGGGCACGATGACACCGCAGACCCCGGCCTGCGAGGCCTCGGCCGCAAATCGCCGTGGATCGTGCGACAGGACCGGGTTGATGTAGGTCATCAGCACCACCGGCACGCCCTCTGTCGCAATCGCAGCGGCGACCTCGAGGGCGCCGGCCACGGTCATGCCGTGCTCGAGTGCCGCTTGACCGGCGCGCTGGATCACCGGCCCGTCGGCCAGCGGGTCCGAGTGCGGGATTCCGATCTCCAGCGCCGCGATGCCCGAAACGGCGAGCCTCTTGCCCACCTCGATCGAGCGCTTCTTGCTCGGGTGCCCGGCCATGATGTAGGCGACCAGCTTGAGGTCGCCGTCGGCGCGCACCGCCGCCTCCAGACGGGTGGGGTCAGCCACCATCTACCGAGTCCATGTCCTTGTCGCCCCGCCCCGACAGGCAGACGAGAATGCGGCCGCCGGGTCCGAGCTCCCGCGCGATCACGCCGGCGCGATGCAGCGCGTGCGCGGGCTCGAGCGCCGGCATGATGCCCTCCAGGCGCGTGCAGAGCTTGAACGCGGCCAGCGCCTCGGCGTCGGTCACGGCCACGTACTCGACCCGCTCGATGTCGCGAAGGTAGGCGTGCTCGGGGCCCACACCCGGGTAGTCGAGGCCGGCTGAGATCGAATGGGTGGGCAGGATCTGCCCGTCGCCGTCCTGGAGCAAGTAGGAGTAGCTGCCGTGCAGAACGCCGGGACGGCCGCCGACCAACGAAGCCGCGTGCTCGCCTGACCTGATCCCCTTGCCCGCGGCCTCCACGCCGACCAGCGATACGTCCTTGTCGTCGAGGAACGCGGTGAACATGCCGATCGCGTTGGATCCGCCGCCCACGCAGGCGACGACCACGTCGGGGAGCTTGCCGTCGACCGACAGGTACTGCTCGCGGGCCTCGTCGCCGATGACCCTTTGGAGGTCTCGGACCATCTCGGGGTATGGGTGCGGCCCGACGACCGAACCGATGATGTAATGAGTCGTCCGCACGTTGGTGACCCAGTCGCGGATCGCCTCCGATGTGGCGTCCTTGAGCGTCTTCGACCCGCTGGTGACCTCGACCACCTGAGCGCCGAGCAGCTTCATCCGCCGCACGTTCATCGACTGGCGGCGCATGTCCTCCGTGCCCATGTACACCGTGCACTCGAGCCCGAAGCGCGCGCACACGGTCGCCGTCGCGACGCCGTGCTGGCCGGCGCCGGTCTCGGCGATGATCCGCTTCTTGCCCATGCGCATCGCCAGCAGCGCCTGGCCCACCGCGTTGTTCAGCTTGTGCGCGCCTGTATGGCACAGGTCTTCGCGCTTCAGGTGGATGTGCGCTCCACCGAAATGCTCGCTCAGCCGGTTGGCCGCGTAAAGCGGCGTGGGGCGGCCGACGAACGCGTGGCGATGACCGGCAAGCTCGAGCTGGAACTGGGCGTCCGCCTTGGCTTCATGCCAGACGCGCTCGAGCTCGATCAGTGCGCCCATCAGGGTCTCGGGAACGTACTGGCCGCCGAAAATGCCATAGCGTCCGCCGATCGGGTGCGTGGGCGCGATCCGGGCCATCAGACCCTCATCTCGGCCAGGCGCACGTTGCGGATGAAGGCGCGCACCTTCTCGGGATCTTTCACGCCCACCTCGGTCTCGACTCCGCTCGAGACGTCGACGCCGTACGGCTTGAAGCGGCTCACGACCTCGCCCACGTTACCCGGTTCAAGACCCCCGGCGATGAACACGCGCCGTGATTCGAGCAGCGGGCGGGCCAGCTCCCAGTCCCACGTCCGACCCGTGCCGCCCCGTTGGTCGGCCGACCACGAGTCGATCATCAGCGGGTCGGGCCAGTCGGCGGCGCCGCCGATCACCCCGTCCCGAACCTTCAGCACCTTGATCACGGGCTTTGCGGCCTTGAAGCCCGGAGGTTCGGAGCCGTGCAGCTGCAGGAGGTCGAGCCCGACGAAGCTCGCAACCTGGCGCACCTCGTCCTCCGACTGGTCAATGAACACCCCCACGATCGCCGGCCGGACGTCGAGCGAGTCGACGATGGCCTTTGCCCCCTCCGGCGTCACGCGCCGCCGAGAGGAGCAGAAGTGGAAGCCGAGCATGTCCGCGCCGGCGTCGGCCGCGCCGGCGGCAGCCTCCACGTCGCAGATCCCGCAGATCTTCACGCGGACCAAGTCGTCAGCTCCCGGATCCGCGCCGCGGGGTCGGGCGACCTCATCAGCTCCTCACCCACGAGGATCGCGTCGGCCCCGGCCTCGTGCAGGCGCCGCGCGTCGTCAGCCGAATGAATGCCGCTTTCGGCCACCAGGATGACCCGGTCCGGGATCTCCTTCCGCAGGCGCCCGGTAAGGCTGAGGTCGATGTCGAAGGTGCGCAGGTCCCGGTGGTTCACGCCGACGATCACGGCGCCCGACTCCAGCGCCGCGCTTGCCTCCCGCTCGTCGTGCACCTCCACCAGCGCCGCCAGGCCGCGGCTGCGGGCGACCGAGAGCAGATCGGCGAGCTGGGAGCGCTCGAGCGCCGCGACGATGAGGAGCACGGCGTCGGCGCCGGACGCTCTCGCCTCTGCGATCTCGAATGGATCGGTGATGAAATCCTTCCGCAGGATCGGCAGGTCGGTCGCCTCGCGGGCCGCCTGGACGTGCTCCGGTCTCCCGCCGAAGCTCGCCATGTGCGTCAGCACGGACAGCGCAGCGGCGCCCCCCTCCCTGTACGCGAGCGCCAGGTCGGCCGGGCTGTAGCGCTCGCTCAGGACGCCCATGGTCGGCGTGCGCTGCTTCATCTCGGCGATCACGGCCAGCCCCGGCCGCCTCAGGGCGCCCGCGAAATCCTTCGGCGTGTACGCGGCCACCGACCTCTCGAACTGGTCCGAACCGACCAGGTGACGCCGCCGCTGCAGATCCTGGCGCGCCTCGAGCACGAGGCGGGACAGGATGTCCACTTCCCGTGTCTGTTCCCGGGGTCCCCGCGAAGTCACGGCAAGCCGCTCCCCGACCCGCTGCGCGGATCGGATCGCGGGTCCTCGGACTTGGTGGGGATCTTCACTGTTGGGAGATTCTGGCCCACCGCTGCAGCACGTCGCCCGCCCTCCCGGAGTCGATCGCCTCGGCGGCGAGGCCGAGGCCTTCCTTCCAGCCGCCGGCGAGCCCGGCTGCGCGAAGGGCCGCGGCCGCGTTGAGGAGCACGACGTCGCGGCGCGGGCCCGTGGCGCCGTCGAGGATCGCGCGTGCGAGCCGGGCGTTTTCTTCCGGGCCGCCCCCGCGCATCGTCTCGACGGGGGCCATCTCGAGCCCTAGCTCGGCAGGGTCGAGCTGGTACTCCTTGCGCCGGCCGTCGATCTCGATCACGGACGACGGAGAGCTCACGGACAGCTCATCCATGCCGTCACCGGCATGGAACACGATCGCGCGCTCGACCCCCAGACGCTGGAGCACGTCGGCCATCTTGGCCGCCAGCTGTCCATCGGCCACGCCCAAAGCCTGGTATCGAGCGCCGGCGGGGTTGCACAGCGGCCCGAGGACGTTGAACACCGTGCGCACGGCGAGCTCTCGGCGCGGCACGGACACGAATCGGAAGGCCGGATGGAAGACCGGCGCGAACAAGAAGCCGATGCCCGCCTGGTCGATGCACCGCGCCACGCCTTCCGGTGCCAGGTCGATCTTGACCCCGAGCTGCTCGAGCACGTCGGCCGAACCGCACAGCGACGACGCGGCGCGGTTGCCGTGCTTGGCGACCTTTGCCCCGCATGCGGCGGCCACGATCGCTGCCAGCGTCGAGATGTTGAACGTCGCAAGGCCATCGCCCCCGGTGCCGCAGGTGTCGAGCAGATCACCCTCGACCTCGATCGGGGTCGCCACCGCCCTGACGGTCCGGGCGAAGCCGGTGATCTCGTCGGCCGTCTCGCCCTTCATGCGCAGCGCCACCAGGAACCCGGCGATTTGCGATGGCGTCGCGTCGCCGCGCATGATGATCTCGAAGGCGGCCGAGGCCTCGTCCTCGGTGAGGGACTCGCAGCGCACCAACTTCGCGATCGACTCGATCACCTCGCCCCCTCCAGTCCGGTGGACGGCCGCCCCGCCGGCGTGGATGCGGCCCGACGAACGAAGTTGCCGATGATCTTTTTGCCTTCCTTGGTCAATACCGATTCGGGGTGGAACTGCACGCCGTACGTCGGGTGCCGGGCGTGGCGGAGCCCCATCACCGTCCCATCCGCCGTCCACGCGGTGACCACCAGCTCTGCCGGCACCGACGCCTTTTCCACGATCAGCGAGTGGTAGCGGGTCGCCTCGAACGGATCGCTCACGCCCGCCATCACGCCGGAGTTGTCGTGCCTGATCCACGACGTCTTGCCGTGCGCGGGCTCGTGGCGCGAAACCGTGGCCCCGAACACCTGCCCGATGCACTGGTGACCGAGACATACGCCGAGGATCGCCACCTGGCCGCTCAAGGCCCGGATCGCATCGTTGGACACGCCGGCGTCCTCGGGCCTTCCAGGCCCCGGCGAGATGACAATGCCGTCGAAGACCGACAGCTCCTCGACGGTGACCTCGTCATTCCGAAACACCCTCGGTTCGGCCCCGAGCTCGGCCATCTGCTGCACGAGGTTGTAGGTGAACGAGTCGTAGTTGTCGATGAGGGCGATGCTCATCACATCTCCTCGGCCATCTCGACCGCTTTGAACATGGCGCCCGCCTTCTCGAGCGTCTCCTCGAACTCGCGCTCCGGCTTCGAGTCCGCGACGACTCCCGCGCCCGCCTGCACGTACGCGACGCCATCCGCGACCACCACCGTCCGCAGCGTGATCGCCATGTCGAGGTTGCCGCCAAAGCTGACGTAACCGAGCGACCCGGCATACACGCCGCGCCCTTCGGGCTCGAGGTCGGCGATGATCTCCATGGCCCGGATCTTGGGTGCGCCCGAGACCGTGCCCGCCGGGAAGGCCGCCCGCAGGGCGTCCAGCGAGGTGCGGCCCTCTCGCAACTGCCCGCTCACGGTCGAAGAGATGTGCATCACGTGGGAATACCTCTCGACCTCCATCAGGCGGTCCACACTCACCGATCCTGGCTTGGCGACGCGGCCGACGTCGTTGCGCCCGAGGTCGACCAGCATCACGTGCTCGGCGCGCTCCTTGAGGTCGTTGAGGAGCTCCTTCTCCAGGCGCGCGTCGTCGGCCGGGTCGCTGCCGCGGCGGCGCGTACCTGCCAGGGGCCTGGTCTCGACGCGGCCGTACTCCACCTGCACCAGCTTCTCGGGCGACGTTCCGACCACGTGACGGTCGCCACCTAGCGCCAGGAAGAACATGTACGGCGACGGGTTGATCGCACGCAGGCAGCGGTAGACGTCGAAAGGCGCGGCGGCCAGCGGCTTGCTGAAGCGCTGCGAGACGACGACCTGGAAAGCATCGCCGCCGATGATGTGCTCTCGCGCGGCGTCCACCATGGCGTGGAACTGACCCCTGGTCATGTTGGACTTCCACCCCGCGCCGTTGGTGCCGTGCCCAGCGGAGGCGACCTGGTCGGAGGCAAGACGCATCTCCATCTCGTCGATGCGCGCGACCGCCGCCTCGTAGTCCTCGCGATATGGTCGATGAATGGTCAGGAGCATGAGACGCCGCGTCACGTGGTCGAACACGGCCAGGTCCTCGGCGGTGAGGAACGCGCTCTCCGGCATCGGGGGCGCCGCGCCCTGGGCCATGGGAAGGCGCTCGAAGTGTCGCGCCGCCTCGTATCCGAGATAGCCGACGGCGCCACCGTGGAAGCGGGGAAGCCCCTTCACCGGCGCCGTCACCTCTGCGGCGACGGAGGCGAGAGCGTCCAGCGGATTGCCCTGACCAAGGTCGAGGTGCCTGGGTCGAAAGCCGATGAAGGAGTAGCGGGCGAGCCTCTCGCCGCCTTCGACGCTTTCGAGCAGGAACCCCGGCTCACCCGCCGGGCAGAGCAAGGTGTACGCACGCACGGGGGTGAGCATGTCGGCCAGGACCTCCCGGTATACCGGGATCAGCGCATGGCTCTTCGCAAGGGCCCGGGACTCGTCCCGGCCGGGAGTGCACTCTCTCATCTGGTTCCCCTCATCTGACTGGCGCGCAGCGCCGATATCTCGACTCGTCCGCGCGGCTCACTCTGGCCGCGCCGGACGCCAAACGTTATCAGATGACGGCGGACTTGCAGCGGATCGTCAGTGCTTGTCGGCCTTCATCTCGCGCTTGACCTCTCGCGCATGGGCCATCGATTCGGCCGAATCGACGTCCGCGACGGTGTGCCAGTTGGCCGCGTGCTTCTCCCACCCGCGGGGCTTGACCCCGAACTTCTTGGCCAGCACCGCGACCAGGATCTTCACCTTCATATCGCCGAATCCCGGCAGCTTCTTGATGCGCGCCGCCAGGTCGTCGCCGTCGCGCGCCTCGGTCCAGACCGAGCCCGCGTCGGCGCCGTAATCGTCTACCACGACCTGGCACATGGCCTGCACGCGCTTTGCCATGCTGCCTGGGAAGCGGTGTAGAGCCGGGCGCTCGCGGAAGATTGCGTCCAGCTGGTCGGGGTCCATGGCGGCGATCTTGCGGGCGTCCAGGTGGCCGAGCCGGCGCTTCAGCTCGTATGGCCCGGCGAAGGCCTTTTCCATCTTGACCTGCTGGTCGAGGACCAGGCCCACCAGTAGTGCGAGCGGATCGGTTTCGAGGAGATGGTTGGCGGCGGGATCCTGGGTCCAGACGATCGGCATGACAAGACCTTACGTCACCGGGCCGTGTACCTTTGGCCGTTATACGCAACGTGTCTGCCAGCGGCGAACCGGTCGCTGAAGCTTATGAGCCAGGTTCGCGTGAAGACTTCGATCGCCTTTATCGGGCGGCGTATCCGCGCGTCTACCGCACCCTGACGGCGATCCTTCGCGACCCGGCCGAGGCCGAGGATTGCGCCCAGGATGCGTTCGTGCAGGCGTTTCGCGCATGGGAGCGCTGGCGACCGGATGCGCCGGCGGAAGCCTGGATCCACCGCATCGCGGTCAACCGCGCGATCTCGTATCGCCGCCGGGCCCGGCTGCGAACGGTGGGCGAGCTGCTGCGCCGCCTCGGGCGGCCGGCCGTCTCGGCCGATCCGGCCGTGATCGCGTCCGAGCCCGACATCATCTCCGCTCTGCAGTCGATCCCGCCGCGGCTGGCGGCCGCCATCGTGCTGCGCCACTATCACGGCTACAACAACCGCGAGATCGCGGCGGCGCTCGGCGTGTCCGAGCGGACCGTGGGCAACCGCCTGCGCCAGGCATCGGAGCGGTTGCGCGCGATGCTCGATCCGGACTTCTCACTTGATCGATCTCCGGCGTTGCCTTCAGAAAGCTATGAGTCTTATGTCGAAGACTGAACGCGACTCGCTCGGGCCGGCCTTTGACTGGCGGCTGCGCTCGGCGCTCGATCGCGTGGCGCCGCCGCACACCCCTCCGCGCTACCTTTCGGCGTCCGTCGCGCGCTCGGCCCCATTCAGGTTCGCCCCCGCCGCGCTGGCCGCGGCCGTCGCCGGCGTCGTGGCATTGGCGGCCTTCGCCACCACGGGCAGCGCCAACCCGGTCGTTTGGACTCAGCGCGCGGCTTCGAGCCTCGAGTCGGCCGGCCACTCTCCCGCATTGGTACCCATCCTGCAAATGAGCCCCAGCCCTCAGACCGAGTCGCCGCGGCCGCCTGCGGCCGCTCCTCCCGCCCGCGCGCCCGAGCATGAAGCGTCGCCCAACCCCGAGCCCTCGCAGGCTCCCGAGCGGTCGTCTTCCCCCGAGCCTGGCGAGTCACCTGGGCCGGGCGACCATTCCGGGACCAGCTCGCCGACTCCTTCGTCGAGTCCTTCGCCCAGCCCCCACGACGGCTAGCGAGTTACTGCTTGCGTCGCTGGACGAACTCGAACCCGAACCGGCCCTTCACACAAAGATGTCCCGAGGTGACGCTGTGGTCCAGCGGCGAGGTCACCTTGACGATCTCGTTGTCTTGCACGTGCAGCTCGAGCATGCACCCGACGCCGCAATAGGGGCACACCGTCTCGGTCACGGCCTGCTTTGACTCGTCCCATGTGCCGGCTACTCGCATGTCGTGCTCGCTCTTGAACATCAGGGCCCCGGTCGGGCAGACCCCGATGCAGTTGCCGCAGTACACGCAAGCGGACTCGGGCAGGGGCACCGTGAACTCAGTTGAGATGTGGGAGTCGAAGCCGCGTCCTGCGACACCGATCGCGAACGTGTTCTGCGCCTCGACGCCGCACGCCTCCACGCACTTGTAGCAGAGGATGCAGCGCGAGTAGTCGCGCACGTAGAGCTCATTGTCGACCTTGACCGGCTGGGCGACCGTGGCTATCCCGCTCCCGAAACGGGTGGGCGCCGCGCCGTAGCGGTTCATCCAGCCCCGCACCTCGGGCGAGCAGAGCGACATGTCCACCGAGGAGGCGAGCAGCTCGAGGACGAGCCGCCGGCTGTGGCGCACGCGCTCGGAGTCGGTCTGGATCTTCATGCCCGCCTCGACCTTGCGCGAACACGCCGGGACGAGGACGCGAGACCCTTCGACCTCGACGACGCAGACCCTGCACACGTTCAGCGGTGCCAGGGTGTCGAGCTGGCAGAGCGTCGGAGTGTCGATCTGCATGCGGCGGCAGGCGTCCAGGATCGTCGAGCCCTCGAGCACGTCGAGCTCGCGGCCGTCGACGCTTACCTTGACCATCCGCCTGGGCAGCCCGACGAAAACGGCGTCAGCCACGATCGGGTACCAGCTTCAGCTGAATCACGGCCGACCCGATGGCGTTGGCGGCCGTCTGCCCCAAACCGCAGATCGAAGCGTCACGCATGGCCTGGGCGATGTCGCTGAGCAGTGCGATGTCCGACTCGCGCGCGCCTTCCTCCCGCTCGCTCAGCACCCTCTGGAGGATTTCCTCCTGCCTGACCGTGCCCACGCGGCACGGTACGCACTGCCCGCACGACTCCTCACGGAAGAATCGCGCGATCCTCAGCAGGATCTGCTTTAGGTTGGCGCTGTCGTCGAGCACGATCACCGCGCCCGAGCCAAGCGTGGCGCCGATGGCCCGAGTCCCTTCGAAGCTCAGCGGCACGTCGAGCTGGGCCTCGGTGACAAACGAGCCCGCGGCGCCTCCGAGCAGGACCGCCTGGATCGTGCGACCCTGGTTCAGGCCCCCTGCGCGTTCGATCAGCGCGCGCAGCGTGGTGCCCATCGGGATCTCGTACAGGCCAGGCTCCCGGACGTGGCCCGAGATGCAGAACAGTCGCGTCCCGGTCGACTCGGCAGTGCCCGTGCGGGCAAAGGCCTGGCCACCTTCCAGCACGATGTCGAGCACGTTGACCAGGGTCTCGACGTTGTTGACGAGCGTGGGCCTGCCGAAAAGTCCAGCCTGCACCGGAAACGGCGGCTTGTTGCGCGGCTCGCCACGCTTGCCCTCGATGGAGTTGAAGAGCGCGGTCTCCTCGCCGCAGATGTAGGCCCCGGCGCCGCGCCGGACCTCGATGTCGAACGTTGATCCCCGGCCCTCGATGTCGGCGCCGAGCAGACCGCGTTCTCGGGCCTGACGGACCGCGTGCTCGATCCGACTTCGCGCCAGGGGGTACTCCGCTCTGACATAGATGTAGCCCTGCTCGCACCCCGTCGTGACTGCCGCGATGGTCATCGCCTCGACCACGGCAAAGGGGTCGGCCTCCATGAGCACACGATCCTTGAAGGTGCCCGGCTCCGATTCGTCCGCGTTGCAGACGAGGTGGTGCGGCCGCATCGCCGCGCGGGCCACGGACTCCCACTTCCGGCCCGTGGGAAACGCGGCCCCGCCGCGGCCGAGCAGGCGGGCCTCGTTGAGCTCGCGGATCACGCCGTCGGAGCCGAGCTCGAGCGCGCGCCGAAGCGCGACATAGCCGCCGTGGCTGCGGTAGCTGTCGATGCTGTCTGGGTCGACGACGCCGACACGCCTCAGCAGCTTGCGCGTGCCCTGGACCGGCAGCGGTCGCGCCGCAGCGTCCGGCCATGCGCCGCCGCCGGCCACGGCCAGCGCCAGGACGGCGTCGATCGGCGCGAGCTGACGCTCCGAGTGGGGCCGACCAGACCTCTCGACGAGGGCGGCCGGAGCGTGGTCGCAAAGGCCGAGGCATGGGCTGCGCCGCCATTCCCTGCCAGCCGGCCCGAAGCGGTGCTCGAGGGCCGAGCAGAGCTCGTCAGACCCGGCGCATTTGCACGCGATGTCATCGCAGACGTGGAGGGCCAGGGGCGCTTGCTCCTGGAGCGCGAAACGACCGTAGAAGCTGACGACCCCGTAGGCCTCGGCGGGCGGGATGGTCAGCCGGCGGCAGGCGTATTCGAGCGCGCCGCGACTCACCCAGCCGACGCGGTCCTGGATCGAATGCAGAACCGGGAGCAGGAGGTGGCGCTGCGAGCGCGTCCCGCGACCGCCGTAGGCGACGTGGTCGTCAGCGGTAACCCGCTCCCCACCCTCCCAGAGCGATTGCGGCTGACCCAGCACCTCGTCGACGGCCGCCATCTCTTCGGCCGTCGCCGGGCCTCCGGTGGTTCGAATATCCAACTAGCCGGCCGGCGCTCCGACGAGCTTCTCGATCCGGATCGCGCTCGCCTTGAACTCGGCGGTGCCCGATTTGGGATCGGTCGCATCGATGGTCAGGATGTTGGTCGCCACCTGGTCAGGGAAGTGCAGCGTCATGAAAGCCAGCCCGGGCCGCAGCGACTCCTCGAAGCGCACCGGCACCTCGACTGAGCCGCGCCGCGAGCTGGCGCACACGCGCTCGCCGTCCTGGATCCCCAGCCGCTCGCCGTCGACGGGCGAGATCAGCAACCCCTCGCGCTTGCGCAGGGGGGACGTGTACTCGCCGGACTGAACCCCGGTGTTGTACGAGTCCAGCCGCCGGCCGGTGGTCAGCCGGATCGGAAACTCAGCACTCAAGCGGTCGACGGGAGGATCGTGCTCGACCACGTGGAACCCGGCCCGAGGGCCCTCGACGGGCTCCTTCCACAGCCGCGCGTGGAGGAACTGGGTGCCGGGATGAGTCTCGTCCGGGCACGGCCACTGGATGCCGGCAAGCTCGTCGAGCCGCTCGTAGGACATCCCCGCGTGCATGGGCGAAAGGCTGCGGCACTCGTCCCAAACCTGCTCGGCGGTCGAATGGCCCCACTCGCAACCGAGCCGCCGCGCGAGCTCGCAGATGATCTCGATGTCGTCGCGGGCGCCCGCCGGCGGCTCCAGCGCCCGGCGCACCCGCTGCACGCGTCGCTCGCTGTTGGTGACAGTGCCCTCCGACTCCGCCCACCCGGCTGCTGCCGGCAGGACCACGTGGGCCAGCTCGGCGGTCTGGGTCAGGAAGATGTCCTGGACCACCAGGTGCTCGAGGCCGGTGAGAAGGCGCACGGCGCGGGTCTGGTCCGCCTCGCTGCGCGCGGGGTTCTCGCCCACGATGTACGCGGTCGTCAGCTCGCCGTGCGCCATGGCCTCGAACATCTCCGAGAGGTGATATCCCTTCTTGCTCGGGAACTGCGCCCCGCCCCATGCCCGGGCGAACTTGGCGTGGATGTCCGGGTCTTCGATGTCCTGAAAGCCCGGCAGCCTCGCCGGGATGGCGCCCATGTCCCCGCCGCCCTGCACGTTGTTCTGGCCCCGCAGCGGGTTGAGCCCGCTGCCGTAGCGACCGACTTTGCCCGTGAGCAGCGCCAGGTTGATCAGGGCGAGAACGTTGTCGGTGGCGTTGTGGTGCTCGGTGATGCCGAGCGTCCAGCAGATCATCCCGCGGTCGGCTCGGGCAAAGTCGAGGGCGACCTCTTTGATCGCGGAGGCCGGAACGCCCGTCTCGGTCTCGGCCAGCTCGAGCGTGTACGCCTCGACGCATTTCGCATAATCGTCGTAGCCGGTCGTGGCGCGGCCGATGAACTCGGTGTTGGCAAGACCCTCGTGAATGATCACCCGCGCCATCGCGTTGGCCAGCGCGATGTCACTCCCGACATCGATGCCCAGCCATACGTCCGCCCACTGTGCCGAGCTCGTGCGCCGGGGATCGACGGAGACGAGCCGAGCTCCGTTCCGCACGCCCCGCAGGAGGTGATGGAAGAAGATCGGGTGCGTGTCGCGAGCGTTGGAGCCCCAGAGGATGACGAAATCGGTCTCCTCGACCTCTCGATAAGACGAGGTCCCTCCTCCGGCTCCGAACACTGTCGCCAGACCGGCGACGCTTGGGGCGTGTCAAGTCCGGTTGCAGCTGTCGATGTTGTTGCTGTGCATGACGACCCGCGCGAACTTCTGTGCGACGAAGTTCATCTCGTTGGTGGTCTTCGAGCAGCTGAACATTCCGAAGGCGTTCGGTCCACGCCGCCGGGCCGTATCGAAACCGGCGGCGGCCCGTTCGAGCGCCTCCTCCCAGGAGGCGGGGCGCAGCCGCCCGCCATCCCTGACCAGCGGCTCGGTTAGACGGACGAGTCCGTCATCCATGCACCGAACAATACATTCCAAGCCTCAGGGCCGGAGCACGGCCGGCGCCCAATCTACTTTGGGTTCGCGCTGATGAACTCCGCGATCCGCTCGAGACCACGCTTCAGCTCGTCCTCGGACTGCGTGTACGCGAGCCGGATGAACCCGGCCCCGGCGTGCCCGAAGGCCGTGCCTGGAAGGACTGCGACGCCGGCTTCGGTGAGCAGGCGCTCGGCCAGCTCACGCTCGCCGAACCCCGTGGCTTCGATGTTCGGGAATGCGTAGAACGCGCCCTGGGGACGCGCGCAGCGCATGCCGGGGATCTTGTTGATGCCGTCCACGATGAGGTTGCGGCGGTGCTCGAAGATCTTGACCATGCGGGCGACCGCCTGCTCTGACTGCGGCGCGCTGAGCGCTTCGATCGCAGCCATCTGCGTGAACCCCGCGGCGCACGATGACGAGTTGATCATCAGCTGGTCGAGCTTGGCTGCCAGGGCTTTCGGCGCCACGGCGTAGCCCAACCGCCACCCGGTCATCGCGTACGACTTCGAGAGCCCGTCCATCAGCACCGTCCGCTCCCGCATTCCGGGGCGCGACAGCGGCGATACGTGGTGAAATCCGTAGACGAGCTGGCTGTAGATCTCGTCCGAGACGACCAGGAGGTCGTGCTTGTTGGCCAGCTCGCACACGAAGTCGACATCCTCTTCGGTGAGAACCCCACCGGTGGGGTTCTGCGGGGTGTTGATGATGAGCATCCGCGTCTTCGGCGTGACCAGTGACTCAAGCTCGTCCAGGTCCATCCGAAATCCGGTCTGTTCGCGCAGGGTGACAGTCTTCGGGATGGCGCCGATGAAGCTGACCTGCGACGCATATGCGGGGTATCCGGGGTCGGGCAGGATCACCTCGTCGCCGGGCTCGATACAGGCGAGCAGCGTGAAAAGCAGCACATTCTTCGAGCCGGGCACCAGGACGACGTCGGTCGGTTCGACCTCGGTCTTCAGCATTCTCGACACGAATCCCGCGACTGCTTCACGCGCCTCGAAGATGCCGCTGGCGGGCGTGTAGTGCGTGTACCCGTTCTGCATCGCCGAGATGCCTGCTTCGACGATGTTGTCGGGAGTTGCGAAATCGGGCTCGCCGATCTCGAGGTGCACTATGTGCTTGCCCTCGGCCTCAAGGCGCCTGGCCTTGGCGAGCACCTCGAATGCGCCTTCTGTGCCCAGACGATTCATGCGCTCGGCGAAACGAATTGCGGTCACTTGGAAATCCTATGGCACCTGGGCGCTCAGTGGACCCCGAGCAGCGCGCCGCCGTCGACGCCAATGGTCTGACCGGTGACGAAGCCCGCCTGGCGCGAGCACAGGAACGCGCATGCGGCCGCGAACTCCGCGGGCTCGCCGAAGCGCTTCATCGGCGCGGCCTCGGCACGGCGCTTGAGCTCCGCCTCCACATCCTCGCCCCGTCCCGTGGCGAGGTGACGGATTCGGTCGGTGAGGATGGCGTCGGGGGCGAGGCAGTTGAAGGTGACGCCGTCCCCGGCAAGCTCGCGGGCAAGGGTCTTGGAGAGGCCGGTCACAGCAGCCCGGAGCGCGTTGGACAGCACCAACGTCGGAATGGGCTGGCGGACCGAGACCGACGTGATGAATACGACCCGGCCCTGGCCCGAGCTCTTCAGGTGGGGCAGCGCGGCATGGACCAGCCTGACGGCGCTCATGAGCGTCAGCTCGAACGCGGCGTCCCACGCGTCCATCGACGTGCTCTGGAAGGTGCCCGGTGGAGGGCCGCCGGCGTTGGCGACCAGGACGTCCAGGCCGCCCATCGCCTCCGCCGCTTTCGCCACCAGCGACTCCGGCTCGCCCGCGACCGACACGTCCGCCGTCGACCAGCCCGCGGCGTGGATCGCACGCCCGGTGGACTCGATCGACGCGGCGTCGCGGGACGAGACATAGACGCTCGCGCCTTCGGCGACGAGAGCTTCGGCGCACGCGCGTCCGAGCCCCTTGCTCGCAGCAGTCACCAGGGCCCGCCGGCCCCTGAGCCCAAGATCCACAACGCCAATTGTCGACCAGACGGGTGCGTGGTTTCTCGTCGCGCTACCATCGCGCGAGCTCAGTCATGAACCTGACCCTGACACCAGAACCATTTGACTCGACCGATGCCAGACGCCTGGTGGCGGCCCTGGACGCCCACTTGTCGAGCCTGTACGCGCCGGACCAGAGGTTCGGGCCGAACCTCAAATCGGAACACCTGGCACCCGGTACGGGCCTGTTCCTCGTCGCCCGCCAGGGCGGCCGGGCCGTAGGCTGCGGGGCTCTTCGCCGCCTGGACGAGGACACTGCGGAGGTCAAGCGCATGTACGTCGAACCCGAGGCGCGCGGTCGGGGCGTCGGCGCCGCGGTCCTAGGCCATCTCGAGGCCGCAGCACGCAAGCTCGGAGCCCGCAGGCTGGTCCTGGAGACCGGGGTCCACCAGGCCGAAGCGATCGGTCTGTACCGCCCGGCGGGATTCGCGAGTGTCCCTTGCTGGGGCGAGTACGCGGGCGTACCAACCAGCGTCTGCTTCGAGAAGGAGATCTGAGCCAAGCCGCCTACTTGGTGTCGACGTACCAGTCCGTCACGTATCGAAACCGGTCGGACGGCTCGATGACCTTGTCGATGTGGACCCCGCGCACCCGCTGGGAAACCGCGTAGTCGTAGCGACCGGAATACAGGAAGATGGCCGGCGCGGCGTCGGCCATCAGCATCTGGAAATCGATGTACGAGGCCAGGCGCGACGGGGTATCGAGCTCTGCACGTCCATCCTCGAGGTCTTTGTCGATGAGGCCCCAGCCCCGCGAATAGGCGAAGTTGAGCGCCGAGGGGTCGGCGCCCGAATGCCACAGTGAGTAAAGGTCCGGGTCGGCCCCGACGTCGAACGCGGCAAGCGCCATCTGGTAGTTGTGGCCGATCAGATAGCTCTGCACCAGCTGCGAGGCCGGCACCGCCTTGACATCGACCTCGACCCCGATCAGGAGCAGCTGCTGGGCCAGCGCGTCAGCGACCTGCCGGTTCGGGTAAGAGTCGGCCACCACCAGCACGACCTTGAAATCGGTCCCGCTCTTGGAACGGAGCTTGGCCCCCGGCTGCAGCGTCCAACCGGCGGCGTCAAGCCCCCTGGCGGATGCGAGCGGGTCGTAGGGATGGAGACCGGCGGCCGCCGCCGAGTACGCCCATTCGGCGGTCGGGATCGGCGTGGGGTCCGGGTCCGCCTTGCTCGAGAGCACCTGGTCGATCAGGCGCTGCCGGTCCACGGCCTGCGTGAGCGCAATCCGCACCCTGGCATCGCTTAAGAACTGCTTGCCGGAGCCTTCGGGGTTCATCGCCACGAATGCGTTGGTAAACAAGCGCGCGTCCAGCACGGTGAGGTCGGTCCGCCCCTGGAGCGCATCGACCTCCTGCGGCTCCAGCCCGCCGACCAGGTCGGCCGCCCCCGAGAGGACTGCGCGGATCGCCTGCTGCGGGTCGGTCGCCGGGTAGGTCCTCAAGACGAGGTGATCCAGGTAAGGCTGAGGATTCGCAAAGGGGTTGCGGTCGAGGGTGATGGCCAGGCTGCTGATGGCCGAGACCCGGAACGGGCCCGTGCCGAAGGCACGAACGCCACTGTAGGGGCTCGCGGCGATCTGGGCCGGCGCCATCCCCGCGTAGATATGCCTGGGGATGATCCCCATCTGCAGGGCGAGCGGGAACGACGCGCTCGGGGCCTTCAGCGAGAACACCACCTGCCCGGGAGCGCCCGCGGAGACCCCGACGTCGCGCCAGAACTGAGCCCCCGGCTGCTGGTACTCGACGTCCTGGAGGACGTGGTAGGTGAACAGGACGTCGTCAGCGGTGAAGGGCTGGCCGTCCGCCCATTTGACGCCCGGGCGGATGTCGAACGTGTAGGTGAGGTGGTCGGACGACACCGCC
>DATLUC010000040.1:0-24906 GCA_035533335.1 Candidatus Baltobacterales bacterium
CAGCCGGCAGAGCGCCGGCGCTCATCGCAGGCTCCGTTTCTCGAACAGGCCCGCTAGTTGAGTTGGCCCTTTAGTTCGAGAGATAGGAGATGGAAATGCCTACAGGCACCATCAAGAAACTGGTATCGGACCGCGGCTTCGGATTTATCGCAGCCGAGGACGGTAAGGAATTCTTCTTCCACCGCAGTGGCACCGAAGGCGACTTCGACAGCCTGCAGGGTGGCGAGAAGGTCTCGTTCGAAATCGAGGCGAGCCCCAAGGGCCCGCGCGCCAAGAGCGTCCGCACTCTGTAACAAGAGACCAGATCGAGCCCCGGAGCAATCCGGGGCTCTTTTTTATTTGTGCGGGCGTGGCCCACAGGCCGGATCGTTTCGGGCGGTCACCACGCGTCGCCGGAGTCTGACTGTTGCGGACATTGTTCCCCGTCCCGGTCCACCGTGAGGTGGCCAATGCCCAGCAGTAAGAACTCGATCAACCGCAATTCCGTCCGGGCGACCCTGCGAGCCCGTCCGAAGGGCGGTAGGGTCGACCTCGGAGCCATCGATCCCTCCGAGACCAACGGCGTCAAACGGCACCTGGCGGATGAGCGCACGCTCGCCGACGAAGAGCACCTCATGCAGCTCCAGGACCGACTTCACGCAGAAGCCAGAAGATCGGTCCTGATCGTTCTCCAGGGTATGGACACCAGCGGCAAGGACGGAACGGTCAGGTACGCGTTGCGGGGCCTCAACCCGCAAGGGGTGCGCATCGTCTCGTTCAAGGCGCCCAGCGCATCGGAGCGCCGCCACGATTTCCTGTGGCGCATCAAGCGCACGCTGCCAAGGCCCGGCGAGATCGTCATCTTCAACCGGTCGCATTACGAGGACGTCCTGATCGCCAGGGTCAAAGGCCTCGCTTCGCCTGCGGTCATCCGGAAGCGCTACGCGATCATCAATCGCTTCGAGGCGGATCTTATAAGGGGCGGCACCGCGATCGTCAAGGTGTTCCTGCACATCTCTGAGGAGGAGCAGCGAAGGCGGCTCGTGGGCCGGGTCAACGACCCCGACAAGCACTGGAAGTTCAGTGACGGGGATATCACCGAAAGGCCCTACTGGGCCGCTTACCAGCAGGCCTATGCCATTGCGATCGGCCGGTGCTCTCTGCCCGCAGCACCCTGGTACGTGATTCCCGCCAACCGCAAGTGGTACCGGAACTGGGCTGTGACCCAGGTCCTGATCGAGGAGATGGAAGCTATGAAGTCGACCTATCCGAACCCGCGGCTCGACGTGCGGGCCTTGAAGCGCTCGTTGAGCTCCAGCGCTGGCCAGCGTTCGCACAAAGACTTGCAGCGGGCGGCCTGAGATGTCCGAGATCCACGCCGCGAACACCGCCGTCAAGCGTGCCGCCACCAATCCTGTGCTCGAGCTCCTCGAGCGCCTTGGCTACGCGGCGCGCGGCGCGCTGTACGTCGTGATGGGCGTGCTGGCCTTTCGCATCGCGTCGGGGACCCCTGGCGGCCAGGCTACCGACCTGACCGGGAGCCTGGTCTTCTTGATCGGAAACCCTTTCGGCAAACTGGTGCTCATCGCGATGATCGTCGGCCTCCTGGCGTACTCGCTGTGGGGTTTTGTAAGGGCCATCTACGACCCCATGCATCGGGGTCGCGACGCGACCGGGATCATGGCCCGGCTCGGCTTTGTCTCTAGCGCGGTCTCCTACGGGGCGATTGCGCTGTTCGGGCTGGGGGTTCTGTCCGGGTCCGGAGGCGCGGCGGGTGACAGCACCCAGAAATACGCTACGACCTTACTCTCTCACCCGTTCGGCGGAGTGCTGACGATCGTCGTCGGCCTGGTCTCCTTCGGGATCGGGGTTGGGCAGTTCGTCGAAGCCTACAAGGCCACCTTCGCGGCGGACCTTAAGGGGGCCGAGATGTCTGAATCCCTACGCAAGATCGCGATCGCCCTCGGTCGATTCGGGATGGCGGCCCGTGGCGTGACCTTTCTCATCATCGGCTGGTTCCTGGTCCAGGCCGGGTTCAACCACAACGCCGCACAGGCCCACGGCTTCGGCGGCGCCTTCCTGTTCCTGCTCAGCCAGCCTTTCGGACAGGTGCTGGTCGGTGTCGTATCCATTGGGTTCATCGCGCTCGGACTCCACTCGTTCGCATGCGCGCGCTGGGTGAGATTGATGGGCAGCAACGGGTGAGCGGCGTCGCGGCGGTCATCGCCAGGCCGCATACCGGCGCGGGGTTCGTGCGATGGCCACTGATGGTCCTCGCGTTGATCGGGCTCGGCACGTTCGGGCTGCTCACTCTTTACGCGGCCGGCCACGTCTACATGCCGTTCGATGTGTCCCTGGAGCGCTGGGTCCAGGGGGTGTCTTGGGGACCGCTCGTGACGGTGTTCTACTCGTTCGACTGGCTGGAGGGCACTCGCCAGATCGTCGCTGGGATCGCAGTCATCCTCGTTGTCTCCGCCTTCAACTGGAAGAACGCTCCCCTGATGCTGTTCGCCGCGGCGGCGACCGCCGTCTACACCGTCACCGAGCTGGCGATTCAGCGTCCCAGGCCCACGGCCGACCTGGTCCGCGTGCTCAGACATACGGGCAGCTACAGCTACCCGAGCGGGCACATGGTGTTCTTCAGCTGGGCGGTGGTGCTGCTCGTCGTCGGCCTGCTGTTCGGCCGCGCCCCCCGGCTCGTGGTGGCTGCGGCCTGGGTGGTGGCGGCGCTGGTACTGGTCGCCGCCGCCATCGGCCGCATCTATCTCGGCGAGCATTGGCCGAGCGACGTGATCGCCGGCCTGGCGCTCGGAATCGGGTGGACCGCGTTGGTGCTCTCGATCCGCCCCCTTTCGAACCCGGCCCTGGCGCGCTCTAAGTAGACATGGCCGCCAAAGCACGTGCGCGATCCGCTTCGAGGCTGCTCCCGCTGCCCGAGGACAGGTTTCTCAACCGTGAGCTCTCTCGACTCGAGTTCGACAGCCGTGTTCTCTCCATGGCCGAGGAGGCCGCCCGTCCCCTCGCCGAGAGGATCCGCTTCCTTGCCATCGTGAGCGACAGCCTGGACGACTTCTTCCAGGTGCGGGTGGCGGGCCTGCACGAGCAGCTCATGTCGCCGACACCGGTGGTCTCGCCGGACGGGATGACCCCCGAAGAGCAGCTGGAAGCGATCGGGCAGCGCATCCGCGAGCTGATCGAGCGCCAGTCGATCGTCTTCCACGAGTACGTTGGCCCGGGGCTGGCCGAGGCAGGCTTGACAATCGTCACTGCGGCAGACCTTTCCGAGGCGGACACCGAGGAGCTCTCAGAGGTGTTCCAGGAGCGCATCTTTCCCGTGTTGACGCCTCTTGCCGTCGACCCCGCCCATCCCTTTCCCCACATCTCCAACCTCTCGCTGAACCTCGCGGTGATGGTGCGCGATCCGCTGCGCCACCTGCCCCGGTTCGCGCGCGTCAAGGTTCCACCGCTCCTTCCTCGATTCGTCGCTCTGCCGGATGGCCGGCGCTTCATGCCCCTTGAGCAGGTGATCGCGCTGCACCTGCCCACGCTGTTCCCCGGGATGGAGATCGTCAGTCACCACTTTTTCAGGGTCACGCGCGACGCCGACCTCGACCTGGACGACGACGAGGCCGAGGACCTGATGGCGGCAGTCCAGGCCGAGCTCACGCGTAAGGGGCGCAAGGGAAAGGCGGTGCGGCTCGAGGTCGACACCGACATGTCGCCTGACGTGCTGTTCTTGCTCCTGCGCGAGCTGGAGCTCGGGTCTGAAGACGTCTACACGATCAACGGACCGCTGGACCTGACCGGCCTGCTCTCGATCGACTGGCGCGGCAAGAACCGCCAGGCCGCGGGGCCCTGGCTGTCGTCCACCCAGCCGCGACTGCGTGGCTTCACGAGCGAGCCGGTCGACCTCTTCGAGGTGATTCGCGGCGCAGACGTCCTCGTGCACCACCCCTATGACTCGTTTGCCACGTCGGTCGAAGCTTTCATCGAGCAGGCTTCCAGAGATCCGGACGTGCTCGCGATCAAGCTCGCGCTGTACCGGACCTCGGGTCCGCAAAGCTCGCTGGCGCAGGCGTTGAAGGCCGCCGCACAGATGGGCAAGCAGGTGGTGGCCGTCGTGGAGCTGAAAGCGCGAGGCGACGAGCAGGCCAACATCGTTTGGGCCACGGCCCTTGAAGAGGCGGGCGTGCACGTCGTATACGGCCTCGTGGGCCTCAAGACACACGCCAAGCTGATGCTCGTCGTGCGCCAGGAGGGCACAGCGGTGCGCCGGTACGCCCACATCGGAACCGGCAACTACAACGTCGCGACCGCGAGCCAGTACGAGGACATCGCGCTTTTCACGGCGGACCCGGTGGTCACGGCGGACATCGCCGAGCTCTTCAACTACCTCACCGGCTACAGCCGTCAGAGCCAGTTCCGCAAGCTCCTGGTGGCCCCGACGACGCTGCGCTCGGGGATCGTCAAGCTGATCGAGGAACAGGCTTCGAAGCCGGGCGGCCGCATCGTGATCAAGGTCAACAACCTGGTCGACCCCGAGGTGATCGACGTGCTTTATCGGGCGTCGCAGGCCGGTGTGAAGATCGACCTCATAGTGCGCGGCATCTGCTGCCTGAGACCAGGCGTCCGCGGTCTGTCGGAGGGGATCGCGGTGAGGTCCCTGGTCGGCCACTTTCTCGAGCACTCCCGGATCTTCCGGTTTGGCGATGGTCCGGACGGCCAGCTCTTCATCGGATCCTCAGACCTGATGCCCCGAAACCTGGATCGCAGGGTCGAGGCTGTCGTTCCGATCAGCGACCCGGGCCCGAGGGACCACATCGAGGCCTTTTTGGAGCTCGAGCTCGCCGATGACACGCTGGCCTGGGCGCTTGCCGCCGACGGCACCTGGTCGAAGGTCCCCACCGGCCGCGGCGTGAACAGCCAGCGATCGATGCAGAAGGCTGCGGTCCAGGTCCTGTCCTCTGATGCCGAGCAGGCGTCGTGAAGACGAATGCGCGGGCCAAGCGCCCGGCCGGTGCGGGACGGACGGCCAGCCTGGTCATCATGAGCTCCAAGGCGGGCTCCATGACACCGGAGATCGAAGC
The DNA here is from genome assembly GCA_035533335.1 of Candidatus Baltobacterales bacterium. Lineage (GTDB taxonomy): Bacteria > Chloroflexota > Dormibacteria > Dormibacterales > Dormibacteraceae > DATKSS01. The sequence goes on from DATLUC010000040.1 coordinate 5,067, forward strand.
CAAGATTCGCAAGGCGTTCGACAAGAGCCTCATCGTCGAGTTCGACCCGAAGATGGACCTGGAGAAGCTCGTCACGCCCCGGGCCACGATCGTGGTCGCCGGCGGGGATGGGACCATCGGCTGGGTGGTGCGCAGGCTTGCCGACACCAGGCACCCCGTCGGGATCCTGTCCATGGGCACGTTCAACAACTTCGCAAAATCGCTGCATCTGCCCCCGACCGTCGACGCGGCGATCCGAGTCATCAAGGAGGGCAGGCCGCGTCCGATCACACTCGGCCGCCTGAACGGCAAGATCTTCCTCGAGGCGGCGGCGATCGGCCTGTTCGGCGAGACGATCGCAGCCGGCGAGTCGGCCAAGGATCGCGCGTTTGGCGACTTTGCGAATGATCTGCGTCACCTCGCCGAGGCGAGGCCGTTCACGTACGAGCTGACGGGCGACATCAGGGGCAGCGGCACCGCGATGTCTCTGGTCTTCACCAACACCACCTCCATCGGCTCGCAGATGCCAGTCAGTGATAAGACCCCCGTCGAGCCGTACCTGGAGCTCTCGGTGCACGCGGGCGCGACCCGCCGCGACATCGTCAAACGCGTGCTGGCCCGAGCTGTGCTGTCCAAGCACCGCGAGCACGGCCTTGGCCAGGTGTTCAAGTTCCGCAAGCTGCTAGTGGTCACCAAGCCGAAGGTCCGGATCTATGCCGACAATTCGCAGCTGGGCAGGACGCCGGCCACCATCACCGCAGAGCTCAGCGCGCTGCAGGTGATCCTGCGCAAGTGAGCACCGACCCCAAGCAGGCGGCCAAAGAGGTCCTCGCCGGGCAGCCCCAGGCGGCCGCACGGCGATGGCTCGGCCCGACCGTCCTGGTGATGTTGGCGCTGTTCGCGCTCGACACGGCCCTGGTCGTGACGCACGTGCTGCTGACGCCGTTCGACATCCCGATCGCCACGCTCATCCAGTCGATCAACTGGGGCCCCCTGGTGTACGTGTTTCAGCTCATCGACGTGAGCGCCGGGATCTGGCAGGTTCTGATCGGCGTGGTCGCGGTGGTGGGGATGTTCATCTTCGAGCGCCGGGCCGGCTGGCTGATGTTGATCGGCAGCCTGTCCAGCCTTTTCGACAACATCATCAAGCTGGTCATCTCGCGTCAGCGTCCGCCGAGCGACCTCGTTCACATCCTGACCCCGGCGACCGGCTACAGCTACCCCAGCGGCCATGCGGTCTTTTTCACCTGGGTGAGCTTCATGGTCGCGGTGTCCATCGCGCCCAGGATCAAACCCACCTTGCGGCCGATCCCGTGGATCGCCGCCGCCCTGGTGATCGTTCTCACCTGCCTCGCCCGGGTCTGGGCGGGCGACCACTGGCCCAGTGACGTGATCGGCGGCGTGCTCCTCGCGCTCGGCTGGTCGGCCTTCGTGCTGTGGCTCCCGGAGCGCTGGCTGCCGTCACCCAGCTGGAGATGGTTTCGCGGGAGGTCGAGGCCCCGCCCTACCTGAGCGGCCCTCGCGCGACGAGCCAGCCGACGAGGGTTCCGATCCCGATGCCGACCGCGGCTCCCACGGCCGCGTCGCTCGGGTAGTGGACGCCAAGGTGAACCCGTGACAGGCCCACGCCGGCGGCGAGGCTGAACGCGATCGGCGCCGCCTTCGGGTAGTAGATCGATAGCGCGGTGGCGGCCGCGAAGGACGATGCGGAGTGGCCGGACGGGAAGGAATGGTCCAGAGGGCGCACCCCCACCACGCGAGCGCCGCGATCCACAGCAGGGCGCGCCCGCCTGAAGACCGGCTTCACCCATTTCTGGACGATGTAGGTGGCGCTCACGGATGCGAGCGCCGTGGCCAGCCCTGCGCGCCGGCCCTTGCGACCGCCCAGCATGGCGATCGCGGCCCCGCCGGCTACCCAGCCTAGACCTTCTCCGAGGTTTGACAGCGTGCTTACGTAGCGGTCGCTGACCGCGGAGTGGGGAAGGCCGTTGACAGCCTCGAAGATCTGCCGGTCCAGGCCGCCTCGTTTGGGCGGAGGGACCACGACCGAGATCGGTCCGGCGGCTACGTCGGGTGCTTGGGTGGCCATACCCCTACTTTGACGGGCGGGTCGAAACAATTGCAGCAATGGCGCCCCGGGAGTGGGCCGCCGCTCCCCGAGCTCAACCGCCGAGGTAGGCGCGCCGCACGGCGGGGTTGTGCAGAAGCTCATCGCCGCTCCCGCTGAGCTGGATCTGGCCTGTTTCGATGACGTAGGCGCGGTCGGCGATGGCCAGGGCGCGCAGGGCGTTCTGCTCCACCAACAGGATCGTCGTGCCGTCCGCATGGATGTCCTCGATCGCCCGGAACACCTCGTCGACCATCTGCGGCGCCAGGCCCAACGAAGGCTCGTCGAGAAGCAGAAGTCGCGGCTTGGCCAGCAAGCCGCGGGCGATCGCCAGCATCTGCTGCTCGCCGCCCGACAGCGTGCCGGCGCGCATGTCGCGCCGCTCGCCGAGGATGGGAAAGCGCTTCATCACCAGTTCGATCTGCCCGTGGGTTCCCGTGCTGGAGCGCCTGGCCCAGGTGGCGAGCTCGAGGTTCTCGAGCACCGTCTGGCGGGCGAGGATCTCCCGACCCTCGGGCACGTGGACCAGCCCGTGGCGCACGATCGCCGAAGGCTTGGCGGCGGTGAGGTCCAGACCGTCGAACATCGCCGAGCCGCCGTCCGGGCGCAGCAGGCCAGACAGCGTGTTGAGGATCGTCGACTTGCCGGCGCCGTTGGCGCCGATCAAGGCGACGATCTCGCCGGGGGCGACGCGGAACGACGCGCCTCTCACCGCGGTGATCGCGCCGTAGCTGACCGTGAGATCGTGCACCTCGAGGATCGCATTCTCGGGTTCGACCGAGCGCCCGCCGCTGCCGGCCACCTCTTCCGCCTCGGTCGCCTCGTCGACGCCGCTTGCGCCTGGCACGCTCCGCACCTCGCGCTCGCTGCCGGCGCCCAGGTAGGCCTTGATCACGCCCGCGTCGGTCGACACCTCCTCGGGCGTCCCGTCCGCGATCTTGCGGCCGAAGTTGAGCACTGCGACACGGTTGCAGACGCCCATGACCAGGCGCATGTCGTGGTCGATCAGAAGGATCGTCAGCCCGTCGGCGTTCAGGTGTTCGATCAGTTCGCGGATCCGGTGCTTCTCGGAGGGGTTCATGCCCGCCGCCGGCTCGTCCAGGATCAACAGCCGTGGCCGCAGCGCGAGGGCGCGAGCGATCTCGAGGCGGCGCTGGTCGCCGTAGGGCAGTGTTCCGGCGGGCCGGTCGCCGACGTCGCGAGACGCCAGCCCGACCGTGTCCATCAGCTTGTGGGCCTCGTTCAGCCGACCGCGCTGGTCGCGGCGGAAAAGGGGCAGGGTGGCCAGCTGCGCGAGGGTGTCGTCGCGGCGGCGTGTGTGCATCCCGACGAGCACGTTCTCGATGGCGGTGAGCTCCTTGAAGAGGCGGATGTTCTGGAACGTCCGCGCCACTCCAAGAGCGGCTATGCGGTGCGCCGGAAGGCCGGTCAGCTCATCTGCGCCGACCCACGCGTGGCCAGCCTGAAACGGCACGTAACCCGTCAGGACGTTGACCAGCGTCGTCTTGCCCGCGCCATTGGGCCCAATGAGCCCCTGGATGGTTCCCTGCTCGACCTCCAGCGACACCCCGTCGACGGCGCGGACGCCGCCGAAATGCCGCTGGACGCTATCCAGTCGAAGGAGCACTGGCTCGAGCTCGCGGCCACCACGAGGGCCGGATGACGGCGAGGCCGCCGCGGCCTACGATGCCTTGCGGCCGGAAGACGATGATGGCGATCAGAAAGGCGCCGCTCACGATGTTGATGTAGGGACCGGCCGCCGCGAAGATCCAGGGCAGGAGCGTGACGAACAGTGCGCCGACGACTGGGCCCAGGACGAAACCGCTCCCGCCGAGGACCGCGAAGGTCAGGATCTGGACGGCGCGGGTGACGCCGTACTGCGTGTCTCCAGGATCCACGAAGAAGTTCAAGTGCGCCTCCAGGCCCCCGGCAAAGCCCGCCATGACGGCACTGAGGACAAACGCGATCATCTTGTAGCGGGCGACGTGGATGCCCTGGCTGAGAGCTGCGATCTCGTCTTGCCGGATCGCCGCCCAAGCGTGGCCCAGTCTGCCCTTGGAGAGCCTCCACGCCACGAAGACCACCACCACGAACGAGACCAGGATGAGGTTGATGCCGCCAAGCGGGTCGGCGCTCGGATTCTTGAGGCCGAGGCCCTCGCCGGTGATCGGAAGGTTGAGGATTACTCCGAGCCGCAGCGCCTCGACGAATCCGATGGTCGCGATGGCCAGGAACACGCCTCGAAGGCGGAGCACCGGCAGGCCGACGAGGATGCCCAGGACGCCGGCGAGCACAGTGCCGGCGGCGATGCCGAACGCCAACGGGGTGTGCCAGTAAAGGCCCATGAGGACTGACGTATATGCGCCGACGGCCATGAAGCCCGGGGCGGCAAGCGACAGCTGCCCTGAGAAGAGGACGACGAACATTGAGGTCGCGAGGATGCCGTTGATCCCGATCTGCGCGATCAGCAGCGTATGGGAGTTCCAGAAACCGACCGGGTCGGAGAACAGCTGGAAGAAGAAGTCCATCAGATGCGCTCGCGGAGCTGAGCGCCGAAGAGGCCCTGCGGGCGCAGGATCAGCATCAGGAACAGGGCCGCGAACGCCACGCCGCCACGCGCGTTGCTGCCAAGGGTCACGAGCGCGGCGACCTCGATGAGGCCGAGCAGGTAGCCGCCGACCACGGCGCCCGGGATGCTGCCCATGCCGCCGAGCACTATCACCGCGAGGCCGCGCACCTCGACGTTGTCGCGTCCGATGTAGGGGCTGATGTCGCCCAGCGCGACGCCGAACAGGATCCCCGCCAGCCCGCCGAGGGCGGATGAGATGACCAGGGTGAGCGAGATCATGCGGTCGACGTCCAGGCCCATCAACCGGGCGGCGCGGGGGTTCTCGGCCACCGCGCGGAGGCCTCGCCCGACCTGCGTGTAGCGGATCCCGTAGCCCAGGACGAGCATCAGGACGATCGAGATCGGGATGATCGCGACCTTGCTCGCCTCCAGGGTCAGGTCTCCGACATGCCAGGTCGGGTTGGGGATCGTTCCCGACGGAAAGGCGACTGAATTAGGGCCGTCGACCCACAGCCAAGCGAAGAACTGCCCGGGCTGTCCCTGCTCGATGGCCGCGACGATGATCAACGCGAGGCCGATGGTTGAGATGAGCGCGGCGATCGGTGGCGCCTGTCGCCGGCGCAGTGGCCGCAGGCAGACATGCTCGATGACAAGGCCCATGAACCCCGACACCGCGATCCCGAGTATGCACGCGACCCAGAACGACTGGCCGTGGTTCATCACCAGTGAATACGTGACCGCCGCGCCCAACATGAATACAGCGCTGTGCGCCAGGTTGAGGATGTCGAGGACGCCGAAGACCAGCGTGTAGCCCACGGCGAAAAGCGCATAGATGGAGCCGATGAAGATCGCGTTGAGGAGCTGCTGGTCCACCTCGCTTTCGCGCGCGGTTCACTGAGCGAAGGAGGGAGAGCGCTCCCTCCTTTCCGTCAGCTGCCCTTGATCTCGTGGACGAGGGTGAACCCGCCGTTGCCGTCCATGGCGATCACCCACACCGGCTGGTTGACGTCGTGGGAGCTCGTGAACTGGAACGGGCCGAGCGGGCTCTGGATGTTCACCGTCTCCATGGCGGCGCGAAGCTTGTCCCGGTCTCCGGCCAGGTCGGTGAACGTCAGGTTGGCGCGCTTGGCGGCGTCGGCCAGGATCTCGATCCCGGTGTAACCCTGGGCGGCGAACTGGTCGGGGTCCTTCGAGTATTCGGCCTTGTAGGCCGACACGAATCCGGCGTTGGACGGAAACGTGTTGCCGATATACCAGGCGCTCGCGCTACGTGCGCCCTTACCTGCGGCGCCTGCTTGCGCTGACACGGTGGCCGTGTTGAAGCCGTTGCCGCCGAGGAACTGCCCCTGCCATCCCTGCTTGCGAGCCTCGGTCATGATCTTGGCGGGGATACCGCCCAGCGAGGTGATGAAGATGACGTCGGGCTTGAGCTGGACAGCCTGCGTCACGTAGGGCGACAGGTCGGCCTCGGCCTTGTTGAACTTGATCGTCTTCAGCAGGCTGATGCCGTACTGGCCGACCGTGTTCTGGACGATCGTGCCGCCGTCGCTGGAGAACTTGTCATCCTGAGCCACCAGCAGCACGCCCGTCTTGGGGTGGGCGTCGTTGGCGTAGGACTGGATGTTGTCGGGGATCGCGGTCTGCTCACCGAGGCTGTCCCGGAACACGTACTTGCACGGTGTCGTGTCGGGGAAGTTGCAGTCCGGCACGATGTTGATGCCGGTCGTGCTCACTGCCAGGATCGGGGTCTTGAGGCTCTCGGCCAGCGGGTGTACTGCGACGGCCGAGTTGGAGAGGGTTGGACCGAGCAGCGCAAGGTCCTGGTCCGCCTGGATCATGGTCTGCGCGACCTGGGCCGACTGCGCCTTGTCCGAGGCGTCGTCCTTGACCGTCAGGTCGATCGTCGCCCCGTTGATGCCGCCCGACGCGTTGATCTGCTTGACGGCGAGCATCATGCCGTTCTGGCTCTGGGGGCCGTACACGCTGCCTGCGCCCGTGATGGAAAGGATCGCGCCAAGCTTGATCACCTTGCCTGCGTAGGAGTTCGTGCTGGTTCCGCTGCTTCCTCCTGTCGACCCACAAGCCGCGACCACTATGGTCGCCACCGCCACACACACCAGGCGCAAGCGCTTCATGTCAAGTCTCCTTAAACAAGTTCCCAGAGGCCAACTACCGTATCAAACTTTGCGCGGCGTTCAAGCCTTCAGCCGCCTCGTCAGCCCCGGAATGTCCAGTTTCGGTTGCGGGAACTGGGGGTTCATCTCCTTGAGGGTCTCCATCAGGATCTTGGTGACGGCCCAGTTGCGGTAGTCCTTGTCGTCGGCCGGGATCACGTACCAGGGCGCCCAGGGGGTCGAGCAGCGGGTGATGGCCAGGCTGTAGGCGCTCATGTAGTCGTCCCAGTACGCGCGCTCGTCGATGTCGTGCTCGCTGAACTTCCAGCGCTTGTTGGGGTCCTTGAGGCGGTCCAGGAAGCGAGCCCGCTGCTCCTCATACGAGATGTACAGGCAGAGCTTGATGATCTTGGTCCCGCTTCGAGAGAGCTTCTTCTCGAAGGCGTTGATCTGGCCGTACCGGCGCTCGATGATCGGCGGCTTGGCCAGGTCGTGGACCCGGGCGATCAGCACGTCCTCGTAGTGCGACCGATTGAAGATGCCTATGAGGCCCGGGTCCGGCAGGCGCCGGCGGATCCGCCAGAGAAACCCGTGCCTGCGCTCCTCCGGCGTCGGCTGCTTGAACGCCGAGATCTCCACGCCCTGCGGGTTGAGGTCGCCGATCACGTGCGTGATGGTCCCGTCCTTGCCACCCCCATCCATGCCCTGGAGCACGATGAGCACGGACCGCTTGCGCTCTGCATACAGCCGTTCCTGCAGGTCGAAGAGGGCAACCTTGTGCTTCTTGACGTCCCTGGCCGCTCGCTTGGGCTGCTTGAGACCGGGGGTGGAGTCGGGGTCGACGTCCGCCATCCTGAAGCGGCCGTCGCTGGCCAGGGCGCGCAGAAGGTCACGGAGCTGCTGTTTCCTGGCCACTTACCGGAGTGTAAGGCGTGAGCGGGTTAGCTCAGCTCTATGGGTACGACCTCAACGTTCACCAGATTCTCGGCGCGCGACACCGTGAGGGTGATCTTCGAGCCGATATGGGCTTCGACCATCAACCTCTGCAGGTCACCCGCCTTCGAAACGGCCACGTCGCCCAGCGCGACGATGACGTCGCCGCTGCGGATCTTGGCCGACGCGGCCGGGCTCGCGTCCACGACCTCCTGGACCTCGACCCCCTGCTTGCGGCCCAGGCGCTCGGCGAGCACAGGCGTGAGGGGGTGAGTGCCACCGGCGATCCCGAGGTAGGCACGGCGGACGCGGCCGCTGCGCATGAGCGCGGCGAGGATTGCCTGCGTCGTGCCGTTCATCGGCACCGCGAGCCCAAGGCCCATGCCGGCCACGGCGGTGTTGACGCCGATCAGTCTGGCCTGCCAGTCCGCCAGCGCGCCACCCGAGTTGCCGGGGTTGAGGGCGGCGTCGGTCTGGATGACGTCCTCGATGAACCGGCGGTGCCCGTTCCCGTCAGCTGTCGCCAGCGAGCGGCCTAACCCGCTGACGACCCCCGACGTGACCGACCCCGAGAAACCGAGAGGGTTGCCGAGCGCGACCACGAGCTGTCCGACGCGCAGCAGGTCGGCGTTTCCGATCCGGACCGGCTGAAGACTCGCCGAGCGGGCGCGGACGACCGCGAGGTCGGACAGCGGGTCCGCTCCCACGATGTCGACGTCATGCTCGGAGCCGTCAAGAAAGCCGGCGCTCGCCGAGCCGGCCTGCGCGACCACGTGGGCGGAGGTGACGATGAACCCGTCCGAGGTGATGACCACTCCCGACCCGGCGCCGCCGCGTCCGGCACGGCCGACCCGCAGGCTCGCCACCGAGGGCAGCACGCGCTCGGCGACCGAGCTCACGGTGGCGGAGTAGGCGTCGAGGGCCTCGCGCTCCGAGGTGGTATCGACCATGGTGTTACAAGATTACCAAGTAACGGTCGAGTTAAACCTTGACCCGGGAGCTCCTATTCATAGGGGGCCTGCTTCGAGTGGCGGCCGCCGCTCTGAGCGAGTCGAGCTCGAGCTTGAACGCCTCCACGATCCTCTCCGGGTCAGGGACCAGGCCTTCGTCGGTCGCGACGCCCAGCATCACGCGGCCGGCGTAGCTGAGGATGCTGATCCCCAGCCCAAGGTGGCCGGATTGGGGCACCCAGAACATCATGCGGTCGAGCTTGCGACCGGCGAGATACAGCGGTTCCCTGGGGCCGGGGACGTTGGTGAGCACCGCCGTGGCCTTGCTGCCGAAGAAGCGCAGGCCGAGCTGCTCCACCTCGACCGGGGCAAGGCCCAGCACGCTCAGGACGCCGAACGCGACGAGGGCCTCGGGCGAGCGCTTCAGCCCGTCCATCTCGTCTTTGATCGCGCGGAGCCGGCGCACGGGGTCGACGACGCCGACCGGTAGCGACAGGAAGACCAGCCCGAACGAGTTGCCCAGCTTGTGCGCCTGGTCCATCGGGCGCAGGTTGACCGGGACCGAGGCCCGGATGGCAAGCCCACTGGTCGACTCTCCGCGTTTTTCGAGGTAGCGCCGCAGCGCTCCGGCGGTCGCGGCCATCAGGACGTCGTTGACAGTCGCTCCAAACGCTTTTCCAATGAGCTTGAAATCGTCGACCGGGAGCTCCTCCGACCAGGCCGCGCGCTTGCGGCGTCCCAGCGCGCCCTTGAAGACCGTCGGCGGGTCGGGCGGCAGCATGATGAGGCGTCCCAGCCGGTACGCGGCGTGCGCGCCGAGGCGCGCGAGGCCCCCGAGCTTCTCGGGGTTTTCGGCCAGGTCCTGGCCGGTGGCGATGCTCCGCGCGATGGCCGCGGGCAGCCAGTCGAGCGGGGTCGAGGACGCCGAGTGCTCGGGCCGCCGGCGAGGAGGCCCGGCGGCCGCGGATTCGTCGGTGAGCGAGAGCATCACCCGCACCAGGGCGATCCCGTCGCCGATGCAGTGGTGGATCCGGGCGAGCACGACCGAGCCGCCTTCGTAGCCATCCAAGACGTGCATATGCCAGAGCGGCTTCGTGAAATCGAGCGGCGTGCTCATCAGCTCGCTGACCAGCTCGCGCAGCACGCGGTCGCCCCCGGGGGCGGGCAGGGCGATGTGGCTCACGTGGTTCTCGATGTCAAAGCGTTCGTCGTCCTGCCAGTGGGGCATGTTGCCGCGCGATCGGGGTCGCACCACGCGTTGGTGGAACCGGCCGAAAGGCGCAAGGCGGCGGTCGAGCAGCAGGCGCAGGCGCTTGATGTCGACCTTGCCCTCCAGGGCCATGATCCCCGTGACCATCATCAGGTTGGTCGGGTCTTCCATCCCCAACCAGGCAGCATCGACGCTTGACATCGCGACCAATCGCGGCATGGTGCGGTGATCCTACGCGGGATAAACGGACACCTCGGTCGCTTTGACCGAGACCCACACCTCCGCGCCGGCATCCAGGCGTAGCTGCCTGACGGCGGCCGGCGTCACCTCGGCCACCAGCGGCACCGGTCCGCTGATCCGCACCCTCACGCGCTCGCCATGCAGGTCCACGTCTTCGGAGCGGCCGCGCCACACGTTTCGTGGCGTGCCTTCCGGCCTCGCCAGATACAGGGCGACGGCCCGCGGGTGGATGACGGCGAACACCTCCCCCTGGCCGGCTTCGGGGGCGGCCACCTCGGTCCCGTTGGCGAGCGTGACGTGGTCGCCGTGTGCCGTTCCGCGCAGCAGGTTGACGCCCGCGAGGTCGGCAACGAAGCGCGAGCGCGGATGCGCGGTGACCTCCTCAGGCGTTCCCTCCTGGACGACCTCGCCGTGCTCCAGCACGACGAGGCGATCGGCCAGTGCGATCGCCTCGAGCGGGTCGTGCGTCACCAGGAGACGCACGCCGCTGAAGTCCGCCAGCTGGCGGGAGAGCTCGCGCCGAACCTCGGCGCGCACGGTCACGTCCAGGGCCGAGAGCGGCTCGTCCAGCAGGAGAAGGCGCGGCTGCGTCGCAAGCGTGCGCAGGAGCGCAACGCGCTGGGCCTGCCCGCCCGAGAGCTCGTGGGGCATCGACTGCTCGCGATCCGCGAGCCCCGCCCTGTCGAGCCATCCGTGTGCAACCCGCGACGCGTCGCGCTCGCCCTGCGCGCGCAAGCCGAAGGCCACATTGTCGAGGACGCTGAGATGGGGGAAGAGCACGTGGTCCTGGAACACCAGGCCCACGTGACGCCGCTCGGTCGGCACGTGTCGGCCGGTCACCGAGTCGTCGAGGACCTCCCCATCCAGGCTCACGTGCCCCTTGACCGGCACCAGGCCGGCCAGGGCCCGCAGCAGCGTGGTCTTGCCCGCGCCGTTGGGCCCGAGGATGGCGACGGTTTCTCCCGCCGCGATGCTCAGGTCCACCAGGAGCGTGAACCCGGGGCGCTCGGCGGTGAGCTTTGCTTCCAGGCTCAAGGCGCGCCGAGCCAGCGGTCGCGCATCCCGACGAGGACCGCGATCGAAACCGCGAGGAGGATCAGGCTCAGCACGATCGCGCTGTCCGGATTCGATTCGAGTGCGATGTACACGGCGATCGGGACGGTTTGCGTGCGGCCGGGGAAGTTGCCCGCGAAGGTGATCGTGGCACCGAACTCACCCAGCGCCCGGGCCCAGCACAGCACGGCGCCGGAGAAGATGGCCGGCCGCAGCAGGGGTAGCGTGACGCGACTGAACACGGTCCAGCTGCTCGCGCCGAGCGCCCGCGCCGCCTCTTCGTATCGGTGGTCGAGCGAGCGCATCCCGGCCTCGACCGCGATCACGAGGAACGGCATGGCGACGAAGGTCTCCGCCATGACGGCCGCGGTTGTGGTGAACGGGATCTGGACGCCGAAGGCCTGGTAGAGGAGCGAGCCGACCAGGCCGCGCCGTCCGAATGCGAGCAGCAGGGCCACGCCGCCCACGACCGGCGGCAGGACCATGGGCAGAGTGGTGAGCGCTCGCAGCAACCTGCGCAACGTGCCGCTCGTCCTCGAGAGCAGGAGCGCGAGGGGGATGCCCAGCACGAGCGCTGCGGCGGTCGCGCACAAGGAGCACAGGAGCGAGAGGCCGAGCGCCGACGCGGTCTCGGGCGCGCCGAGGGCGGGCCCCACCTGGCTCCACGGCGCCTTCACGACCAGGCCGGCGAGAGGAAGGAGGAAGAGCAGGAGGCCGATTGCCGCCAGCAGCACGAGGGGCGCTGGAACCCTGGCCCGGCTCAAGCTCCCTGGAAGCCGGCGGCCTTGAGGATGGTCTGCCCGTCGGCGGAGATCACGAAGTCGGCAAATCTGGTCGCGGCGTCGGCGTCGGTCGCAGATTTCAGGACGGCGATCGGATAATCCGCGCTCACGTTCTGGTCGTCGGGAATCGCCACCCCATCCACCTTGCCGCTGGTGACCACGTCGCTCACGTAGACGATTCCCGCGTCCGCCTCACCCAACGCGACCTTGCTCAGCACGCCCGTGACCTGCGGCTCGAGGCTGGCGGCGTGCACAGTCACATGCGCTGCGGCGAGCACCTGCGCGGCGTATTTGCCCGCCGGCACGGAGGGGTCCGCGAGCACGACGACGAGGCCGGAGCGGGACAGGTCGGCGAGGCTGTGGATGCCTTTCGGGTTGCCACGCTCGACGGCGATCTCCAGCCGGTTGTGCGCGAATGTGCGCGGCCAACCCTCGGCGACGAGGCCCGCGTCGCTGACCTGGGTCATGTGGGCCGTGTCCGCCGATGCGAAGACGTCGGCGGGCGCGCCCTGCCCAAGCTGGGCGCTCAGCGTCTGACTACCCGCGTAGCTGAAGGTGACCGTGATGTTCTGCTGCGCTTTCAGCCGTTGGCCGATGCTGTCGAAGGCGGGCTGCAGCGAGGCCGCGGCAAAGACCGTCAGCGAAGTGGGCGATGGTAGGACTCCGCAGTTGGCAGACGCGCAACCGCTAGTGGCTGGGGCGCCGCAAGCGGCCATGGAGACCACCACCAGCAGCGGCATCAGCCGTCTAGTCACGCGGCAGCTCCACCCCGACGTTGGTCGCCTTGACCACCGCCACAGCCGGCATGCCGGGCTTGAGGTCGAGCTCGTCGACAGCCTCTCGCGTGAGCAGCGAGACCAGGCGGTGGGGGCCGGCCTGGATCTCGACCTGCGCGGCGACGCGGTCTTTGATGACCCGGGTCACAATGCCCGGAAAGCGGTTACGGGCCGACTGGGCCACGAAAACCTCGGCTTGTCTCTGCCGCTCAGGCTTGGCCGCCCGCGCAAGCGAGGCGCCGTCGATGAGCCGCTGGCCGCCTGAGCTGCGGACCGCGATCAGCCGGCCATCGTCGACCATGCGGCGGACGGTGTCCGGGCTCACCGCGAGCATCTTGGCGGCCTGTCCCAGACGATAGTTAGGCATTGGTCGGAAAAGCCTAGCATTTGCCAGCTTACGGACGACAAGGGTTCGGCGGAGCGCAGCCCGCCCGGCCCGCCGTGGAGTTGGTCGCGCCGGCGTCCGCGACCCCGTTCGCCTCGCTTACGAAATGTTCACATCGTGCTGATGCCACGTGGTCGTGGCGCGGATTCAATGAGGGCGTGAGCCTCGCACCTATCGAAGACACGACGGATACCGCGCCCGCGATCCCCGCGCGGTCACGGCGCATCACCCGGCGGCAGGCGCTCGCCGCCGCAGTCGTCACCGGCGTCGGCGTGGGCGCTGTGCGCCTACTCGGCGGATCGATGGAAAAGTTGGCGAGCCCGGCCGTCACCTCGACCACCGATTGGGTCTCGCCGTTGGGCTCGGAGTCGGCGCGCGTGATGCAGCTGATGCGGCGCGCGACGCTGGGATACACGGCAGCGCAGCTCGAGTCCGCGCAGTCCGACGGGTTCAACAAGACTGTCGACCGCCTCATAGAGAGCAAGCCGGTCGAGCCGCCGTTGCTGGCGGCCGCGAGCACGCCCGGCGGGCGATTCGCGGTCGGCCAGCTGCAGCAGTGGTGGATCGACCACATGCTGGCCACGACGACGCCCTTCGCGGAGCGCATGACTTTTTTCTGGCACGGCCACTTCACGAGCGACTACCGCAAGACAGCCGACGACACGTTCATGTACTGGCAGAACCTCACCTGGCGACGCATGTCGATGACCGACCTTCGATCGATGCTGATGCAGGTCACCACCGACCCCGCGATGCTGCGGTATCTCGACCTCGCCACGTCGACCGGGCAGAGTCCCAACGAGAACTATTCGCGAGAGCTGATGGAGCTGTTCACGATGGGCCCCGGCAACTACACCGAGGACGACGTGCGGGAGAGCGCCAAAGCGCTCGCCGGCTGGGTGGTGCCGGCGCCCGATTCATTTGCGACGATCGTCGTGGACCCCACCACCAACGTCACGCGGAGCCTTCCCGTCTATACCACCCAGAAGATCGGGGTGTTCAATCCGCGTCGCGCCTTCAAGGGCAGCGTGACCTATCTCGGCAAGAGCGGACCGCTCGATGCGCAGGGCGTGGTCGACCGCATTCTCCAGCAGCCCGCGACCGCCGCTTTCATCGCCTCCAAGGTCGCGCAGAACTTTGTCACCGCCGCCCCCGCGACCGCCTACGTCAACCGTTTGGCGGACCAGTTCCGCCGTAGTAAGTACGACATCAAGACGCTCATGCGTGCCGTGTTCACGAGTCCTGAGTTCTCGGCCGCTCGGAGCTACCGGACGTTGGTCAAGACGCCCACCGAGTTCATGCTCCACGCTGCCAGGGCCCTTGAGGCAAATGGGCTCTCGAGGTTGATCGCGACCGCCGGCTCGGGCATGGGGCAGACGCTGTTCGATCCTCCCGACGTCAGTGGCTGGCCCAACAACCAGTCCTGGATCTCTTCCAGCACGGTGGTCGAGCGTGTCAACTTCGTCACAGCGGCGATTGCCCGTGCGGGCGGCGCGCTGCCATCAGCCTCCGGGGCGGTGCGCACCCACCTCGACGGCGTGCTGAGCCCACAGACCGCCTCGCTTCTCAACCAGGCCGCAGATGACCGCGCGCGTTGGTTCATCACCCTGGCCTCGCCGGAATTTCAACTCAAGTAGGTGCATGAGAAATGAGCAAACCAACCGGCATCAACCAGCTCAAGCGGCGCGACTTCCTAAAGGCGGGCCTGGTCTTCGGAGCGGGCGCGGCGGGCCTGGCGGCCGGGTACGCGGCGGTTCCGGACGCATTTGCGCGCGCCGTGTACGCAGCCAAGAGAGCGGGGGTGACCAACGACAACGTCCTGGTCATGATCCAGCTCGCCGGAGGGAACGACGGCCTTCGTACCCTGGTCCCGCTCTCGGACCCCGCCCTCCACGACCTGCGCCCGCGGCTGGCCGGGCCGATGGTCTCCCAGGCCCTGCCGCTCAACAACGACTACGGGCTCAACCACAACCTCGCGGGCATCAAGAAGCTCTGGGATGGGGGCAAGGTCGCCATCGTTCAGGGCGTCGGCTATCCGAACCCGACCTTCTCGCATTTCGAATCGATCCGGATCTGGGAGACGGGCGATCCGACGCGACGCCAGGTCGACGGCTGGCTCGGACGCACGCTCGCCACCGCCTACGACACCAACGGCCATCCGCTCACCGGATGTGCTTGCGGAGCCACCGATGTGCCTGGAGCCCTTCGCGACCTGCAGGCCACGTTGACGGTGATCCAGGACCAGAAGACTTTCGGGTTCACGGGAGGAAGCGAGGTGGAGGCGGCCGTGGGCGCGCTGTACAAGGGCACTCCAGGCATCTACGGAGCGCTGTTCGACACTGCGATCGCCACCGCGACCGAGACGATGGCGACGCTGCGGACCTCGTCGGCGAGCTACCAGCCGATGGCCGATTACTCGGACAAGGTCAAGCTCGTCTATTCGTCCAAGAACCAGCTCGCCGCCGCGCTGCAGCTCGCCGCCGAGCTGATCGTCACCGGCACCGGGGTCAAGCTGCTCCACGTCACACTTGGCGGATTCGACACGCATTACACAGAGCTGAGCCGTCACGACGACCTCATGGGCTACCTCGACTCCGCGGTCGGGGCGTTCTACCAGGACCTGTCGGCGCATGGCATGGCGGACAAGGTCCTGATCGCCACCTGGTCGGAGTTCGGACGCCGCCCGAAAGAGAACTCTAGTGGGGGCACCGACCACGGCGCCGCGGCTCCGCTGCTTCTGATCGGCGACCCCGTCAAGGGCGGACTGTACGGCGCAGAGCCGAGCCTCACCAACTTGGACTCGACGGGCAACCAGCAGTACTCGGTGGACTTCCGTTCCGTATACCAAGAGATCCTTGGCGGCCACCTCGGCGCCGACGCCGCGCAGATCCTCGGCGCAAGCTATGACCAGGTCCCGTTTCTCAAAGCCCCGGTCTCGGTGTGACATGCGCACCCTCCTCTTGAAGGCGGGGGCGACCCTGCTTACCTTCGCCACGACCGCGATGGCGGCCGTCTACGTCACCTCACATCTGAAAAATCCGGTGGCGCCGCTTCGCCCGACCGTCTTGAGCGCCCCGAGCGGCGCCACGTTTTCGGCACCGGGCGGACAGCTGACCGTGGGACCGTCGGTTCAGCCCAGCGACCTCAAGCCGGTGACGTCGACTTATGCCTCCTAGCACCGCGGTCGAATCGCATCATTTCGCCGCGCTCGGCACGAACTGCAGCCTGTTTGCAGCAGGCCGGTCACCGGCCGAGCTGCTCGAGGCGGAGTTCTCGGTCCGGCGACTCGGCGCTCGCCTGACGCGGTTCTCAGCGTACAGCGAGCTGTCGCAGCTCAATGAGTCGGCGGGGCGATGGTTCACGATCGGCGAGGAGCTGGAGGCGCTGTTGCGTGCATCCCTGCGCGCATTCGAGATGAGCGCCGGGCTGGTCAACATCGCCGTGCTGCCGTCGATGCTGGCCATCGGATACACCCGCCCGCTTTCCGAGGGCGCCACGGTCGCGATGCTGGAGGGTGCCCGGCCACTGAGCCCGCTGCCGGACGTCCTGAGCGTTCGCCGAGGCGCCGCTCACGTTGCGGCTGGCTCGGCGCTCGACCTGGGCGGGATTGCCAAGGGCTGGATGGCCGACCGGCTGTGCGAGGTTCTCGGCCCGAACGCGCTGGCGAACCTGGGCGGCGACCTGTGCGCCGTCGGGGCGGGGCCGGACGGAGATGGTTGGCCGGTCGGGGTCGCCGGCGCAACGCTGATGCTGCGCGGCCGGGGCGCCGCGACCAGCAGCGTGCGGCGCAGGCGCTGGGGCGAGGTGAATCACCTCATCGACCCGCGGACGGGGCTCCCGTCGCGCACCGGGTTGGCGGAGGTTTCAGTGGTCGCCGCCGGTGGGCTCGAGGCGGAGGTGGTCGCCAAGACCGCGCTGCTGGTCGGGCCGGAGCTGGCGCAGGCATATTGCGCGGCTCACGCGCTGGCGTGGTGGTTGGGGCCGGCCGATGACGATTGATCAGTTTTTCTGGGTGATGGCCCGAGTTGCGGGCCTGAGCTCGTACGCGTCACTGGCCATCGCGGTCGTCACGGGCATCGCGCTGAGGACGGCGGTTCTCGACTGGTTGGGCAGCAACCGGGCCGTTCGCTCGCTCCACGAGTACACGACGGTGCTGTGGATTCCTCTCGCCGCCCTTCACATCGGAGCGTTGCTGCTCGACGCTACGGCGCGCATCGGCCTGCTCGACGTGCTGGTGCCTTTCCACTCGAGCTACGGGACGCTCGGCATCGGCTTGGGCGCCGTCTCGCTCGACGTGCTGGTGGTGGTCACTTTGGCCGCCTTCTTGAGGCGGCGGATGAATCGGGTGGCCTGGACGTGGCTGCACCGGCTCGCTTACGTGGCGTTTGCGCTGATCTTCGTCCACGCGGTGCTGACCGGCACCGACTTCAGCGACCCGGCGGTGTCGGCCCTCACCTGGGCCGCCGCCGCGGCGCTGGCCTTCCTCGGCCTCGCCCGGGCGATCTGGGGCCGCCTGCCCGCCTGACGGCTAGCGTCCAGGGGCCCACCCTCGACCCTGACCGGTCCGCCTCCCAACCCGCACGCCGCAGATCAGTCAAGCCGAGAACAAAACGAGTCGCAACCCAGCCTGTTAACGCGCGGTGGGGGAGCGCAAGTCGATCACTCTCACCCTCAGCTGCACCTCGGCATCCAGCGGCGTGTCGATCTCCTTGCGCTCTCGGTGCCAGCGCTCCATCGCGAGGTCCAGCTGCGCCGACTGCAACCGCGCCAGCGCCAGGTAGGCTCGAGGACCGCCTTGGTTCAAGGCACGCAGACGCTGCTTGAGCCTCTGCCATGGACTGGCGAGGACCCTCACCTCGTCGGGGAGGATTGCGCCAAGGCCGTCCGCAGCCTCCTTGCGCAGCTGGTCGAGCAGGTTCTGGCCCTCGAAACGGACCCCGAAGATCAGCAACGCGATGATCGCCGCGGTGAAGGGCCCGGTCATGATCAGCGTCCGCAGGTGGATCTCGACCAGCCCGAAGACGTTGCTCTGGATGGGAAAGAAGGTCAACCAGGCGTCCCACGAGAAATGCGCCGCGATCGCGACGATGAAACCGCTTGCGATCGCAAATCCCTTCTGCCTCACGCTCGGCAGCTGCCGCGCGATGCCGATGCCGGCGCCGATGAAAGCCGTGTACGTGGCGTGACCGAAGAACAAGCCCAGCACCTGCCTTGCGTACCACTGGAACCCAGCGGCGTAGCCGCCGATGCCTTCCGGCTGAAAGATCGCGTAGAGGTTAGTCATGTACGTGATCGATTCCATGAAGTTGAAGCCGAGCCCGACAGCCGCTCCGTAGACGATCCCGTCTACCACGTCGTCGAAGTCGTCTCGCATGACTAGAAACAGGAGGACTACCGCGCTGCCCTTCGCCAGCTCCTCGAGCACCCCCGCCATGAAGGCCGTCGAGGCGTCCAGACCAGGGCCGGGCACCAGGCTTGTCTGGGCGGTCGCCTCCCAGATGGTCTCTCCCCATATGACCAGGCTGGTGGCGACGATGGCTCCCCAGGCGGCCGCGACGAGGACCAGGCGCCATGGCTCTTTCTCGTTGCGGTCCATCCGGCGCACCACCAACAGGCCGAATCCCGTGGTCGGCAAGCACACCAGCACGCAGATCGCCGCCACGCCAGGGCCGGCGGACTGCGTGAATACAAACACGTCGATGAGCAAGAGCCAGAGCAGCACACCCAGCCCGATCAGGACACTCGCTCGGATCAGGTGCTTGCGGCGCATGGCGCGGTCCCGGCTGAACGCGCGAACCAGGATGTACGTGCCGAGCGCGATCAGAGCGACAGCCAGGAGTCCGTACAGCGACGCGCGGCCGGGGATGGTGTCGAGGTACACATAGTTGAGAAATGAGCTCGCGATTAGTGCGACCACCACGACCGCCGCTACGGCGATAGCGATGCCATAACGGCTCGGTCGCAGACGCGGGTGCGGGTTAGCCGCGGGTGGTGTCGTGACGTTGATCACGTTCGCCGTACCAGCACGATGCGCCGGGCCAGGACCTCGACTGGGATCCCGTCCTGGATCCGTTCAACCACGAACGTGTAGCTCCCCGGAAGGCTGTGGTGAAAGCCGCTCGGCACAACCACCGGCACAACCTGGTGGCCGGCGAGCTGCGCAGGCGCGCCAGGGCCCACCCTACCCACGACGTCTCCAAACGCGTCGTACCAGCGGGCATCGACGGTGATCCCGCCCGGTAGAGATGACCAGTCAACTACCGCCGCGAACTGTTGCGTGCGAGCGAACTGGCCCTGGTCAGAGCCCGAGGTAGCGCCGGTGGTTGGATCGAAGAGGTAGACGCCGACGATCCGCGCTTGGGCTCCGCTCGCCTGGGCCGGCGGTTCGAAATGCACGAACTCCACCAGGCCGACGATCAGGACGAGAACGCCGACCGTCGCGAAAACCAGGATGGTGCGGTACAGGGTGCGGACCTGGTCGTACTGGACACTGGGCAAGGCGGCGCTCAGTCGAATGGATTGGCCGCGCATTGTCAAGACAGGAAACACAGGAGGTTGGGCCGATGCCACAAAAGCGCATCGAGCGGGAAGCGACAGCGTCAGTGGGTCGAACTCACACGCAACTTCGTAACGAGGCGAACGCGGGAGTCATCGCGGGCCGCGCCGAGATCGGAGGCAGATCGCTGGTGCGGCGGAGAGGAGTTGAACCTCCACGTCCTTGCGGAAACTAGCTCCTGAAGCT
>DATLUC010000041.1:0-16451 GCA_035533335.1 Candidatus Baltobacterales bacterium
TTCGCCGCTGCTCAGCAACATCGCGCTCTCCGTCCTCGACGAACACTTCGCCGAGGCGTGGGCAAAGATGGGGACGACTTCGAGCGCTCGACAGCAGCGCCGGCGCAAGGGACTGGCTACCTACCGCCTCATCCGTTATGCCGACGATTTCGTGGCATTGGTGGCCGGAACCCGCGCGCACGCTGAGGACCTGCAGAAGGAGTCGGCAGCGGTGCTTCGGCCGATGGGGCTACGCCTCTCGGAAACGAAGACAAAGATCGTCCACATTGACGAGGGCTTCAACTTCCTCGGGTACCGCATCCAGCGGCACCGGAAGCGAGGCACGGGAACGCGATTCGTCTACACCTACCCGAGCAAGCCCGCGCTGGCGGCGGTGAAGGCAAGGGTCCGAACGCTGACTCAGAGCTCAAGAAACCAGTCGCTCGAAGTCCTTCTGCATCGGCTCAACCCGGTGCTGCGGGGCTGGACCAACTACTTTCGGCACGGGGTGTCCAAGGCGACCTTCGACTACCTGCGCGCAATTGTCTGGCGTCGGGTCGTGAGCTGGCTCCGCCGCAAGCACCAACATCGCAACTGGAAGTGGCTCCGACGTCGCTATCTACCTGGATGGTGGCCGACAGAGGGTGAGGGTGCGCTCTTCAACACCGGCGCGGTCGAGGTAACCCGTTATCGCTACCGGGCGAATCGCATCCCATCACCTTGGGTGGTGACAAGACAGGAGGCCGTTTCGTAGTTCAACGCGTGGGCTCGTGGAGAGCCGGATGCGTGGTAACACGCACGTCCGGTTCGGAGGGCGGGTCGGGGAAACGGCTTGGCGGAAACGCCGAGACCGCGCCCCGGCTCGACCCTACTACATCGGTGCCGGCATCGAGAAGGAGAACAGCTGCCTGCTCACGCTGGTCGGCGCCCGATCGGACGGGACCAAAGAGCTGATCGCGATGGAGCTTGGCTATCGGGAGTCCGAAGCCAGCTGGGGCGAGGTGTTCCGCGGCCTTCGGGAGCGTGGGATAGGCTGCCCCGTGCTCTTCATCGGCGACGGCGGCCTCGGTGCGTGGAAGGGTCTGGCCGACGTTTACCCTGATGCCCGCCGCCAGCGCTGCTTGAATCACCGCGGGACAAACGTCCTCGACAAACTGCCCAAGCGGATGGAAGCCGATGCCAAAGCCAAGCTCGGCGAGCTGTACAACGCCACGACCCGGGCCGATTCGGAAAGGGTTCGGGACGAAATGGTTGACTGGCTTCGGCGCGAGCGGCAGGTCCCGGCTGCCGATACCGTGCTGCGTGACTGGGATGACTTCGTCAGCTTCTATGACTTTCCCGCCGACCACTGGATTCACCTCAAGACAACCAACCCCATCGAGTCGGTGTTCGCCGGTGTGCGGATCCGCACCGATGCCGCCAAGCGAATGCGGCATCGGGAGAACGCGCTCTACCTCGTCTACAAGATCGTGCGCCGGCTGAGCTTCAGCTGGCGCGCACTCAACGGCGGCCCGAACCTCATGGCGATGGTGATCGCAGGCGAGCTTTTCAGGGACGGAGTCATGCAGCAATCGGAATCAGAGATGGAGGTGATGACCGCTTAAAGATGTCGAAGGTCCGGAAGGAAATTCCACACCTATTGACAAAAGCTCCACCAGAGTCCACGCAAGTCCAGCCCATAAGCTGTCATTTGAGCGTCTCGCGACCCCTTATTGCTCGGCGCGACGGCGCGTGCCGCCCATTGGCGTCGGCAGGCTTGATCAGCTGCGCGATCCGTTGATGGGAGAGGCCCAGCACGCGACCGGCGTCGCGCACGGTCATGTGAGCCTTAGTGACCAGGTCACTCGCGACTTCGGCGCTCACGGCTGCCGCTTCACGTTGTAGAGCTTCAGCATCCTCTCGTACCTTGCGCACTCGACCAACCCTCTTCTCGAGGTCTCGGGGCAACCTGGGTTCGATCCGAACCTCAAATGAGTCGATCGGCACGTCCAGGAAGATGGCGATCGCGTCCCGGGCCACACCCTCGGCTTTCTCGAGCCGCCGAGCCTGGGTGTGGACGCCCCTCAACTCGGGGACGCTGATCGCCCACCAGTCTCCAGCCCGCTCGCACTGCGCGGTGTAGGTCTTACGCTTCATCTTCTCCACCATCCATTCCCCAGCTCGCTCTCCAAAGTCTTGAAGATGGCTTGAGCAGTGATTTCGTTGATTTCCCGGTGGCGAGGGATGGTGATCTTGGTCCGGCCGCACGTCCAGACTTCGTGGCGCCCACCCTGCCGGACAAGACGCCAGGCAATGTCACGAGCCTCGGCTGCACGGCGGATCCGTGTCTTGAGCTCAACCTGCCTCACCTAAAAGGTCAGTCTAGCAGCCTAGCCAGACAGTCTATAGCGCTAGCCAAATCGCCCTACATGGAATACAGATTGAATAAATGCACCCCACAGGCCAGCCTACTGGCGTCGCCGGTTCTCACGCAGGGCCGAAGGGCCTTGAGTGATCGGGACGTCTGCGCCAGACAGACGACGTCGTGTGGCCAAGCTGAAACCACAACGATGCGCACCACCGTGCCGTGGATTAGGCGTGAGTCGTGGCCCCAAGGGACCGGGTCAGAGTCAAGTGCCATGGCGCATGGGAAGGCGATCTCAGTGCAGATGCGTGCCCTTGGTGCCGGACTTCCCTTCCTTGTCACCCATGCCGGCTGTCTTCCGAGTCGAAGGGACGATTGCCGCAACGTCATCAGGCAGGTTGGAGGGTCTCTCCATCGCCGTCACGATCAGATCAAGTAGCGCACGGCTCGAGTCATTGGCGAGGAGCCGGACGGCCTCTGTCGATGCTGGTGACGCATGGGTGCCGAAGTTGCGAGCGCACCTGCCTTCGAAAACCACCTTGGTTCGCGGTTGTTTGGGAACGCTCTGTAGTCTCACCGTACCGGTCAGCTGCGCTTGAAATGGGACACTTGGGGACTCCAGTTGAAGCTGGGCGACCAGGTCACGCTTCTCGAGATGCACCTGTCCTAAGCGCAGTCTGTACTCGTCGCCATGCAGACGGACCGGATGACCGGCTGAATCAATGCCAGGGAGCCACTTCCGGAGAGTCGTCAAAAAACCCCCAGACACAATGTCGAAGTCTGCAAAGACGACGCTGCTGGCATGCAGGCCTTGAATCATTGGCGTGACTTAGGACGGTCTACCGCGACCGGTGGTCCTGACTCCCCCGCACCGCCCATTCCCCTACACTAGCGCATTGCTATATTCGAAGTTCTGCAGTTATCGAACAAGAATGCGTATGTGTTGTCGGGTGAATCCCACCCCCACGTCCCGGTCGACTGTCCTCGGGTTCTCAAATGACTGAATCGCTTCAGGGCTTCAAGGCCGAACTATTCAAGGCGCTCGCACATCCGGCGCGGATCCGCATCCTCGAGCTCTTGCGAGCTGGTGAGAAGAGCGTGACCGAGCTCCAACTCGCGTTGAGTAGCGAGGGATCGACGGTGTCGCAGCAACTGGCGGTTCTCCGGATGAAAAACCTCGTGGACACTCGAAAGTCGGGCAACAACATCTATTACCGCCTACGGGACCAACAGGTGAACGATCTCCTGGCTGTTGCGCGCCGAATGTTCGACACACACCTGGTCCAGCTTCAATCGATGTCGACTGATGAGTCACCCTCGGGTCAATCGACCAGGGGCCGAGCTCGGCGGCGGCAATTGACTCGTTTATCAGGGTAAGTGGCCCCCAAGGGCCCAGGCTTTATGACTGCCCATATCGATGCCTCGCACGCGCTACTCGTCGGCCTCGCCGCTCCACGAGGGAACACCTGCGGCAGTGCCAACCAGACGAGGGCTGCCGCATGACGACACAGGCGTGGCTCCTGGTCGCGGGTGCCGCGGTCGCCGCCGCCGGTATCGTGGTCTCGGCCGTGCCCCGTGGCCTGCGCTCAGGCCTCGCTCTGCAGGCGTTTGGCGTGGCGCTGATCGGAGTCGCGGGCGGGCTGGTCGTCGTCGGCCGAGCTGGTGTGGGCAGCGAGTTCGGCAATGGTCTTGGGCCGACAGTGGGGATCGACCCACTAAGTGGCTTCTTCATCGCCGCAATCGCGATCGTGTCGACGCCGGCGCTGATCTATGCCGGCGGATACCTTTCGAGGTCACATAATGCCCCGGCGATTGCCGCGATCAGCGGGGTGTTTGTCCTGGCCCTGATCGGTGTGGTCATCGCGAGGGATGCGGTCACCTTCCTGATGATGTGGGAGCTGATGAGCGTCGCGCCTGCAGTCGCGATCCTGCTCGCGAGCCGCAGCGCAGAGACAAGTCGGGCTGTCCTGGTCTATCTCGGTTCGACCCATCTTGCGGGTGTTGGGGTCTGGCTGTCGATACTGACGCTCGCACACTTGGGGGCCTTGACCGATCCGCACGCGCTGGCGGCCCAACCGACGCTCGTTCGTTCGCTGCTGGCTGTGGCAGCCTTGGTCGGGTTCGGCACCAAGGCGGGCCTGATGCCTCTGCACTCTTGGCTTCCGCGAGCACATCCGGCAGCGCCCGCTCACGTGTCGGCGGTGATGTCGGGCATGATGATCAAAGTCGCTCTGTATGGGCTCGTGCGAATGCTCTTCTTCTGGCTGGCGCCGCTTCCAGACTGGGTAGCACCTGTGCTGCTGGGCGCCGCCGCGCTGTCATGCGTAGCGGGCGTGCTGTACGCGCTGATGCAGCACGAGCTCAAGCGGCTGCTGGCGTTCCACTCGGTCGAGAACGTCGGCATCATCGCCCTGGGTCTCGCTGCAGCCCTGCTCGCAGCGGCCGCCGGGCAGAGGCCGCTGGCGGCCCTCGCCTTTGCGGCGGCGATGCTCCACACGCTCAACCACGCCCTCTTCAAATCCGTGCTTTTCCTGTGCGCCGGCTCGTTCCAGAAGCAGGTTGGCAAACTGGATCTTGACCACCTTGGTGGCCTGTTGCGCACGATGCCCTTGACCGGCACGGCGTTTCTCGCCGGGTCGATGGCGATTGCCGGGGTTCCACCGTTCAACGGATTCGTTTCCGAGTGGTTGACCCTTCAGGCCCTCGTCCAGCTTGCCTTGCATGGCGCGCCAACCGACACAGCCATGGGCGCGCTCGCCGCTGCTGTGCTTGCTGCCACCGCCGCACTCGCCGTGTTCTGTTTCGTTAAGGTCGTCGGCCTTGTGTTGCTGGGCGCGCACCGGCAAAAGGCTGTCGCAAGCTCACACGAGGTTCCCGTGTCGATGACGGGCCCGGTCATCTTCCTGGCCGGGTTGTGCTTGGGGATCGGGGTGGTGCCGGGCGTCGTGCTGGGTCCGATCGGGCATATGTCTCCGTACGGCCCGCTCCCCGCGAGCCTCGTTGGCGTCACGCTGGCCGCGCCAGGCAGTGGAGCTTTCGCACCGCTTGCTCTGGCTGCCGTCATCGCGGTCTGCACGGCTGGGCTCCAGCTTGCGCGGCGGCAGGCCGGAACCACCGCTCCCAGCCCGATGTGGATCTGCGGCCAGGTACCAGACAGCCGGCTCGCATGGACGTCCGCAGGGTTCACCAAGTCCCTGCGGCTCGTGCTCGCAGTCGTTCTGCGCCCCCGGCGCACCGTCAGCATCGAGCTCGATGGTGCGCTCGTGCACAGCGTAGTACACGAGTCGGAAGTTCCCCACCTGTTCGATGAGGTCCTGTTTCGCCCCGCGCTGGGCCGAGTACTGGCCGCCAGCCGCATCCTTCGCCGGACGCAGTCGGGCAGCTTGCGCGCATATCTGACCTATCTGCTGGTGACACTCGCCGTTGTGCTAGCCGTTGTTCGCGTGGGGCTGAGCTGATGCGCGGCAGCATTCTCGCAGTCGCAGTTCAGCTGGCGGGACTGGTGATGGCACCGCTGCTTCCGGGCCTGATCCAGACGATCAAGGCTCGACTTCAGGGACGCCGCGGAACCTCACCGCTGCAGCCGTACCGCGAGCTGCGACGGCTTTGGCACAAGCGGTCGGTGGCGCCTCTGGACACGACGTTCATGTACCGGATGGCTCCTTCCGTGAGTGCTGCCGCACTTGTGGGTGCCTTGCTCGTCGTGCCTATTGGCGCAAGCACGATTGGTTGGTTTGGATCCGACATGCTGGTGCTGGTTGGGCTGCTGGCGCTCGCACGATTTGCGACCGCTGCTGCCGCCTGGGACCCCGGTGGCGGTTTCTCGCTGATGGGTGCTGGCCGGGACCTGATGTTCTCGGTATTTACCGAACCGCTGCTGCTGCTTGCACTGGTGCTGGTCGCAGCAGGCGCCCGCTCCACCGACCTGATCCGGATGGTCGCCGCCGCAAGCGATGCGCACGTCGCCAGCTTGCCTGCACACTGGTGCGCGGCACTGGCCTTCGGCCTGGTCGTGCTGGTGGAAACCGGCCGCCAGCCGATCGACAACCCCGATACGCACCTGGAGCTGACGATGGTGCATGAGGGTCCTTTGCTCGAGTACGCCGGCCGCGACCTTGCGATGCTGCAGTGGACCTCAGCAGCTCGCCACTGGCTCGTGCTGATGCTCGCCGCCGGCCTGTTCGTCCCTCTGCCTCAGACCGCTCCCTGGAACATCCTCGCATTGGCAGCGGCCGTTGCAACTTTATGCGCGTTCATCGGCGTAATCGAGAGTTCGCTGGCGAAGATGCGGATCTTGCGCGTACCGGCGCTGCTGGGCGCGGGAGTCGCCACCTGCATGATCGGCCTGGCGTCGTGGATCGCGAAAGGAGCCACGTGAGCTCGCTTATCCCAACCGCCTGCGTGGCGTTGGGCCTGGGCGTTGTCGTCGTCCGTCGCCGCTCTGTTGCGCTGACGCTCGTGACCGCCCAGTCGCTGCTGCTCGCCAGCGTCGCGCTTTGGCGTACGAGCGGACATCTCGAGCTGATGCCCGCCGCCGGTGGACTGCTCCTGCGCGCGGTCGTGATTGCGACAATCCTCGGCATCGGCATCGCGCGCACCCGCGAAAGCCAACCGGTGCGAGCAGGCATCGAACCGATGGCGCGCGCTGTTATCGCGCTGGCGGCGCTGCTCGCAATCCCCGCACTGGTGCCCGCCCTTGGCTTTGGCGACCCGAACGCCCAACGCGCGGCTATCGCGCTTGGCGTGCTTGGGATCGTAATCGCACTCACCCGTCGCGCCACGATCTTGCAGATCGTCGGGATCATCGTCGCTGAGAATGGGGCTACGCTCGCCGCGCTCTCAGCCTCTAATGCCGTGCCCGACGTAATCGGATTGGGCGTGATCTTCGACCTGCTGCTCATCGCCATTGTGGCGAGCGCCTTCCATACACGCATCTTCGGCGAATTTGGATCAGGCGATACCGCGCACCTGCGGGAACTCCATGACTGATCAGCTCATGATCCCGCTCGTCGCGGCGTCCGTTGTCGTGCCTGTTCTGGCCGCGCTGGCGCTGCAGGTTGCCCGAAGCGAGCGCACCGCCCACCGCCTCAATCGGGTCTGCGCCGTAATCACTGCGCTCGTGGGGCTGGGCGCAGCGGCGGCAATGCTGACCCGCGAGTCGCACGCCACCAGCTGGGTGATCGTAGACACAGCTTCTGGCATCTACGTGGGCGGCGTGACCGTGATTGCGCTGATGAGTGCGCTCCTTTCCCCCGCGTACTTGAGCGGTGCGCACGGCGAATTCTTTGCGGCCAGGCGCAGCGTGCGCTCCTACTACCTGATGCTCTATGCCTTCTGGTCGGCATTGGTCGCGATTCCGGTGATCGCGAACCTCGGTGTTGGCTTGCTTGTGGTGGAAGCGACGACAGCGGCATCCTCGGTGCTGGTCGCCTTCTCGGGCAAGCCTCGTGCCCTGGAGGCCGGGTGGAAGTACCTCATTCTCACGACTCTGGGTATGAGCCTTGCCTTTCTTGGCATCGTGATCATGTTCGTCGCATCAGCGGCGCACGGTGGCGGGATCGGCCTGCTCGACTGGTCAGCGCTGCCCGGAACCCTCAGCCATATGTCACACGGTGCCGCCGTGGCCGCATACGCCCTGGTGATGCTCGGGCTCGCCACCAAGATCGGCTGGGCGCCGGTGCACAACTGGCTCCCCGACGCTCACAGCGAAGCACCAGCGCCGGTCAGCGCGATGCTTTCGTCAGCGCTGTTGCCAGCGGTGATGCTGCTGGCCTGGCGCCTGCGTGACGCCGCCTCCGTGCCGATTGGCAATACCGCGGCAACCGCTCCATTGGCTGCATTTGGCATTTTCTCGGTGGCGGTCGCAGTTCCGTTTCTGTGGCAGCCGATGGCATGGAAGCGTCTGCTTGCGTATCACAGCCTGGAACACATGGGCATCATCACTGTCGGGATCGCCATCGGCAGTCCGCTGGCGCTGGCCGGCGTGGTGTTGCATTTCGCCGGCCACGCCCTGGCCAAGGCACTGGGCTTCTATGCCGCGATACCCCTTTATCAGATACAACCCGACGCTGGCCGCCACAGCGCACGCGATGTCGCGGCATCGTCTCCCGCAACCTTCGCCGCTATGGCGGTATGCGCATTCACCCTCGCGGGACTGCCGCCCTCGCCTCTGTTCTTCAGCGAACTGTTCATCATCCTGGGGGGGATCCAATCGGGGCAGGTCGTGCTAGCGAGCACGCTTGCAGTGCTAATTGCATTTGCCTTCATCGGGCTGCTTCATGCTCTCCTCGAAGCGCTCCAGACCAGTTCCGGGCACGAAGGGCAGCCAGTACGTAAGGCCGGCCCAGCTCGCACGACACCGATACTCATACCAACCTTGCTGATGGCGGCCGCGCTCGTTGCGCTGTCGGCATGCGCCTGGCTCCTGCCAACCTCTGCGATCGTCCGCCACCTCACCAGGGGAATCTCATGACGGAAGGCGGATGGCCTGCCAACGCAGAACTCGTCGCGAGTACAGATGAAGCCGAGATTAGACGGGTGCCGCCCCATGCCTGGCGCGACACCGTTTCGTTCCTGATCCGAAGCGGACATACGTTCTGCGATCTGCACGTAACAGGACCCACAGAAGCCGTCGAGCTGCGTGCGGCATTCATGCGCGATGGCCGTTTCCAAATGATCACATGCCGGCCTGACCCCGGACGCGCGCCAACCATTGTCGACCTGGTGCCCGCAGCCGATTGGGATGAGCGCGAGGCGGCAGAACTGGGCCGCCTCGTATTCGCCGACCGGACGATCCGGCCGTTAACTGCGCACCCCGAGCAACTGGAGCGCTGGACGACGAGCGTGCGGGGACGCGACACGCACCAGGTTGCGGTCGGCCCGATTCACGCCGGCGTCATCGAGTCCGGCCACTTCCGCTTTCATGTGGTCGGCGAACGCATACTGCACCTCGACCTGCGCCTGTTCTACAAGCACCGAGGACTTGAACGTGCCGCCGTAGGCAGGACACTAAGCGAAGCGTGCGCTGTCGCCCAGAGGGCGTGTGCGGCATGCGCTGTTGCCAACAGCGTCGCTTATGCACAGGCTTGCGAGCAGGCACTGGGAATGGCCCCGACCCCCGAGCTTTCGCGGTCCCGCACTTTGCTCCTCGAGCTCGAGCGGCTTTACAACCACCTCAACGATATCGGTGCCGCCTGTGCGGGCGTCGGCTTCGCCGCTGGCAATATGGTCTTCGCCACGCTCAAGGAGCGGGCACAGCGCGTCAATCTTTCGCTCACAGGACACCGCTTCCTCTTCGATTCGGTCCAGGTCATGCGAAGCGACATCGAGATCGTCGAGCAAACCTCTCTTGCCGCCCGCCGTGAGTTGCGCGAGATCCGTCTTGCCGCCGATCGCGCATGGCACGAGGTGCTTTTTCACGGTTCTGTACAAAACCGCTTCCACGGCGTTGGCGTCATTTCGACTGCCGAAGCCTCCGCGCTCGGAACGGTGGGGCCGGTCTCGCGGGCCAGCGGCGTGCAGCACGACGCCCGGAGCTCGAGCTTTCGACTTGCCTACCCCAACTTCAAACCGGCGGCGCCGGTGGACCCTAGCGGTGATGTCCGGGCGCGCGTCGAGATGCGCGCGCTCGAGCTGCCTGCCACATTCGAGCTTCTCGACTCACTGCTCGCAGGAACCTTGAAGCCAGCCGGGTGTGAGTCCGCCACCCAGCACTTGGCGACGGGCATGGCCGCGGTCGAGAGCCCCCGCGGACGAACGTTCTGTGCCATCGAGCGTGATGAAACGACCATTACGCGCCTGCGGCTGCGAACTTCGTCGTACGCAAACTGGCCCACACTCGCGGTGGCTGCAAACGAAAGCCTCCTGCCTGAATTTCCACTGATTAACAAGAGCTTTGAGCTCTGCTACGCGTGCTGTGACCGCTGAACGGGAGTTGACAATATGAGCCACACAGGAGGAGCGCCCCATGTACCTGTTGTTGCGTGATCTGTACCGCACTCGCCGCGAGGTGGGCCTGCGACGGCCTCCACGGCCGTCGTCACTCGCGGTACGCCATGTGGACGCAGGCTCATGCAATGGCTGCGAGCACGAGTTGACAGCCGCTGCCGGCCCACACTACGACCTCTCCCGCTTCGGGCTATCGATCACCGCTTCGCCACGCCACGCTGATGTACTGCTTATCACCGGGCCGGTGACCGTACACATGCGCACGGCGCTCCTCAGGGCCTACGAAGCGATGCCTGAGCCACGAATCGTTGCGGCGCTTGGCAATTGCGCGCTCGGCCTCGGAGTGATAGCGAGTGCCGATTCGCTGGCCGGGCCCGTGGAAGACCTGCTCCCGGTCTCTGTGCGGATCGCTGGTTGCCCACCCACGCCGCAGCAGATCATCGATGGGTTGGAGCCTCTGCTCAATGCGTCAACGGTACGTTAAGCATTTGTAGGCGGGCGCATAAGAGAAATTTGGTGGACCCGAGGGTGCCTGGTTTCACCAGATAGTTCACCCATGTCGCAGGACATAGTGCACTCCAGCAAATTGGAGGTGGCGCATGTCCGGTCTCAGCCGCTACATCGGCGACGCAGTCGTCTTGGAACACCGCAGCCCGGCCCAGCTCGCCCGCGACCACAAAATCTCGAAGCGGTGGATCTTCAAGCTCCTCAGTCGATTTAGAGAGGGTGGGTACGCGGCGTTAGAGCCTCGCTCGCGGAGACCAGGGGCGGTCAGTCGAGGAAGCCTCCAGCAACCTGCGGGAAGCCCTCTCTCTTTGCTTTGAAACTGCCAGCTCATCAGAGCTGAAGGAACGGCTCCATACCGAGGTTTACGTGACCCACTTCGACCTCAAGGTTGGGTAGGCTTCGCAGGCTTTCGGGCCGACAGGTGTGCCGGTTCCTCGGGGAGAATGGATTCGTTGAGGTACGTCGGCGCGGGAAGCCATATCGTGATGCAACTGCGGATCGGAGACTCGACCAGGACCGGTTCCGGTTCCTGATCATGATGAGCTGCGAACGGGAACGCTAATGTCGATCATCCGCCAGTCTCAGCTTGCCCGCAAACTCTTCGAATCAGGCTAACAAGAAAGGCCAGGAACCCAGGGTCCTGAACTGCAATCGGGTCTAGAAACCGCGGGTGGGAAAGGCTGTGTTCGGCCACAACGATCCGTATAAGTGGCGGCGCTGAGGGCCGAGATCAAACTCGACGTAGTTTCTGTACCCCACACCCTCGTACATGGGCCGCGAGGTAGTCGCGCACGAGCTCGACTGCCCTGGTAGGTGGCCGCTGAGCGATAGGAGGCCGTCGGCGACCGTGGCGCGCTGCGGTCACTACGCGTGATGCCCATCTGCGTTATGCGGAATGGAGATTATGCAAAAGAGGGCAATCGGTGGACCCCTCGCCGACCCGCATCCCCGAGACTGAGACACTGCTGCTGACGCCGAGAGCCTGAAACAGTCGCTCGACTTCCTGATCGAGGACGAACTCTTGGAGGTGACCCCCCAAGCATCTGCGCCTGCGCAAGCGACACCTGACCGAGATCGCCCGCGCCCGGCGCCGCCAAGAGGCGGCGGTCTAGGTACCCGCGTCGAGGAGCGGGCCCTTGAAGACGCGGAACAGCAGCCAGAGCGAGGGCATCAGGATCAAGGCGCCGATACCGCAGACCACGAGCAGGGCGGAGAGCGTGGCCTGGGGCGCGGCCGAGGCGCTGATGCTCAGATCGGGCGGGATCAGGTAGGGCCACTGCCCGAGCGCCCAGGCCCAGAGCACCAGGACGACCTGGCCCACCACGGCGATCCGGGCCAGCCGCGGACGCGAGCCCCAGACCACCCAGAGCGCCAAGGGGCCGTTTATGAGCGCCAGCAACAGCAGCGGCAGACCGCGACCGAAGAGGGCGTGGGCCAGCGGTGGGGCCTGCGAGGGAGCCAGCAGCAGGCCGGCCAGGCCGAGAACGCCGGACACCGCCCCGGCGAGCACCGCCCGGCGCCTGAAGTCGCCCTCGAGCGCACCGCCCTCGTTCTCCACCGTGAGGTAGGTGGCCCCGAGATAGACACCGATGGAGACCGCGAAGGCTCCGATCAGCAGTCCATAGGGGGCGGTCCAGCCGGACACGAAGCCCGAGCTCAGTCGCCCGCCTTGGACTCGGATCGCGCCTGAGGCGGCGGCGGCGGCGGCGGTGCCGAGGAAGAAGGGCGCGATCACGCTCGCCGATCCAAAGACCAAGCCCCAGCGCGAGAGCGGACCTGCACCCAGTGCACCGTGACCCCGGAAGGCGAACGCGGCCCCGCGCAGGACGATGCCCACCAGAGCGATGGTGAAGGGCAGATACAGCGCCAGGGCCAGGATTCCGAAGGCGCGGGGGAAGGCGGTGAACAGGCCCGTGATCATGAAGATCAGCCAGACGTGGTTGGCCTCCCAGACCGGACCCATGGCCGCGGCCACCGCGGTGCGCTGGTCCGCCGCCCGGGGCCCGCTCGAAAGCAGGTCTAGAACGCCGCCCCCGAAGTCGGCGCCGGCCAGCACGGCGTAGGCGGTCAGGGCCAGCCAGAGCAGACCCGCGACCGCGTCGGCCTCGCTCACAGGGGTGGCCCGGCGGCGGCCGTGGGCGCGGCCGCCGAGGCGCTCTGCGCCGCCCGCTCGCGGGCGGCGAGACGGAGCAGAAGGCGGGCGGTGGTGAAGGCGAGCCCGCTGTAGATGGCCAGGAAGACGGCGAAGGTGAGACCCAGGCCGGGCGCCGAGGTGACCGCCTGGCTGGTTCTCAAGATGCCGTAGACGATCCAGGGTTGGCGCCCGAACTCGGTCACGCACCAGCCCGCCTCCATGGTCAGCACGCTCGCCGGTCCGGCGATCACCAGGAGCGGGAGCAGGCGGCGGGGTAGGACCCGGCGCCTCCAATAGACGAGCCAGAAGGCCAGGGCGAGCAGGCCGAGAAGTCCGCCCAGGCCGACCATGGTGTCGAAGGAGAAGTGGACTAAGATCGGGTTGGGGCGGTTCTGAGCCGGAAAGGCGTCCAGACCTAGGACCTTGGCGTTGGGGTTGAATGCGGCCAGCAGGCTCAGCGCGCGCGGGATCTCGATCGCGAATACGACCCGCTGCTGCGAGTTGAGCGGGATGCCTCCGAGGTGGATGGGGGCCCCGCGCTCGGTGTGATAAAGGCCTTCCATGGCCGCGAACTTGGCCGGCTGCTGGGCGTAGATAAATCGTGCGCTCGAGTCCCCGGTCACCCCGGCCAGGGCGATGGCGAGCGTGGCCATGGCCAGGCCCGCGAGCAGGGCGCGGCGGTGGTGAGCGTCGTTGCGCCCGCGCAGGATCCCGGCGGCGTAGACGGCCGCCACCACGAAGCCGGTCGCCACGTAGGCCGACACCAGCATGTGCGGGTCCTCGGTCCAGGTCGACGGATTGAACGCGGCGGCCAGGGGGTTGACGCTGAGCAGCTGGCCCTGAGGCCCGAGGGTAAAGCCGGTCGGGCTGTTCATCCAGGAGTTGGCCATGACCACGAACAGCGAACTGGCGGCCCCGCTGAGCGCGATCGGGATCGAGGTCAGCCAGTGTTGCAGCGGCGACAGGCGGTCCCAGCCATAGAGGTAGAGGCCCAAGAAGATGGCCTCGGTGAAAAACGCGAAGGCCTCGGCCGAGAAGGGGAGGCCGATCATGCTGCCGGAGAAGGCCATGAAGCGGGGCCAGAGCAGTCCGAGCTCGAACGAGAGCACGGTGCCAGAGACGGCGCCGACCGCGAACAGGATGCCGAAGGCCTTGGCCCAGCGCCGGGCCAGCCCCAGCCACACCCGATCTCCGGTCCGCAGCCAGATCGCCTCGGCCACCATCATCAGGGCGGGCATGCCCACGCCGAGGACGGCGAACACGATGTGGAACCCAAGCGAGGTCCCCATCGTCGCCCGGGCCAGGGTCAGGTTGTTCACCAGCTCCCCAGACCCGGGGTCGGGCGGTCCGGCGCCAGCTCGCCCTCCGCCCCGCTCGGCGGCGCTGCGCCGGGGTCGCGCTCAGGCCGCCCGTGGGGGTCAAGTCGCTGCTCACCGGCCACGCTGCTATTGTCGTCCGCCGCGCCGGCTCGGGCGGGATCGCGATTGGGCCGGCGTTGGCTCAGGCCATCTCCACCAGTTCGAGGTGCTGATCCTCCCACCACTCGAGGTTGCCCTCGGGCATGATCAACACCCGACCCGGCTCCGGCTACATCTTGAAGACCGCCAGCAGCCTTGAACTGGGCGCGGCGATGCGCAGCGTCTTCCACGACCCTAAGAACCTGTCATGGCCCTGGTCGGCGAAGTTGGTGAATTTACTGAGATTTTCCAGTGGCTTACGGCGGCCGAGGCGATGAGCGATTCAGCCCGTGCCGAGGCTATTCGGGACGAGTTGGCAGACACTCTCTACTACGTGCTGCGCCTGTGTGATGTCCTCGAGGTTGATCTCCCAGGCGCCCTTCAAGCGAAGTTGGCCAAGACCGAGAAGCGCTACCCCGTCGAGAAGAGGCGGGGCAACGCCGAGAAGTAACCGAGTTCTCCAGCTGATGGCAAAGCTGCGGAGGCCGCATGCCGGTTCGTCGAGTCGACCGGGAAGCGCGCGGTAATCGGTGCACTCACCCACGCTCATGAGATCCTGCGAGGCGATCGTGGGGTCCAGGTGGCTGTGAAGTCGTCCGGGACCGCCGACTGTGGTCTACGCGGCCACGGTCGCTGGCCTGAACTACCTCAGCACCGCCTTCATGCTGGCGTTGGTGCAACGGAAGTCCTTCGGGGTGACGCTATCGGAAAACGTTGGCCTTTCCTTAGTGTCAGCGACGCTGGTAGTCAGCTTTGCCGGCGGGATTCTCTACTTTCTGCTTCAGTTCCCGGTCGGTTACTTCATTGTGCCAGTGCTGTTTGGCCTTGTTCTGGCCACACGAGGTGGGATCGCCGACGTTCAGAGGCAAACGATGCTCAAGGACCAGACGCTCGAGCTTGCAGCACAGGCGCTTGACGCTCGCGATCGGTATACGGATTCGCATTCGATACGCGTCTCGGAGATGGCCGGCCGCCTCGGCGACCACCTCGGGCTCGGCGATCGCAAGGTCGACCTTCTACGTACCGCCGGATCTCTGCACGATCTCGGCATGATCGGGGTCCGCGACGACGTACTCGGTAAGGCGGGGCCCTGACATCGGGGCGGACATGATCGCTCAACATTCCGCCTTGGCTGAAGTTGCACCGATTGTGCGACACCATCACGAACGCTGGAATGGAACCGGTTACCCAGCCGGACTGAAAGGCACGGACATACCCTTGGGCGCCCGAATCATCGCTGTGGCCGAGTCGTTCGATGCGATCACCATCGGGCGGGTCTACCGGAGATCGCTTATGACTCCGATCGCGGCTGTGGAGGACATTAGCCGCAGAGTCAATCACTGGTACGACCCAGACGTTGTCGACGCGCTGCGAGAGATACATGGGCTGAAGCCGCTGAAGGTCGGGGAACGACCGGAGGGGCCGCGCTCTTCCTCACCGAGAAAGAGGAGGATCGGGACATGGCGCAGCCCTACATCTATCAACCCACAACATGCTGGTGCTCGTGCGGGGAGTCGAACCCTGAACCTTGGGATTAAGAGTCTCATTCCTCCCGTCACTTGTGATCGAGCTATCGCTAATAGGCATCGTTATCGGCATCAATCGGACTCTCGCTCGAGTCTGCGCATATAACTCAAGTCCGCACCCATATAAGAGGACGCGCGGGGTATCCCGACAGTAAGACCGGTTCAGGACAATGTTTTGAGGGCAGAAGACCGGGCCGGTCCCCGGCGCCAGTTCCTCAAACCCAGCGTGGGCGACTCACGTGGACTCAATCCCGTGCCGACCAAGGGTGCCGCCTTCGGACCGGCGCGCGACATACGGCTAACCTTCTGCTCGTATGCGCCCCGAGTTTGCCGCGGGAGCCCGCAACGCGGTGCGGACCTGCTTGAACATTGGCCCGACAGACCGGGTTTGCATCATCCAGGACCGGTCTCGAACCGAGATCGCCGAGGGCATCGAGGAGGAAGCGCGAGGGACCGGCGCGTCGGTTCGTGCCTGGACGATGGAGGACCACGTCGAGCGCCCGGCGACCTCTTTCCCACGCTCGATCGCAGATGAAGTCATTCGCTTTCGTCCGACT